>JBHPEQ010000029.1:0-28174 GCA_042576845.1 Planctomycetota bacterium
TAACAATAACATTTAACCTTGGAGCGAAGCGGAAACCCCTTAGGGGAATGAAACGTGCGACCATTTTTAACGAATTATGCAAAACAAACCCAATTTGCTGGACACTCAAATAAACGTTAGCCTAGTTTTAACAAGGACTTATGTAAATTTACGACTTCAGAAAGGCGGGAAAAGCAAACCCAAAAAAATCCAATTCAAACCCAAAAAACCCAATCTCAAAACCAGCCCTCCTGGCCCCGAAAAATCCCCTTCTGGATTGTAATTCACGCCCTATTATATATAATTACAGGCAATTCAGTCGGCTGGCCAATAAAATGAAAAAGGAAGAAATGAAACAAGTTGAAATATTAGGTGGGTGCATGTGTGGACAAATCCGCTATTCTCTCACTTGTGATCCCATTTATGCCACAATGTGCCACTGTTCTGACTGCCGACGCTCATGCGGAGCACAAGCTGTGGCGTGGATAACTGTACCTGATCGAAACTTCTCTTTCACCCAGGGCGAGCCTAATCGATTTGCTTCCTCGCCCAATGTCGAAAGAACATTCTGTCCGAAATGTGGAACATCACTCACATACAAAATCGACCGGCGGAAAAATGAAATTGACATTACCACAGGAAGCTTAGACAATCCTGAGGCGTATCCACCTACTCAAGACTACTACTGTCGGGATCGGCTTCCTTGGGTCAAAGCTTGTACGGAAAATCAAAAAGAATAGGGAATCTAAGGCAGCTGGCAGGAGATAGTTTTGAATAAAAAGGAAAAAGGTAAAAAATGGCCAAAAAACAAAATAACGATATCGGCAAACTGAACTTCGAGAATTCCATCAAGGAGCTGACAGCAATCGTGGAAAAAATCGAACAGGGCAAAATTCCGCTTCAGGAAAGTCTCGAACAGTATGAAAGAGGAATGACTTTGATTAATCGATGCAGAGAGATTCTGCAAAAAGCTGAGCAGCGTATCGAGAAAATATCGAAAGAGCAGAAGTCCGAAGACAAAAGTCAGCAGACTGAATAACGAATATGCGAGCGTGGCGGAACTGGCAGACGCGCAAGGTTTAGGTCCTTGTCCTCAATAGAGGGTGGAGGTTCGAATCCTCTCGCTCGCAATTTCTTATAAAAATAAACAACCATTAAAACCGTAAAAAGCTCAACTCAGAAACAGAAGGAGGTAAGAAAATGGAAATTAAAATTACCAGCCCCGCTTTTGAAGAAGGCGGTATGATACCTTCCAAATACACCTGCGACGGAGAGGATATTTCACCGCCGCTGCAGTGGCAGAATGTGCCGGAGGGAACTAAAAGCATCGCTCTGATTTCAGACGACCCCGATGCGCCGATGGGGACGTGGGTCCATTGGGTTTTGTATGAGCTTCCTGCTGAGACAAGTGAGCTTGCGGAAAACATTCCGGCCGACGAGAGTTTGCCCAACGGAGCTAAACAGGGAACATCCGACTTCGGCAGAATTGGTTACGGCGGCCCATGTCCGCCCAGCGGCACTCATAGATATTTCTTTAAGATTTACGCACTCGATAGTGACGCAGGTCTGGAGGCCGGCGCTACCAAGGGACAACTGCTGAAAGCTATGGAAGGACACATTTTAGCTACGGGACAATTAATCGGGAAATACAAAAGACAATAAAATCTTCCACTGGGGTATGAGAAGAATGCCTGCTTTATGTTTTTATAAGTCTTTTTAGCATAGAGCCGGCCTGGATCGCGAGTAACATCAAATAGTCCAGGTCGCCGAGAGTATAGTGTTCCTGAATCATAGCGTTGTCGACATATATTACCCCAAAGCAGCCGACGGGGCGCATTATAGATGCTATCAGGGCGGAGCGTATTCTTTCCGTTCCTTCTAATTGTGCTGAAACTCTCGGCAAAACCAGAGACTGTCCTTTTTCAACGGCTTGAGTGATTTTATCCTGGAGTTTTATTTCGCTTAGTTGAACGGATTGGCCGGCCCGCTTCTTGCCGGAGTAATACAGCATTGGACCTGTGGGTTGTTCTCTCAATGCACACCAGACATGAAAAGCGCTAAACTGCTTTAAAGTAATCTCCAACAAATTCAAGAGCAAATCGTCGATATTATCTGCTGCGCTTATTTTCTCAGCGGCAAGCGTAAAATCTGTTAATCGCTTGGCCGGCAATCTCATTGCCGGTGCATGGCCGGCATCAGGTTTTCTGACGACGATATCATGGGCCGGTGTTGCAAGTGAAGCTTCCAGTTGAATGGTGTCTTCGGAATGAGCCGGTTCTGGGGCCTCTCTCTTATCATCTACATTGACCTCAATGATAAAATCAGCAATCTGAATAACATCACCACTGTTTATCTGAGCTTTCTTGATTGCCTTGTCGTTCAGGTGTGTCTTGTTGGCCGAGTCCAAATCCTCAATCGACCATTTACCATTATCTGTTTTCGTAATTACCGCATGCTGCTTTGAAACAGCTCTGTCGGGCAAAAAAACCTGGCTATTTGCCATTCTGCCTAGATAGACAGGGCCCTGTGCGAAACTGAATTCGTTAACTACTCTGCCGCTTTGTTTTACTACCAACTGCATTTTTTTCCCCCGTCCAAGCATTCAATTATTTTCCTCATTTTACCTTATCCGGCGGGATATGTCAAGCAAAGAATTTTAAAAACCTCATGATGACCCATTTTTGCAAGGGTTCTGGCCATAAGCAATGACTTTTGAATAAGTTGTGTCATTCTGACGCATATTATTGCTCAAGAAAGTTAAAATTTTCTCCTCTGTCGAGAAAAACTGCCCCATCCTGGTTTAAGGAAAGCCCGGCTATTAGTTGATTAATTTTTTAACTCCATGACAAAGTCATGGATGCGGTTTAGTGCCGATGTGAGGTAATCCTCCGGCAGACCAAAACTGATTCGGACAAATTTATCCATACCGAAGTGGTCACCGGGGACAATGAGCACGCTCTTTTCTTTACGCAACCGCTCTGTAAACTCAGTAGAATTGATGTCTAAATGGTAACGTACGAAAGCTATTGCGGCCGCCTGTGGAGGTGTAAAACTGAATATATTCTTATGTCTATCCATCCATTTTTGCAGAACTGAATATCCTTTTCGGATATAATTGTGAGTACGCTGAATAATTCGCAGGCGCACTTCTGGGGATAAGGCAATTGAGGCAAGTTTGTTTGACAAGATAGCGGCGCTAATCGTAGTGTATTCATGCCGAGCCCAAATATCGTCTATTGTATCAACAGGGCCAACTACCCAACCTATGCGAAGGCCAGGCAAGCCGTACGCTTTGCTCATACTGCCTACCGCTATCACTTTGTTGTACCTGCTATAAAAGGACGGGCTTTGTTCATCTGTTAATCGCTCGGCGCCTCTGTATACTTCATCAGCTAATATCCATGCACCACCTCGCTCAGCCATATCGATGATGGTATCCATTTCGGCCTCGGTGAGAATATAGCCAGTGGGATTATTTGGATTACATACGGCGATGAGCTTTGTATTTTCTGTAACAGCTTCGTTTAACTCGTCCAAATCAACTGCCCAGCCATTTTCTTCACGCAAATGAAATGTTTTTAATTTAAAATCATAGTTTTTCGCAATGCCCCAGATTTGCATATAGTTGGGCAGCATGATTACGATTTCGTCTCCTGCACTGAGCAGGGTACGGATTGTAATATAGTTGGCTTCAATTGCCCCTACAGTAACCAAGATGTTGTCCATCGCAGCCCCTTCGTAAAGAGCGGCGATGTTCTCCCGCAGTTCGGGGATGCCATTGACATGCGGATAGTTGAGTCCGGTGGCGAGTAAGTGATTGATATAATCGGGAGCATCGGCTAACAGCTCACCAAGTAAAATGGGGTTTACTCCGCTTTCAGACAGGTTGTATTCGGCATCCTGTTCAAACCTGGACATCATGCGTTCCATAACAAACGGTTGAAATTCAGACATCTGGGTTATTTCCCATTATTGAATTCTTATGATAAGTTCTATATTCCGGGATTTCTCATATAACATTATATATCCCTGCTCAGCTGCGCCGCTGAGCTTCTTTTCCAATAGAATATTAAGGGATATTTATGTTTTTTAATCTTTTTTAATAATATGGCACGAACTTTTGCTTTTAAATTTTCTGATAATATTACTGAACCGTTAAGATTCAGTGCATAAGATATTTGTATTTCTTATCAGAGCAATTCATAGTTCACTTTATTTTAATTTCTAATGTAATGTCCTTCCCGGCGGGGAGTGAGAGCCTGCGACTGTTTTTCTGACCGGTTTCCTTAATCACGACGCTTCCGTTCCTCACGGAGATATTGCTTATTTCAGAGGGTGCTTCCAATATGACCGACTGTTTCCCGGCTGACACAAAGCTGACCAGGACCAGGTTATTGTTCCAATGGAGACGCTTTATCTCAACCTGCCCGCGACATAACACCCCTTCAATCGTCCCCGACGGCCAAGCTGCCGGAAGAGCGGGTAGTATTTGTATTTTACCGAGTTCGGAAGCCACGAGCATCTTGATGATCACCGCAGGCATGCCTCCGCTGATGTCCATATTTAACAGAGATTTGTGATTGTGCATTGAGGCCAAGTTGTCCAGCCAGTAGCGGTTGACGAGATGTACCAGACATTGATACGCCAGCTCATTCTCTCCCAGGCTGGTGGCCGCCTGCCCGAGCTGAACCACTCCAAAGGACATGAAGCCTGAACCCTCCTTCCAGTGTCTATCAAGTTTGATTTCGATGATCCGTTTGAAAGCAGCCTGAAGTTCAGGAGCCTGAGCTATCTCTTCCGGCATTCCATCAAAAAGGGGATAGAGCTGAGAGGAGTGTCGGTGGCTATGCTGATCTTCCAGTTTGGGCGTAAGCCATTCCTTGGCAGCACCATCCTCGCCAATCATATAATCGGGCATCTTTTTCAGCATCGTCTGCCAGAGAGGAATCTTCTCTTGATTCAGACCCAATTCCCGTGAGGCGGCAATCGCATTCTGCAATAACTCCCTGGCTGCCGCGATGTCCATAGTTGCATTAAAAGAGCCCTGTGAGTCAGAATTACCGGGGGTGTTTTCCGGGGATTGTGTCGGTGAGAAAATATATTTACCATCCGGGCCCTCGTATAAATAGTCCTCAAAGAACATCGCTGCTTTTTCCATAAACGGCAGTGCGTGTTCGGCCAGGAACTCCCGGTCGCCCGTATACAGATAATAATCATAGAAAAAGTGGGCGGCCCACGCCGAACCTGCCACCCAGAAACCACCCGCAAATTCTGGCGCTAAGGCGTTATTAAAACCGTTGGTCGTCGACCGGGAAGGAAGGACAATACCCCTCGCTCCAAATATGTGTTTGGCATTAATCTCCAGGTAGGGAACGATTGACTCAATATAGGAAGTGTAGGCCAGCATAAGCTCGGGCATATTTCCCATAAGCATACTGGCAATGGCCGAGGGCACGTTACCATTATGGGTATAGTCACTGGCCCAATCGGGAACATAGGTTCCGGCCCATACGCCCTGCAGGGTCGGAGGAAGCTCGCCCGTACAGGAGATGATGTTGTAGCGAGCCGCGTCGAATTCTTTTTCTATAAGCGCCTTCGAGAGATTATCGTTGGTTGTTTTGGCCAGCAACTCTTCAGTAGTTAAGTTATGGTCCGAGCCGCCGCCAATGTCCAACCGCATCCGGTTGAAGATTTCAGCATGGATGCGCTTATGGCGTTGGAGCAGGTTCTCATAATTGCTCGAGAGGCCGGCCAGAAAGCTTTTCGTTTCTTCAATCCGCGAACGCTCGGGCTCGTAGATTATTTTGATATCAACAAAAACCAGCACATTATCAGCTCCGGAGATGAGAAGTGTGTCTCCATCAGGTGTTGTCGTGCCGTTTTTCACAATAACCTGGGCTACTCCTTCCAAGGCATGGATGCTCCCAGGATACGCTTTGGCAAAGGTGTTACGGAAGGTCAGCGCTGACTTTTCGGCGGTTATTTTCAGATCGCTAATGTGACTCTCGAACCTTTCAGACGAATACTTTACCTGCTCGGGATCAAGCTTATCACTAGGATTGCGCGGCTTGAGTTTAAGTCGGCAATTCACCGCTGCCTGCTTCGGCCCCGTTATAAACAAAACAGCAACTCCGTCCGCTCGTGAGACGAACAGCCGGCGCTCGAACACACCGCGGTCATCGTCCCAATGGACGGTCACCTCACCGGTCTGGAAATCCACGGACCGCATATAATCGGTGATTTCCTTCTCGGATTCCATCTTTATACTGAGGTCAAAAGCCGGGACAAAGGGATCGGGATACATAAAACTTTTTTGCTCTGAGAAATCAAAAGCCAACCGGGTCGCCTGCTTGTACAATCCCCGTTCGATCAACTTCCTAACCTCGAATAACCTTGATGAGGAATCGGGTGGCATCTTCGGGGCTCCCATCGGCAGGAACATACGTTCATGGGTAAAAATGATCGTTTCATCCAAAGGACGGCTAAAAACGTTGGCACCTATTGTGCCGTTTCCGGAGAGTAATCCTTGTTCCCAGGTTTCCGCGGATTGGGAGCTGATAAAACCTCGTTCGGGCACCCGTAATTGTTTTGAAAAACCTGAGGAATCAGCAAACATAATAACAATAATCAAACCAATCACAAACGAAACCATCCGTCCAAAAATAATAGAATTCGTTTTCATAAATTCCAATCCTTTCAATATATTTATAACTTAAGGCGTCAAAAGTCCGCCGAGTTTAAAATACTGCAAAACAACACACACAGCAAGATATAAATTTGCTGTTTTCAGTCGATTTTCCATCGAAATCTGCTTATAATCACCGACTCAAACACCTTTAAGAACAAAGAACGTTGGAGGCGGACAATAAACAGCCTTTTTCTGGATAACACGGTCAGATCGGTAGGCTCTTCTGCCGCTGCCTGAGTCAGTTGTGCCCGCGGGCTCTGGCCTTCCTCGTTTAAGTGGGAAATCTCAGAGAACAGTAAAATCTCAACAACGGGAATTGAAATCATCTCCTAATTTAAAAAGTAAATTGTCTCATTTTTGCTGACGGAAAAAATTTCTGAATCGGGAGTTGACTACCCAATGGTTCCGGTTTACAATAATTCCTGCACCATACTGGCCTCTATGTCGCTTTTTGGATTTATAGACTTTGGAGCATTGCCATGGAAACAACAGTAAGTTTTACTGTCAACGGTGAAAAGAAAACTGTTACGACTGATGCCGCCCGTCCTCTCCTTGATGTGTTAAGGGAAGACTTGCACCTTACGGGCACCAAGTACGGTTGCGGGCAAGGTGCCTGCGGCGCTTGTACGGTCCTGATGGACGGTGAGCGTATCCTCTCTTGTGTTACTGCCGTAGCGAAGGCAGACAAGAAAACCATCACCACCATCGAAGGGCTGAGCGCAGACGGGTCACTTCATCCTGTCCAAGAAGCATTCCTTGAGGAGGGGGCGATGCAGTGCGGATATTGCGCCAGCGGGATGGTTCTGACGACGGTGGCACTGCTTGAGAAAAGTCCTAATCCCACAGATGAAGAGATTGTGGAAGCAATGAACGGTAATTTATGTCGATGCAACGGGTATCTGAAGATACTCAAGGCTGTGCGTCGCGCCTCTGAAAAGATGAGGAGTTAAAACTGATGAACAGAGACATTTTACCCGAGATAGTCGAACCAGAGATTTGTGAGCTGTCCGACGAGCCGAGATATGAAGTCGTTATTAGTCGACGTTCCTTCATAAAGCTACTTGGTGCAGGTCTTCTAATCACGGTAACTGAGCCGGTCTCTTTTGGTCAGCGACGTGAGCGTACTCCAATGTCGGTGGCGGCACGGCTTCACCTCAATGAGGACGGCATAATTACAGTTATGACCGGCAAGGTCGAGGAAGGCCAGGGCCCGCGGGCACAACTGACTCAGGCAGCGGCAGAAGAGCTGCGGGTAGCCGTGGGCCAAATTCGCCTTGTGATGGCTGACAGTGCACTGGTTCCGGATGATGGGCGGACTGCGGGTAGCAGAACTACTCCGTCAACGGTTCCAGCGGTGCGCCGAGGCGCTGCCACCGCCCGCGAACTGTTGACGCGCCTTGCCGCGGAAAAATGGAATGTTGATGCAAGTGTTTTAGAGGTACGCAAGGGCATCATTACCCACCGTACGACGAAGCAGACTATCAGCTATGCCGGTCTGGCTAAATCGGCCGATATCGACAAGGCATTCAAGGAAGCCATTGTATCCGAGGTTGCTCTTACGCCCGCAAGCAAATGGGAATCACTTGGCCAAGCTATTCCCAGGCCGAACAGCCGGGACCTTGTCACGGGAGCACACCAGTATCCATCGGACATTGTGCGCCCCAACATGCTGTACGGAAAGATTCTGCGGCCTACTTCTTACGGGGCTACGCTTGAATCAATAGATATTTCTGAAGCGCGTGCAATGAAGGGTGTGGTTGTCGTTCATGAAGGTCAGTTTGTCGGGTGTGCTGCGCCGACGTCGTTTGCGGTGAGTCGGGCGCTGGATGCTATTGCGAAGACTGCTTCGTGGAAGACTATGGATGGTCAGCCATCGAGCAAGGAAGTGTTTGCGTACCTGAAGAAGAATGCGCGAGGGGGCGGCCGGTCACGGTCGAATACTGAAGGTTCGATTGAGAAGGGGCTTGCGGATGCCAAGAAGGTGCTGAACGAGACATATGAGGTGGCGTACATTCAGCATACTCCGATGGAGCCACGGGCGGCAACGGCAGAGTGGAAGGACGGGAATCTGACGGTTTGGGCGGGGGTAGATTATCCGCATGGGGTGCGGGAGGACTTGTCGGAGGCCTTGGGGATGACTGCGGAGCAGATACGGGTTATCGTTCCGGATATGGGGGGCGGATTCGGTGGTAAGCATACGGGCGAGGCAGCGGAGGAGGCGGCGCGACTGGCAAAAGCTGCTAAGCGGCCGGTTGCGGTGCACTGGACGCGGACAGAGGAGTTCACGTGGGCTTATTTCCGACCGGCGGCGGTCATCGAATGCCAGGGTGGCCTGGATGAGAGCGGGGCTGTGATTACGTGGGATTTTACTAACATTAACGCGGGCGGGTCAGCGATAGATACGCCTTACCGGATTGAGAACGTCCGGATACAGTCTGTGGGGTCGGATTCGCCGCTGCGACAGGGTGCGTACCGGTGCCTGGCTGCAACGGCGAATAATTTTGCGCGGGAGTCGTTTATGGATGAGCTTGCGGCGGCGGCCGGGGTGGATGCACTTGAGTTCAGGCTTGCGCACCTTGAGAATCCTCGCATACGAAAAGTGCTTGAGACAGCTGCAAAGCAGTTCGATTGGGACACGCGGAGGAAGAAGGTTACGGGGGATATCGGTGTGGGGCTTGCGTGTGGGACGGAGAAGAATTCGTGTGTTGCTGCGTGTGTGGAGGTGAGCATCGATCGCAGGCGTGGGGAGATAAAGGTGAACGAGGTTTGTGAGGTATTTGAGTGTGGGCCAATCCAGAATCCCGGGAACCTGCTGTCGCAGGTACAAGGGTGCATTGTGATGGGGCTGGGCGGCGCGCTGAGCGAGGCGATGGAATTTGCGGACGGCAGGATTCTTAACGCGAGCCTGCACAGGTACCGGGTTCCGCGATTCAGTGATGTCCCGAAGGTTGATGTGCATCTTGTCAATAACCTGGATATTCCGTCGGCGGGCGGCGGTGAGACACCTATTATTGCAGTTGCGCCTGCTATCGGCAACGCGGTGTTTAATGCGACAGGGGTGCGTATTCGGTCCATGCCGATGCGGGGCGAGGTGCTGAGGCAGACATAATATAGTTCTTTTCACTTTCGTTGTTTGTATCCGAGGAAAGGTCAGTTGTCCGAAATCACACGCGCGTCTGCCCAATTACCCAGAACATCGTCTCCATCAAAGACCAGCATCAGGCAATAAACATCCTCAAGCTCTATATCTACCTCCTTGGCAGGTAAATCCTTCGTCATTTCGCCACTGTCCCAGAGAACCTTGTTGGCAAAAAAATCTTCGTTGAAAATGCGGAATCGACCCGTATCTTCACCCTGATACGATTCGTCAATCGAGACAACTGCCCGGAAATGGTCGGCTCGGCCGTTAACTTTGAACATAAAAGCAGATTTGCCTTTACAGCCAAACCCCTTCTTGAAGGTCTTGCCGCCGACCTTGATAGGACCTCCGTTAACCGCCGCATCATAAACCGGGGCGTTCTCCGCATTCCAGCTGTAATACAGGTCACTCAGGTAAGTCTCCCCTTTACGGGTCACGGTGTATTTATCAAGCGCTATTGGCGCGGGGGCAGTCAGAGGCGGTCCCGACCTTCCTACCTTGATCATTCTGTGCTCATGATGACCTATGTTATGGGCTGTGAAGCAATCCTCAAACTCTCCGAGGTCTTTGCGAGCCCAAAGGTCACGTACCGGTTGAGTTCCCGAAAGACCAATCTTTTCCCACGACACTTTTATGTCTGCCTTCTTCTCTCCCTTGTTCAGCAGCAGCACAGCCGTAGTTCCATCTGAGAGAGGCTTGTTATAAACCTCACAGTCTCCTTCATCGTAAACTTTGTATCCCTGAATCCCGCGTTTGTCCTGGTTGACTGCGATAAGCTCAGGTGAGTTCAAGATGTCCTTAACCTCTTCACTCATCTTCGTCAGGTCGTTGCCGGCCATCAGCGGTGCCGCGAGAATACACCACAGACTGAAGTGAGCCCGGTCTGCAACGCCTTCGCGGTCCTCATCAAGATGTCCCAGATTACCCACCTGCAACATGTCCGGATCATTCCAGTGACCTGGTCCGGCAAACTGCCACAGTCCGTTAAAAGCAGGATGAATGGCTGAATCACCACCGGAAGTGTCCGCACAGGCATATATCGAATCCATCCAGGGATAAATATCATTTGATGTTCGCCACAGCTGGGAAGATTCCCTCCCACCCCATACCCAGGCGGCATTTCCGAAATCCGAGATGCTCAACACTATCGGCCGACCGGTTGCATCGAGATACTTACGATAAAGAGCATAATCTTCCGAACTCATCCTCCCGTTGTTCTCGGCAAAGCAACTGTCCATCTTGATGTAGTCCACACCCCAGGCAGCAAAGGTCTCCATGTCGATCTGCTCATGTTCAAAACTGCCAGGCAGTTGCTGACACGTCATCACTCCACGGTCCTGGTAGATACCATACTTTAGGCCTTTGCTGTGGATATAGTCGCCGATGGATTTCATTCCGCTAGGAAACTTCTTCGGGTCTGCCATGAGGCGCCCGTTCTCGTCACGCTCAGGAGCCATCCATCCGTCGTCTAAGACAAGGTAGGTGTAGCCCGCATCGCGCATACCGGAACTTACCATCGCATCGGCAATAGCCCGAATCTTGCTCTCGTTAATATCTGCTTCGAATGCATTCCAACTGTTCCAGCCCATCGGCGGTGCCGGAGCAAGGTCATTATATTTGTTTTGTACCGTCCCTTCGATTCGTCCCCAAATCTTCTCCATCAGGGAGAAAACTGCCGGGTCGTGCTCCATGAGTTCCGCACGCACAAACGGATAAAAATCGTTAACGCCGAAGTACGCCTCCGTCGCTTCGGCGAAATACTCTTTGTGATCAGTCAGTCCATAGTGCCGAACTCGCTGGCCCGTATAGAGCAATACTTGCTCATAGATACCATCCCTCTTTGCTTGCTCGAAGGCTCCGAGGATATCCAATTGGTCAAAACTCAAGACCTGATCGTGAAACGAGTGAGCGAGCTCGTGCAGAACGACATACGGGTGCTTCGTCCACATATGGGGTTCGTAGAGTTCTTTGGCATGCGGGATATGGACGTGCTTGACAAGCCGTGGATCGTGTCCGTTGGCGATTAGCCAGCCCCGGTTCGGATGGTACTGCATATTACCCAATTTAGGATTTTCTAGTTCGATCCAGATTCGGAGTTCCTGCAGTTGCATCAACCGATCCTCCGGCACAACATATTTGACGCGTTGAAGATGATTGGCTAACGCCTTGAAAGCCTTACGTCGCGTTTCTTCATGCTCCGCTGCCATCAACTGCGGATCGACAGCGATGGTCCAGCCTTCTATCTGCGTGTGGACTGGGTCGTAATGTTTGTACGTTTCACCGATCCTGGCATTCGACCCGATGGTCGGGGGAGACGGCGGTACCACTTGCCCCGTCTTCCAGATGGACTTCAGCTCGTTGACCTCAAAACTGATAAGCTTTGCCTTACCGCCAGTGGCGAATGCCTCTACTATCCTGACTTCGCCCTTTTTCTCACGAGGCCTGGTGATGTAAATCCGGCCGTTGTTCCCGATAATCTCCAGCATGGGACGGTCGACGAGTACCCGAATGGTTATTTTGCCGTCAACCGGTTTCAGCGGAGCGTCCTGAAGTCTACTGCCTTCTACATTATATTCAATCCGGTTGCCACCGATATCGAGCCCCATAATCTTTGCGTCTCCCATCTCGAAGGTTGCGGTGATGTCGAAAATGTCTCCGGAAACATCCAACTTGACCGGCTTGTCTTGGGCGAGCTTCTTTTTCTTTGCGGTATGTTTCTTCTTATATATTTTCTCGATTTCTTTTACGGGCTCGGCGAAGATGCGAATCCCCTCGTCCGTTGTGCGGAGCGTCAAACGGTGTGGGAAACTGAACGTCTGGTTGAACGGCATACCTGGCATGCTGATCTGGGCCCAGCCTATCTGTATCTTCCGTCCGTCCGGAGCGTTGCTGAAAAGCTGAGAGGCGTAGTAATTACCATAATGGACTTGGTGTTTGCCTTCGTGTTCTGGCGTGAAGGTCTTGCCGTCGAACTTGCCGATGGTATAATGTGCATCGGCGGCAAAGACGACCCAACGGGAATTGTTTTTATCGCCATCGACAGGCAATTCGAAAAGCTCCGGGCACTCGTAATAACCCTTGAGCCGGCTACTGAGCTGCCAGTCCTTGAGGTCTGTCGAGCTGTAAAATGCCATGTACGGCGTGTCTTCGTAATGATCGTACACTACCAGGACCCAGTGCTTGCCGGGCTCGTACCAGACGATCTTCGGATCGCGGCCAGAATGTTTAATCACAGGGTTGCCTTCGTATTCGGTGAAAGTTCTGCCGCGATCATTACTGTAAGCAATACATTCACCACGGCCGGTGCTGGTCCAGGAGGCGACTATCACCTTCTCCCTGCCCGTCTGCCAACCCGCCGTGTTGTCCTCGTCCACAACCCCGCCGCCGGAGAACGCCAAGTCACCGCGCTTCTTGTTGTAGATGGCGATTGGTAACTGCTTCCAATGAACCAGGTCTCTGCTTACAGCGTGTCCCCAATGCATGTTCCCCCAATTCCAGCCGTATGGGTTGTGCTGGAAGTAGAGGTGCCATTCGCCGTCATAATAAACCATACCGTTGCCGTCATTGTTCCACCCGATTTTCTGCGAAAAGTGGAACTGCGGCCTGAGCGGCTCAATGTAAAAATCGGCTGAACCGGGAATCTCATCCGATTGAACTATCATCCCCATACCGTTCTGGGTTACTCCATTAACTTTAAGTATCGCGACCTTACCTTTGAAGGCAGTGATGTCGAGAAATGCCCAGAAACTGACCTTGTCCCTCGATACGGCTATCTCGGCGTCAAATTCCCGCACATTGATACCGTCAATACTGACATCAATGCGAGTGTTCTTGCTTCCGTTCTGGATGGGAAACAAAAGATATTGCTTGTCGAGGACCATTTTTTTTGTTTGTCCGCTAAGGTAATTGGGTATGTCGGGCTTCTGATTTGACTGGACGATATGGTCGATATTAATATGACCCCAGCCGCCTTTCTGCTCATCAACAATACGAAGTGTGACTGTTTTACCTTTGTATTTCACCACGTCGAAGTAACGCAGGACAAACTTTTCGCTATTTTCTCCGGTGCTGGAAGCTACTACTTTGTCATCGACGAGTAATTGCATGCAGTTTTTTTCATGATCGCCGCCTCCAATGAGGAAAGTGATGTAATCGCGTTTGATCTTGAAACTGCCAGAAGTGAGCGTACCGGTGCGATCATCACTGAAATTGCCGTCAGCATCGGCGTAGGTGTCAACCATTCCTTTGCCTTTGAACTGTGTGACTGTATGGCTGGCGGCCGTCTCCGCTTTGATGGGAGCGGAGCCGAAAGCGTCACCGGTAGCTTTCCAGCCACCATAGTCCTTGCCTTCAAAATCTGCTATCACGATATCTTCAGCGGCCAGTGCAAGGCCTGAGTCCTTATTGAGTGCCTGGGCCAGAGCGTAGCCGATAAGAGAGTAATTGGCGGCAGAGCCATTGTAGTGGGCATACCAGTGGCCGCCTCGATTCAGATACTCATTGTTGAGTTCTTTAGTTGGCAAATGGTTTTCTTCAGTATCCTTAATACCTTTCTCCTGTTTTTCATTCCAGTAAGCATCACTGATAAGGCGAAGTTCCTGAAGGCGCTCATCCCAGAAATCGGCCGTAGGTACAAAGGTCACGTTCTTGAGTGACTTGTCGGCTGCTACGGCTCTCTGTGCTCTGCGGAAGTCCATCAGAGCGCAGGCTTCGTGGTCATCAGGGTTTTTTGCTCTGTCGGCAATCTCATTTCCACCTACACCCAACTCACCAATCACGATGGGCATTTCGGGTGCATCGAGATCCTTGCGCAGGTCGTGGAACATGGCCGAGAGGTTTCTCGGATAGTTTTCGATAATCCCCGGCCCAGCGGGCCACTGGCAAAAATCATTCCATCCCTGGAACCAGGCCATCCCGGCAATCTCGTAGCCCTGCCCTTCATAGCCGGATATGACATCTTCGATGTTGGCCAGTGTGTCCTTAATATCGGCAACCATCTTGCGGTAGTAATATCCTATCTGGCGATTGATATTTTCGGAGCGTTCCTGCTCGAGCAAAGATGCTGCATCTCTGGTGGGCTTGCCCGCGCTTGGTGAACGGAAATCGCAATACACATCCTTGCCGCCCCAGGCCGTCTTAATCAGAAGCACATGCTCATCATACTTTTCGCCCATGATTGTCCCGAACATGAGCTCGGGACCTATCTCGTGTTCCTCACAGCCCCAGCCGACGGTAAGCAGCCCGTGTTTCTTTTTTCTGTGCTCAGCCTGATACGAGATAGTCACATCGTCGCGAAGCCCCCAGGAACCATCGGGATTTTTAAGTTTCCTGAGGAGATGACCATATTTCAGATGTTTGCCCAGCCAATCTAAACTCCGAAGCTGGCCATGGCCTTCCATATTGGACTGTCCTGCCAGAATAAATACTTTTACTTTTTTCTCAGCCGCCTGAATCTGGGACCCAAGGCCGAGAACCAGAACAGCAAAAACTAATGTTTTTACCAATAAATTTTTATTCATTATTATCTCCTATGTTATTAGCGTTCTTCATAGCTTGTCTCAACACCTATAGAATGTCCTTCTTCTGAATTGTACTCAGGTATCGCCCCCCTTGGGAGGCCATAAAAACACCGATACGGTTGGTGATCATAACCGCCTCGAAAGAACTGCTCCCGGCAAGTTGCTTACATCCAACATTTTCCATATACACTTTACAGAAACACTCCTTCGAACACAACGACCTATAATAACAATATTTCGTCTCAATTTCAACAATCTTCCGGTAGGTTCAGCATGCCGTGTCCCGAAAAACACAAAAGAAGCCAAGCGCTTACATCAGGTACCCACTCTTTCTTAATATTTTGGCACACCGCCACTGTTGCCCTACATTCCGGAACCCCGATGAGACTCAAACTTGCAACCTCGACTAATTATTACAAATTACAAGCTGTAAATCTTTAACCATAAGAACTTTAATTCAGGATGAATTTTGTGACACAACGAGAAAAAGCACAGCAAACTTTTGATAATACCTCCTGCCGAGTTTTTCACGAAGAATCTCATTCTCATCTTTTAGAGTAAATTTCTACGGGTTTACACCCGTAGAATTGCGGCAGAACATTAAAAAATCAAGAACCGCTAAGGGCTTGCCCTGTCAATCTTGATACGATAAGAGAATTTCTGATTCCCGGTAAAATGATTTGGAGTTGCTGCTACAACAAAATATATTTCCTTATCGGATGAAATGACATTTACTGTCTTGCTGCCATCTTGTGAATTTGACATATCCAAGCTATGATATTCCCTGTTATTACTATTTATTACGACAAGCCTTCCTCTAAATTCTGCTCTGGTACCACTGCTGCCCTGGGGGTCGCCGTCGATTTTAAATGTATATGAGCCTGCGCTGCTGTTGTTGATTTTATATACATTATATCCCCAGCCTCTCGTAACGTAATCATCAGAAGGGCGATACCAAAGGCCCCCCGTTCCTGAGTTATCATACGTTTTGACAATACTGTGAACGTCGCTTGGCGTACCATAAGTGGCGAATTCTTTCTTAAGCCTTTTGACTGTAGCGGCAGTTAAGTAATCAAAATCTGCTGCTGTATGAACAGCCCAGTCAGCATAAAGATCGCACATCTTTGTCCCGCCTATTTGATTATACAGGTACTGCTGCGGAAGTTCGGTGGTATTAGCATAAAAACCATTAGCTATAATATCTCTGGAAACCTTGCCAATTTCTGTCAGATAGTATAAAAGCACATTCATGCCATATTGATGGCAATCCCGCTGCCAGTTATTCAGGTCGTCTGGTTCCTTATTTCCGAAACTATACCAGATTGGAACCTGAGAATTCGCTGTTACAGCCCCGCCGGTAATGAAATTCTCAATCTTATCAGGAAACCTAATCGAAACAAACCAGTTCGCAGTCGCTTCAATAAACCACTGGCTGTCACCGTGATATTCGAAACCGGGAGAATTTGCGTCATATTGAAAAATATGGAAACCTTCGTGAACATGCCCTGGGTAATTAGAATCAGTCAATCCGCTGGGTATAGTCAAATATGGAAATCCATCATCATCGGTACCCTGGCCTTGCGCCCATTGATCCGGAAATAAGTCTTTACCGTTATGTATATAAACATTGTAATAATATTTATCCGAGCCTTTTGGGTCGGACATTGCAAAGACATCAAGGCAATATTTGCGTGATTGGACCAGTGAATCCAACAGATTTTTGGCTCCATCACTGTAATCATACTTCTTGTCCCACCAGACTGCAAATATATCCCTGATCATATGATCGCACTCAGCGGTGGAACCATAAAGGGTTCTTAAAGTCAATTTAGATGTATCCGTCACCTTTTTTACAGCCGCATCGGCAGCAAAAAACGGTACAGCACAAAACATAATAACGCCAATGAGAACAAAGACCCGGATTTCCGAATTGCTGCCGGCGGAGTTTGTCATTTAAAAACCTTTCTACTGATATTTCCCATATTAAACGCTTAGCTACGCCGCTAATCCTCGTTTTCAACAAAATAACAAATCTGTGATTTCTTAATTCATTCTCCGGTAAAAACAATTATTGCGGATTCGTCCACGAGTTTTATGTCCATTAATTTGCAGAAGTAGCCAAGTTCTTCGGTGATGTCACCGTAACAAGTCTGTCGATGGAGGCCGTGTGCCCAGTTTTGCCATAATTTTCTGAGGTTGCCGTCAGGTTTTACGGCGATTTTTGTTCTGCAGCCCCGGTCGTCTTCGAGCAAGACGGGTGTATCGATGATTTGGCCGGTGAAGTATCGAATGAGGTCGGTGTCAATAAGTATTGCCTGGGTAACTTTCTGTCCGATTCGCATTTGTACCTGCGGGACAGCTCCTTCCTGACGTTCCATGATGGTTCTGATTTTGTAAGGGGCGGCGGGTTTGTCGGGGCCGTCCATTTTTGTGGTTCCAAGGCAGTGGGCGAGGATGATGCTGTCTGTGCCTTCGTCGACGGTTGGGTCGCTGATGAAGCCTGGCCTGCCGCAAAGTCCCTGGAGTAATATGTGTGTCATTGCGGAGGAGAGGTCCGACTCGCAGATACCGCCGAGACCGAGGTCGTTTAGCCTGGTGAAGCCGACACAGGGAAAAGCGGGGAGCTTTTGGTACATGGAGCCGTAACAGTCGACGGTCATTACGGTGGCGTTTTCCTCGTCGAGGAGTTTTTCGAAGGCGAGTGCGAGTTTGCAGGATTTGAAGATTTCATCTCTTGGCGGTTCGACGACTTTTTCAGCCCCGGAAATCCATTTTTGAGTTTCAGCTTCTGCATCGGTGTCGCTTATGGAGTCGTAGACTTTGAGCATTCGGTCGAGTTCGATTTGTTTGATTTCGGTTCCGAATTTTTGCTTCATTGTTTCTTCGTATGAGCCAGGTGTCCTTGTTGTGAGGTTTAGTATTTTAGCTTCTCTTAGATGGTGGATGGCTCGGAAGGGTCTTATTGCGACGGCGAGTTGTGAATAATCGGAGGTGAGGATGCAGTCCATTTTTTTGCCGATGGGTTGCTTTCTCATAGAGCCGAAGTTTGTCCAGCCATGTCCGGAGTATGGGGCGGCGAAGATCATGGTGGGCTGGCCGAGTTTGAGAATTTCGGCTAAGATTTCGTATATTCCCATCAGGAGGTGAATGGCGAGGATTCCGTCGACGTCTTTTAGTTTGTTTTTTAGTTTGGCGACCTGCTGGGGTGAGGTGACAAGCTCGTCGACGACGAAGTCAACGTCGTAGAGTTCGTCGTTCAGTTTATCGAACTGTGATTGATAGAATCTCATTTCTTTTTTGAGGTCGAGATCTGGTTTTGGCCAGAGGCTCCATGGGTTTTCGGGGTTTGCCATATAGATTCTTGCGACTTTGACCTTTGATTTTCTGCAGCCGGGGCTGATGATTTTTGAAGTTTTGTTGTTGGCGGCGAAAGTGATTATATTTTGGGGTGCCAGCAGTATGGCTCCCCCTGCGGCGGTGAGTTGCAGGAAAGTTCTGCGGTCAAATTGTTTTTTCATCTTTCTACTCCTTTTGGGGTTTTATGAGATTTTCTTTTATTAACCAGGATTTCCCATTTAAACAGTTACAACACATAAATTCTCCGTATGACAGCAATAATTCTACAAAAATCACCTTGAACAATCAAAGATTTATTTTCGAGGCAGCTTTGTTGAACATTTGCACGAAAACATGGTTTGTTCCAGGATATCCATTGTCTTACAGAGCCCCAATAACCTCCGAGATAAAACCTAAAGGGCAGTTTTATTTTTGGCTACTTTGAAAAAAGTTAGAAAAAGACTTTTGATGGTTGCTATTTGAAGTAGATTTTGATATTATAGTAAAATTAAAGGTGTTAAAGTGTTTCTAAGAATGTTAAATAGGAAGCCCTATTTAAAGGAGTTGGCGATGAGTAGCACTCCCAGAAAAAAGGTCAGTAAGTTGATTGTATTGCTGGGAAGTATATCGGCTTTGGCGTTGCTAATAGTTGTCTTCACACAATTGGTTGTAGCAAGAGAGGATGACAGTAACCGGCAGCGGAGAAGATCAGATCGAGGTGACAATCCCAAAATCCAGTTAGGGGAATCTCCACCTGACTTTGAGCTGCCAGTACTAACACTGGATACTGACAATACCGGTAAACCGTTCGGAAGGATAGACGATAATAACACCATAAGATTATCATCCTATTACGGTAAGAAGCCCGTCTGCATGATTATGTCCAGCTACACCTGACCACCTTTCACGTCCCGCGCAGCGGAGATTGAAAGACTGTACGCGTCGTACGGTGATAAAATTGAGTTTTTGATTGTTTATATCCGTGAAGCCCACCCCGAAATGTTGCGGGAGGGCAATAAAACGGAAATTGTCGGCAGACCAAAAACCATTAGTGAGCGCATAATATTAGCTGCCCAATGTACTGCTGAGTATAAATTCAGCATGCCGATGCTAATTGACTCTATGGAAGGCAAGGTCAATGCCGATTATGAAGCTGTCCCTGTCCGCTCGACTATCCTCGATCGTGATGGTAAAGTGGCCTATTACGCGGGTCCGGGTCCATTTGATTTTAGCATTCCCAAAATAGAAAGAGTTTTGAAGAAACTAGTCGCTAACGGTGGTTATATGCCTCCATCCCCCCAACCGCAATGGGGCGACTCTGTCAATGGTCTGCGTCTCGGGATCGCCTTCGATCCACCTAATATCTCAGTTGGTGACGATGTACTGGTTCTGATAAAATTCGAAAACACCAGCAATAATCCTATTAATTTGCTGTATCAACCTACTGATGCTGCTAAAAATCTGGTGATTAAGAATAGCGAAAATCAGATGTTAACCATTCAAATCGAACTCCACCGAACATCCAGAATGATGAGGAGATGGGATCCGGACCGCCCCCAACAAATCGATCCAGGCCAGACTTTTGAAACAGAAATCGAAGGGGAAATTGTAACCTCTTCTGAGGTACAGGCAGGGTCATCCGGCAATTATATTGCCATTTCCAATTTTGACGTAAACAAGGAGACAGTTGCCCAAATTGAGCCTGAGTCTGGGTGGCCACTTTGGACGGGCAAACTCAGTTCCGGCATCTGTATCCTGGATGTAGGTATGGCCCAAAAGGAAGGTTGTGCTGATTGTCATGGTGGTTCTGATTATCATCACAGCGATTTTCAGAACGAAAACTGCGATAACTGCCATGTAGGAAAAGTAGGTGCGGATGATTTCGATATCATACCCGAAGCATGTGGTAGTTGTCATACGCGCGAAAACCAGAAGGGCCGCCGACAGACCCTCGGTCCGGGTGGTGAGTTTGACATGATGTCCAAACACATATCAGGTTCGATTAAGGATGATGACTGTCTGATGTGTCATGACCTCAGTCAGCACGGCAAAGGGATTGTGCGTCTGGTCAATCATGGTAATGGCACCGAGGCTTTAATGAAAGCTGGTCCAAGCACGGCATTTTGCATGAGTTGTCATGATGGTGATCCACCGGCAAATGTGATTTTCCCCGTCAAGGCCAAGGGTTCCGGTTACGACAAATCAGGATTTGCCGGATTTGGTCATGGAAAGAATGAACTGGGATGCAGCCTTTGCCACAACTCACATGGTTCGAATTTACCATCACTTTTAAAAAACATGCATCGTCGCTAAAATTTATTTGGATACCAGGTCATAATCTGTTCCACCTGAATTACATAATTTCTGCTATTTTCAATCACTCTATCCGTTTGCTTGGAAACATCCTGTACATATCTTGTTGTAAGCTAGATGCAAATCAGTAACAAAATGGTGACAAGCAAAAAGGCGTTAAAATTAAACGAGATGTAAAGCCATATATTACAAAAAGTTATGTGATAGAGGTGTTTCTTTGCCATAGTATGTTCAATACGATGACCGCCTTTTCTGCCGATATATTCAAAAATCCTGAATTTGACACGATTATTATGAGAAAAGATGTCAAATTAGGCCTTTGTGGTCATCACGCAAAGTCAATATGAAAGGTTGATTTTCAAGGCAGACTTGATATTCTATTGGAAACGAGGTTCAGCAGTGTGGCTGGGCGTTTAATATGGGAAGTGTTGGATTTAATATTGACGGATTCATATCATTCTTAAATAACCGCAGAATATTCTTATTCTCAGGAGGAAATCATGTTTAACAAAGTTCAAATTCTATTATTTTCAGCCTCATTGGTTTTGATTGTTGGTTCTACAAAGAGTCTTGCTAAGGACCAGCCTAAATCAAGCGAAGTTGCCGATGCAGTCCAACGCCAATCCGCAAAGCTAACAAGTCCACGGCAGGGCTGGGATTTTAAGTTCAGGGATTTTGTTATCGGGGCCTGGTGGGGGCCACGAGCAACCGATGCTGAGGTACTTGTCTACAAGGAAGCGGGCTTCAATCTCGCCATGGCAGGTAGGTATATGTGGGGCGATGACGCAGCTTTCGATAAGAATAAACCTACGTATAATCCAGAAGCCGGCACAATCAAATCTTTGAAGACTCACCTTGACCTACTGGATAAACATAAAGTAGCGGCATTGATTGATGTGTACTATCTCAATTATCTTACCAGCGGTCCATGGTGGAACGATGAGCATAAGGCAGAGCCGAGGCTGTATGACCGTTACGGTAGTGAGCCAAACCTGTCTGTCGGACAATCAACTGACACTAGTATCAAATGGCTGAACGAAATCTTTGGTAACCATCCTGCCCTGGCGGGTTACCTCCTCGGCGACGATAAGGGAGAATTGCCGCCGGACATCGTCGAAGCCACACACTTTCTGCGCAAGGAAGCTCCTCAATTGTTGCCCTGGGTCTGCCAAAACGTTATGAACGCCCAAAGTCTCGCAGAAGCTGGCAACCCCATTATGGACCCACAGATGTACCCGACGCTGTACCAGAAGGACCGGCCCGCGTCTGAACAGGCCAGGCTCTACTGCCAACTGTTACAGCAGCTTCGACAGGACTGCCTTAAATATAACCTTATCATGTGGCCTATGTTCAACAGTTGCGGCGTAAAGAGCGATTCACTGACGCGATTTCAAATCTACTCTTCGCTTGCCTATGGTGCACAGGGCATCTGGAATTTTCATTATGAAGGCGGATTCGTCAAAAGACCCAGCCAATTCTTCAACGGCTTCACTACTATTAAGGAAATGAAAAAGCATCTTTCCCCAACTTGGCACGATGCAAAATTAGCCAACAAAAGAACTGCCGCCTGGGGACCGAAACTGTTGGGACGTATTGCCGCCGAGATTTATCAGTCGGAAGAAACAAATGCAACCGAACGAACTCCCGAAAAGGGCCGGCTTGTGGAAAAAATGAACGATAATTTATTGGTGGGAATATTATATAAGGCTGACGAGCCTTTGTTAGCTATGGTTGTTGACAAGCGTGTATCTATTGACCGAGACGCTCTGGCTCCAAGACAGGTGAAAATCAATTTTGCAGATACCGTAACACGAATTGATGTCCTCGAAGCTGAATCTATAGAAACCCATCACCGAAACATCATAAATCTAACTCTCCCAGCCGGCGGCGGCCAACTGCTAAAACTGCAAGGCGACAGCATAAATATCAATCCCTCAAACCAACAAAATATTTACCCATAAGCTTGTGAACAAAAAGAATTATAAATGGCTATGACAAAACGAGAACGTATTGAGCGAGCCTTGAATTTCCAAACACCTGATCACGTCCCTTATACTGACAGTTTCCAACATGCCGGGCTGATTCATCATTACACTGATAAAGCAGACAGCCATAGCTGGACAACTATGGACGTTATTAAACTGGCTTCCAAAATTGCTGATATGGTGCAGGGTTGGGGGCTGGGACCATCACTCAGCAAGGGTGAAAGGTCGGTAGACCGTCACGGCATCACGTGGGAGACCAACGAGTGGTACTCCAATATTGTTCAAAGACCGTTCAAAACGGCAGACGATTATATTACCGTGCTTGAGAAGGAGATCAAGCGTATCAAAGATTCAAGTCCAGATTATCCAGACTCCAGGCAAAAAATGTACTTGGATGACGATCTGCTGATGGCACCGGTCAAACATTTCAAAGGGATTTTTAAACGATACCTGGAACTGCTCGATGGCACAGTTCTAATGTATCCAGATGTAAGTTGCGGTTTTGACCATCTTTATACTCTTGGCGGCTGGGAAATTTTTACCGAGATGTTTTTCGAGCACAGGGACTTGCTGGTCGAGTACATGGAAACATTAACGACTATGCAGGTGGTTCGAGCACACGCAATAGCGGACGCATCCCTTTCGCCTTGTGTTCTGATTGCCTGTGATATTGCTCAAAAAGAGGGTCCTTTAGTTTCACCGAAATTTATGGCAGAATATTTTTCCCCGAGGGTCGCCCGGATTGTTGATGCCTACCATCAACACGACCTGAAAGTATTTTATCACTCTGAGGGGAACCTTTGGCTTATGATGGAGGAACTGGTAGGCACCGGAATCGACGGCTTGAATCCCTGTGAACCTCACAGCCACATGGATGTCGAGGATGTTCGTGCCAAATATCCCAATCTGGTTCTCTGGGGTGGCGTGGATAATACTTATTTATTAGTAAACGGAACAACAGATGAGGTTCGCCAAAGAGTTAAAAAGCTGAAAGAATTCGGTAGAAACGGCGGTTTGCTGATTGGGTCAACTGGTCAGATACATCCGGCGTGCAAACAGGAAAACCTTTTAGCAATGATCGAAGCTGTTCATGGTAATGAAATAGAGTAATTTAAGTTTTTCCATATACTTCTGCGGATAAATTTGCAATTCAAAGAAGATTTTGATATTACAATGTAATTAAAAGGCTAAAAGTATTTTAAAAACGTTTAAATGGAAAATCACAGACTGTGAAAGACAAACAAATTACTCGCCGAAGTTTTATCTCTCAATTTTCTTTAACTGCCGCATACGCTGTTATTGCTTTTCCATGTTTAAGTAGCTGTAGGCCATTGGATGAAAATCTAAGTGTTACTGAAAAAAGTTTTGCTCTTCTAAGTGATACACACGTAACCGCCCATCCGGATCAGATGGATTACTACTATCCGCCGATAGAGGGTGATAAAGGAATTAATCTGAATTCCTGTTTTAAGCGAGTAACCGCTGAATTGGTTGCGTTGAAAAGCGAACTCAGTTCGGCGATTATTTGCGGCGATTGTGCCAGGAACAATGGCAGTGAAGAAGAATACATTCGTTTTCGAAATATCGCAGAGCCCTTGCATCAGGCCGGGATACAACTGTATCCGGCAATGGGAAACCATGACAATTTTGAAAACTTTAATAAAATAATGTCCGAACCCTCTCTGCCCCAAAGCAGCGTAAACAGTAATTACTGCTATGTTGTTAAATCCAAAAATGTTAACTGGTTTGTGCTTGACTCCTCATCTGGTGTCCACGGTTCAGACCAACATAAATGGCTTGGTGACCAACTGGACAAAAATCCTAACAAACCTGCCCTGCTCGTTACACATTATCCGCTTCTTTTCGAGCATGAAAAAATAGAGCACCCTTTTATAGATTCAACATTGGCCGACACGGACGAGTTGTTTGAAATAATTACCGACAGAAAGCAGGTCAAGGCTGTCTTTGTCGGCCATTGGCATTTATGGTATCTCGCTAAAGCCCATGGCATTCACATAATCAGTTTGCCCTCAGTATCGAGCAGTTTCAGACCTGTAGATCCAAGCGGATGGGTACACATTAAGACCAAAGACGATGCCATGACACTGACACTCAACCACTCAAATCCTCGCAACGGCTTGCATAAAGACCACGGTAAAAATATTAACTTGAAATGGCGAACCAACTAACAACTTAAATCTTAAAATTTATGTTAAATTTTTTTTGTAATATTTGCTGTAAATCTTTTCCGCTTAAAGTTTTTGGGTTAAAGGCGAAAAGTGTTTTAAAAACGTTTAAATAGGAAATCTCAAGAGGCATAAGTAACTTTTAAAAGGAGACTGGAAATGATGTATGCGGTTACAAGCGTGATAAAAATCAGGTACTCTTTATTCCTAACGTGGCCAAAGATTACATTTTTGTCAATACTAATTATTTTCAGTAGTCAGACCCTTTCTTCGCCGACATCAGAAAATCCCATCATACCTGAAATTCGGAATGACCTGCTGCAGCCAAACCCATTTATCCACATCCCTGGTCCTAATCCGATTCTTCGGGTCAGTCAAAAACCCGGCTGGGATGATGGAGTCTTAGAAACGGCTGGCATCTTCAAGGATTTCGGAACGTACTATCTTTACTATCATGCCACAGGAGCCGGCAAAGGATATCAAGTAGGTGTAGCTACTACATCGCATCCCCTGGGGCCGTTCAAAAGATACGAAGGGAATCCTATACTGCAGATTGGTGAGAAAGGTAGTTGGGAAGACATACATGTAGCTTGCGCTATCATCATCAAGGAGGGAGTTGACAAGTTTTACATGTGGTACTGCGGGCACGGCACTAAACATAAGAACCCAGATGGTTCCTTTGGCGGCATCTGGGACATCGGCCTGGCCACTTCCAGCCATCCTCTTGGACCTTGGCACAAGTACGAGAATAATCCTGTTATTCAGGATTTTGGTTATGTCAGTGCAGTAGTTAAGGCTAATGATAAATATTATCTTTATACTGCTCATCCAATAGACTTGACGGGCCCGGACTACAGCCCCATGGCGGTCGCAACGGCTGAGAAGCCCGAAGGCCCCTGGGTCAAATACAGCGGCAATCCCATTCTTCAAGAAGGTGAGTGGGGTGAATGGGATGATGGAGGTTTTTCCGATGCCGCAGTTATTTACCACAGTGGCATCTTCCACATGTTCCCAGCAGGTGCTAAATTATACAGTCCTCGTATTAAGACTCGTGAAAGTCTGGGTTATGCTTACAGCTTCGACGGCTATCATTTTATCAAGTACGGCCGGAACCCAATAGCCTCGCGAAATACAAACCCAAATGCCGCATCATTTTCCGAACCACGTGTTTTAATAGAAATGCCATACATCTATGTCTATCATACACTGCGTTATAAACAAGAGAATCCCCCGTATGCAAACCTGGAAGATATTGGAGTACAGGTTCTTGTTACAGAAACTGGGTTCAGTTTTGATATGCCGGTGTTGGTGAGGGAAACCCTCGATGCCGGGGCCATTACGATACTTGAAGATTCCCCCCCTGTAAGCCTTAGCAATGTTAAGCGTCTGGCTTTGACTGCCGAGTGTCGTTACACCGAAAAAGCTGATGAAGCAATACTGATTCATGTTATCTCGAGTCCTAACGGAATCAAATATGATACTTCCGATTTATTTTTGTTGAAAAACAATTTTGAACCAGGCAAAACAGTACGTAAAACCTTCGACCTGCAAACGAACGTTCGGTTCATCAAAGTACTCGTAGAAAATCCAGACAAAACTGAAGCCGTGTCGGATATCTTTATCACCGCAACTCTTGGAAGTTGATTAGAATGCTCAAAATCAGAGCAGTAGAGAGTAGATAGTAGAAAGTAGAGCAAAATCGGCTGACGCCGATAAAGGGTTTGGGTTTGATTGGCTTTGTTTTGGATTTGTTTTCATTAGCGTCAAATCGCCGTTTATTTTCATAATCCCTTGTTATATATAAGGTTAAGTTCATTTTGGTTTTTTGAGATTGGCTTTGTTTGGCTTTGTTTTGGCTTTGCTTTCATTAGTCTGCGAAGGTGTATATTGACATAATTCCTTGTGTAAACTAGACTTACATTTATTTGAGTGTCCGGCAAATTGGCTTTGTTTTGCAAAAAAGGTGAATACTTTCGTACGAAACCTTTCGTATTTCGTCCCGATGTATCGGGATGAGTAAATGAGTGAATGGGTAGATGAGTCCCGATGTATCGTGATTGATAGAAAGCAGGTAGCCATTATAAGTTTTCCTAATTTTATGATTCAATTTATTTATAATTAACTTTTTTCAGGGCGGTTTGAAAAAAACGCGCCCCTCTATAATTAGGGCGAACTTGCGCATTTGGTCGAAAATTCGTGAATTTTTACGGTTCAAAAAAACGCAAGTGCTTGTGTGGTAAGGAGATAAAGATTTTTAAAAAATTTGATTTTTGTTGTTAGACCCCTGCGCATTTGGTCGACCATTTTGAGAGGTCATTTTGTCCAAATTCTGCGTTACACAGGCACGTTTGATGCTCGACGTATCTTCAAGTACCCCTGCGTTTTAAACGGTTCTTTCAGGTGATTACTCCGTTGTTTGGTTTGTCCGTGCGTACTCAACGTACTGGAGTACGCTTCCGTGCGACAGACAAACAACGCCTTGTACTAACCCGAAATTCTGCGCTAAAAAAATATATGAAAGTCAAGCCTTGTCTTTGAACAAAATTCCTCACTCAAAAGAAGTGGAACAAATGTGGGCGAAAATGCGCTAAAAGTGGCCGAAATTTGCCAAAATTGAGTCTTTTTTGCTGTTTTAGCCACAGATTTTTTGGTGGTCGAAATTTGTAAGCGCTTGTGTAGAAAGGGGTAAAAAATTTTCAAAAAATTTGATTTTTGCCCCCAGCTATATGCGTAAATGATTGAAATACCTCAAAAAATAAAAAGGGCTGTGAGTGGAAAGCTCGCAGCCCTTATTTGATTCTTCGTAGAGGTTTACTCATTCTTCAGGCACTTCGATACAGCAGCTCTCGAACATTGCAAAATCAATGAAATTAATTATCGAATCCTGATTAAGGTCAAGGCCGGCGCACCAGTCAGGCGAACTGCAGTTGGTTTCGAGCCAGTAAGATACGAAAACAGCAAGGTATTCAAAACTTCTGTCCATTATCTTAATTGTGTCAGTTCCGTAGAAGTTCCGGCCATCGTTAAGC
>JBHPEQ010000030.1:0-27893 GCA_042576845.1 Planctomycetota bacterium
AATACCCAGGGCTGTCGGGAACTGGGAAATGAAGCTCAAAATGGGCGAGCGGGAAGTAACCTCAACGCTTGTTATTAAAGCTGATAAGGAAGGCAATCTTACGGCTCAATGGCAGGGAGGGCGGAGCACAAGTGAAATCACGGATCTGCAATACGAGCGTGGCAATCTGGCCTTTAAGCGAAAAAGCACATATCAGGATCAACAGCGGGAATCCACCTTTGAGGGAACCATCCGGAGGGACATACTTACCGGCGTGTTAAAATCTGAGAGAGGAGATATTCCGGCCGAGGGAAAACTAATCGGTGCTCCCCTTATCGGCAACTGGGATCTTGAAATCACATCCGAGCGGGGCCCTCGTAAACAGAGACTGAAAGTCAACCCGGACATGAGCGGGATGTACGGGGCCGTTCCCATTAAGGAGGTCAATCTTGAAGACGACAAAGTGAGTTTCAATATCGTTCTGGAATTTGGTGAGCGGAAATTCGAAATGAGCTTTGAAGGACAACTGGAGGAGTCGAAGCTTACAGGAGAGTTAACGACTTCCAGGGGAAGCCAGAAAGTAACGGGTGCGAAGGTTATCCGTACATCCAGAAGACGCGATACAATGTAAGGCATAGTATATTGAGCCTGCTGGAAGGATCTTCGGCAGGCTCTTTTTCTATCTCCATCCTCCTTCCTATCCATCACATGAAGGAGAAAGCTAATGTCATTCTATACCGTACAGTAATAGGATATTCAATCCAGTTGCAATCGGATGGTCAAAACGTTCACTTTTTCTGAGATTTTTTTAAGTCTTTGATGTTACTAATCTTATGGATTTGTAATTTTTGCGATTTTACATGCTATTTAGCCTTTTGGTTTTAGTTTGGTTGTACGGATTAGCCGCCAAAAAGCTTGAATTTCAATATGGGTTTGATATTCTATTGAAGATAAGGCTTAGCGGCGTAGTTGAGCGTTTAATATGGGAAATGTCAGTTTATAAGTTCAGACTGAGCAAAAGAGAATAAATTTCGAAAGGAACAAGATATGTCAAAAAAAGTTATGCCGGCTATCATACTCTTTGTTTTTCTGGCAGCGGTGCAAAACCTGATAGCCCAGGAACAGATCGAGGCAGAGAAGAAAATCCTGAACGTACTTGAGGGCATGTACCAGAACCAGAGAATGGGAATGATGAACGTGCCGCCGGAAGACGCCAGAGTTCTACGGCTGCTTACAGAAGCCGTTGGCGCCAGGCGTGTAGTCGAAATTGGCACCTCAAACGGGTACTCAGCTATCTGGTTTTGCCTTGCGCTTCGCAAGACCGGCGGAGAACTCATCACTCATGAAATAGATTCTGGCCGAGCACAATTAGCTCGCCAGAACTTCAAACGTGCCGGTGTAGAGCATCTTGTCACCCTCGTGGAAGGTGATGCACATAGAACAATAACTAAGTTACAAGACCCGATTGATATCCTTTTCATCGATGCCGAAAAGGACGGTTATATCGACTACCTCAACAAACTGCTGCCTCTTGTTCGAGGCGGTGGATTGATTCTGGCTCATAATACAACTATGCGGAGCGAGGGAATTCAGAATTACATCGAAGCTGTCACTACAAACCCGAATCTGGAAACTATCTTTTATGAACAGGGTGGCGGCCTTGGAATAACAATGAAAAAACGTCTGCCGCCGACAGCTCAGCAGGTAACAAAATTTCGCGAGCCGGATGTCATTTATGTTCCTACACCACAGTACGTAGTGGAGGAGATGCTGGAGTTAGCGAAAGTCAAAAAGGATGATTTGCTCTACGACTTAGGTTGTGGAGATGGACGAATCGTAGTAACGGCGGCCAAGACATACGGCTGTAAGGCTGTAGGCTATGACATAGACCTAAATCGTGTAACAGAGTCATTTGAAAATGTGGAAAAGAACAATGTTGGGCACCTTGTTAGAATCGAGCAGGCAGATATCTTCACACTCGACCTCAGCGAGGCAGATGTAATAACTCTTTACCTGCTTCCGGAGCTAAATGTGAAGCTGATACCGCAGTTGAAGAAGCTCAAGCCGGGCTCGCGAATTGTCTCACACGACTTCGACATGGAGGGAATCAAGCCGGACAAGGTCGTAGAAACGACTTCGAGTGAGGAGGGTGAGAACCCACTTCGGACCCACGATTTATCTGTGGACAACGCCGCTCAGGAAGCAAGAGGGGATGTAGGGAAATTCGTTTATGATTATAGCTCCCAGGAAGCAATTGTCTCTCCTTGATTCAACCTGTATTATCGTTGGCATCATCATAGGTGCAGGCATTTATGAAACGGCTCCAACAGTGGCAGCGAGCATGGGTGGCTGGGCCGGCACACTAAGCATCTGGCTCATAGGAGGTCTATTGGCACTGGTTGGGGCTCTGTGCTATGCTGAACTGGCTACTGCGTATCCCTATGAGGGTGGTGACTACATCTACCTCAACCGAGCGTATGGAACTTGGGCCGGATATTTATTCGGCTGGTCGCAGTTGATAATCATCAGGCCGGGAGACATCGCACTTATGGCCTTCATCTTTGCACGATATGCACAAAATCTTTATCCCTTTCCTAACGCAAACCTGATTTTTCCGGCTGCCATTGTAGTTATCTTGACCCTAATAAACATCCTCGGTGTCAAACAGGGAAAATGGACTCAGAATATTCTCACTGTCCTTAAAGCCCTGGGACTCTTAGCCGTCATCATTGCAGGACTTTTGGCGCCACAAACGCACCAGCCTGCCGAACCAAAGCCCTTCACCATGCCAGGCCTTCAACTGGCCCTTATCCTCATGCTGTTTACTTATGGTGGCTTCAACGAAGTGGCATACATCGCAGCCGAACTAAAGAATCCCCACCGAAATATCCTCCGCTCTCTTGTTCTCGGCACCACCCTCGTGACTGTTCTATACCTGCTCGCTAACAGCGCATTTCTGTACGCACTTGGTTATACAAGGATGGTCGACTCTCAGGCAGTTGCCGTCGATACAATCTCGGTTGCATTCCCCGAAATCGCCGGAAAGGCTATCAGCATTCTCATCTGCATTTCAACACTTGGCGCTGTCAACGGCCTTATCTTTACCGGTGCACGCATCTCTTATGCCATGGGTACCGAGCACGTCGTCTTCCGCGTTTTGGGCAAGTGGAGCCAGCGTTTTGGCACACCCGTTTGGGCACTTGCTCTCCAGGGCTGCATCAGCCTAACGATTGTCCTCATGGCAGGCTCTTTTATCGATACTATCCTCTACACTGCACCAGTGGTTTGGCTGTTTTTTCTGGCCACCGGCCTGTCACTGTTCATCCTCAGACGAAAAGAGCCGTGGACACTGCGCCCCTACAAGGTCACCGCCTACCCAGCCATACCTATGATCTTTTGCGCCTGTTGCGTTTTCATGTTATACAGCTGCATCTCTTATGCCTTTGCAAACAAACCAATCGGCCTAATTATTTCTTCATCCACACTCTTAGTAGGAGCTCTACTTTACTTCTTAACCGAAATCCGCCACCCACCAAAACACTAACTCTCCTCTTGTTGCATTATTAATCGTTGACACAACTTATATCGCGTAATATATTATTTGTTTCGTTCGGCTACGAACTTTTTCATTAGGTCAGGGAAGGGAAAATCACGCCTCTACCGCCTGAGGCAGGGCAAGATATTCTTTGTCGAAACTGCGCTCGGAATGGGGGTTAATGCAGTATTTATACCGTAGGCCGCAAACCTTAGTTTTGAGTTTTAAGTTTTAAGTTTTGAGTTGGGATTGCGATTGCTTCGGCCTAACGGCCTCGCAATGATCCTGCCCACAGGTGACGGGGCTGCTATGAGGCCGGCAATTCAAAAATAACAATTTGTTATCTGCTGTGTTGAGTCAGGAATATGTTAATAGAAGCCAAATTTTTGTCGGTAATAGTCCTTTTCATTTCGAAAAGGGAAGGTTATGATTAGCTTGGGAAAGATTTACCCGTGCTTTTGTGCCGGCGAACAGGTATAGATATACTTTGTGCCTCAGAAGTGTTAATGGTTAATGGAACGGTGAGTCGATATGTATAATAAAGTCAATATAAGAATAATAAGAAGTTGAAAATTTTATATCTGATACTATAATCTTAAATAATAAATAAAAGAATTCTTATTATATTTTCTGGAGGTATATAATTATGTTCCTTTGGGTTTTTCGAGCCTTTTTTTTTATTGTTGTTATCGCGATTCTAATTGCCACTTTAACCACAACGGAGATTTCAGGCGAGCCGGGGCGGTCAAATTTTTACGTAATTTTCTGGGCTGGAATCGGAATGCTGGTATTTTCCCTTGCCCTGGATACTCTTACACCGAAGAAATCTCTGGCATCTCTGGCGGGAGTGTTTTTCGGACTGCTGGTCGGTATATTTATCAGCTGGGCTCTGGCCAAGGTTTTTGACGGGATAATCGAGATATACCAACTGCCTTTTAGTGCAACTGCTGTCGGAGCGATTAAGTGGATGCTGGGAGTCTGTATTTGCTTTCTTACAGTCAGTGTAATTATGCGGACCAAAGACGATGTTCGTTTTGTGGTTCCTTATGTTGAGTTTGCCAAGCAGACCAAGGGTTCTCGTCCTGTAATTGTCGATACGTCTGCAATTATTGACGGTCGCATAGCGGATTTGTTTCAGAATAAGATATTCGACGCCCCGATGGTTGTTCCGCGTTTTGTTCTCAATGAGCTTCAGCTTATATCTGATTCTGCGGATAAGCTTAAGCGGGCCAAAGGCAGAAGAGGTCTTGATATACTTAACAAGATGCAAGCCGACCCTGTCATTGATGTTGAGATTGACGACACAAGGATTCCGGAAATTGAATCTGTTAAAGGGGTCGACCAGCAGCTTGTTCTTTTTACGAAGCATTGCAACGGTCGGCTGGCTACGACGGATTATAACCTCAGTAAAGTCGCTCAGGTTCGCTCTGTCGATGTGATTAACATTAACGACCTGGCGAATTCTCTCAAAGCGATAGCTTTGCCTGGTGAGCAGCTTGAGATTAAGATAATAAAGCCGGGTGAAGAGGAGGACCAGGGCATTGGTTATCTTCCCGACGGGACGATGATAGTCGTTGAAGGCGCACGCGATAAAATCGGCAAAGAAATTACTCTCAGCGTTACCAGTTCTCTGCAGACATCTGCGGGGAAGATGATTTTCGGAAAGTATGAAGGTTATAACCAAAACAAAAACAAAAGGAGGAGCTGATTTAGTGAATCGTGGGTCGAACCACGAGTTTTACTTTGATTTTTTCAGGCATCTTATAAATATCAGCGCCGCGGCCGCGCAGCCGGCCGCGAATAAGAGCCAGGAGAAATACAGCCGATAGTCAGATTGCCTGATATGCAGTCCTGCGCTGCAGAACGAGATTACAACGATAAGAGCGGAAATGATAAAGCCGGCCCAGTCTGCTAAACCTGCTTTGAGCGGCTTGTCACGGTAGTCTCGGTAAAGTATTATCCCAGCGAATATCAGTAACAAGGCGGAAACGAGCAGCGGGGCAAGGACAGGCGAAGCCCAGATAAGCGGTATTAGAAAGAGGATGTCCCAATCCATAATTGAAGCGGGCCAGCCGAGCAGCAACTTCAGCCAGATATAGTAGAAAATATCCCAGATGGCGAAAATGATGAGGAAGTGAGCCAAGCTTCTGCGCAGGTTCCCGGCAAAGAGCCAGGCGGCGGACAAGATGAGAACTATCGAGGCGGCTTCGCGACCGATTTCGGTCACAAGCAAACGCTGCCATAAATCTGTCATACCGAATTCCTGCAACGGGAAAATAAAACCTCCGGGGTAGAAAATTGCACGCAGATATACAACCACAGCAGCTTCGAAGTATGCTAAGGCAATGCCGAAGATAACAACAATCCCGAGATGCTTAAGCATCGATTTGGGTTTTTCGGTGGAAATCTTATCTGTTAGCTGCATTTTAACCTGTCTGATGAATTTCAAATTGGTTATTTGTTACCTTATTATAATAGCGGACCAAGCTGTTTGTCAAATGAGCCGAACAAAAGCGTGGTCGGGTAGTTTTTCAGTAAAAGCAATTGTGGTTAGAGTTTTTTGATTTGTTTAAGCAGTTCGCCGGTGACATTTTTTTCAGGGACAGTCGCTATTCTTCGGCCGTTTCGGTAGAGGTAGGCCTTGTTCTTTGCGGCACACACGGCCAGGTCGGCGTCGGCGGCTTCGCCCGGTCCGTTGACGACGCAACCCATCACGGCGATTCGGACCGGTTTCTGAACATTTTCCAGGGCTTTCTTAACTTTGCGTGCTAATTTTGTTATGTCGATTTGTGCGCGGGCACAGGTTGGGCAGATTATCAGCTCCGGTGTCGAGCGTTTGTAAAGGCCGAGTGAGATTAAAATCATTTTTGCTATTTCGACTTCTTTCAGAGGGCTGCCGGCTACGCTTACCCGGATGGTGTCGCCAATACCCTCGGCCAGCAGCGTTCCGAGAGTAACGGCTGACGGTATCTTTGCATCTTCGGACAGGCCTGCGTGGGTCAGGCCGAGGTGAATTGGATAATTGAAAGCGTCTGCGATTCTGCGATTGATTTCAATAGTTCTGAGCGGGTCGCTGCTTTTTGCGCTGAGAACCAGTCGGTTAAAATTTCGGTTTTCGAATAACCTGACGTATTTTTTCATTTCGCTGAGCATTAAAGCAATTCGCTTTTGTGGGGGAACGTTTTGCTTTGTTGGGTTTGTGATGCTCGCTTCGTTCACCCCGATGCGGATAGCGGTATTGTGCATTTTCGCTGCGTCAATTATTTTGATGATATCTTTTCTGCTTTTTATGTTTCCGGGGTTTAATCTTATTTTTGCGGCGCCGGCTTCTATTGCTTCGACGGCGCGGGCGGGGCTGAAGTGGATGTCTGCGATGAGAGGCGTATCGATTTTCTGGACGATTTTTTTGAAGGCGGCGGCATCTTTGCGGGTAGGAACGGCGACTCTGACCAGCCGGCAGCCGGCATTAGACAGTTGTTTTATCTGTTTCACACAGCGGGCAATATCTTCAGTCGGGACTTTGGTCATTGATTGAATGATGATTGGGGCTCTGGAGCCGATTTTTACAGAGCCGATATTGAAATTTCTGGTTTTTCTTCTTCTAATCATATTAAAATTGTAGCTTGTTTTATTTTCAGGAGCAAATTAAAATGTGCCTCCATAAAATGTGCCTTCATTATATTAGAAACTTTAGGTTATCAGTTTTTCGGAAATTTATCGTGAGGTGGTATAAGGCAATGGCTACGCTTTTACTTTCAATTTTTGCTGTGTTTTTTATTGCGTATGTCATTCTGGCGTTAGGGCTTTATTTTATGCAGTCCCACTTCGTATACAGTCCGGTTCGTCAGGTAGAATATACCCCTGGCGACCTTGGACTGGATTTTGAGGATGTGAATTTCGAAGCGGAAGACGGCATGAAGCTGAACGGCTGGTATATTCCTTCGGCGGGTTCTAAGTTTACGGTGCTTTTCTGTCACGGTAACGGCGGGAATATTATGCACCGGCTCGACAGCATAAATATCTTTTATGAACTCGGATTGAGCTGTTTTATCTTTGATTACCGCGGTTACGGCAGGAGCGAAGGCCGAGCGAGCGAGACAGGAACATATTTGGATGCAATGGCGGCGTATAAGTGGCTAAGGGAGTTAAAGAAAGTGCCGCCGTCGGATATTATTATTTTAGGCAAGTCCCTCGGAGGTAGTATTGCGGCAGAACTCGCAGGCAAAGTGGATGCTGCAGGATTAGTTCTCGAGAGCGTTTTTACCTCGTATGTTGATATAGGCAGGAAATTTTACCCTTATATGCCCGTGCGTTGGTTTGCAAAGTATAGCTACCGTACGATTGATTACGTTAAGAAGGTCGAATTCCCGGTAATGATAATTCACAGCAGGAACGATGAGCTTGTGCCGTTTGAGTTTGGCGTCGAGCTGTTTGAAGCGGCGAATGAGCCGAAGGAATTTGTCGAGATTTCCGGCAGTCATAACGACGGTTTTTTGTTATCGAGCGAGATTTACAAAAGCACCTGGGTGAGGTGGGTAAAATTCCTGACCGAATATGAAAGCAAAGTCGACAGTCGAGACGCATCGTAAAAATTCATACCCGGCTTTTTATATGCGGTAAATCATGTTGAGCTGTGGGTTTAGCTCTGAGCTGCATCACCTATTGAAGGCCTGGAATGTAACGAAAATATACTTGACAGAGCAACGGTGAGGGTCTATAATTGTTTTAACTTTTGTTGCTAATAGCCGTAAAGGAGGAGCTTTATGCGACAAACCGTAGGCTTTTATTCGGGGATTTCCACAAGTGGGTACGAGTGCGCCCAGACTGCGCTGGGAGAATAACCGGAACAGTACAGCTTTTTCAAAGAAAGAAAAGGTCAATGATACGGAAAGTAACAAATGTATTAGTGAGCGCACTGGCTTTAGCAGGCCTTTTTTGGTTTTCGCCATTGGCTAAAGCCGGCGATTCAGTGCCAGACTCAACGCCCGGAACGGTTTTTTACAGTCCCGGGGCAAAGGCGGTAAAGGTTACACAAACTTCCAAAAAATCAGGCGAAATATCAGTCACCCTGACAATTTCTCCACCCCTGCTAAAAGAGATAACAGCGCGAGATGGGAAAAGTTATATTCAGCTTAATCTTGCCGGTTTCGGTAACGAGAACAAAGTAGGTCGTGCGACACTGCCGATTATAAATCACGTAGTAGAAGTCCCCTGGGGCACGAAAGCAGCAGTTCAGTCCGTAGCTCGGCATTATAAATCATTTTCAGTGAAAAGACGATTGTATCCTTATCAGCCGCCAATTCCGAAAGTTCCCGGTCCTGCCGGCAATCCACCCTTCGAGCTGAATGAACTGTTCTATTCCGGCTCAGAGAGCGATAGCTTTTTGAGGGCAGCCGGGGCTGATAAAGCCAGAGTTCAAACCTTTCGAAAGCGTGGGCATCAATATGCCAAGGTCAGCATCAGCCCCTTTGAGTATAATCCCGTCCAGGGTTTGGTTCGTTATCCATCCGAGGTGGAGTTAAAGGTCAGTTATACACATCAGCTTCCCAAGGCGGCTGGGCCTCGCGCCGGTGTTATTTCGATAGTTGAGGTTTTGATATCTGACCGGGAGGAACTGAATGACCTTATCAAGGCCGGCTATAACATCAGTAACGTCAAGCGGGATGTCGTAACCATCTATGCCACACAGCAGGAAGTTCAATCACTCCGTGATGCAGGCTATAAGCCAGAAGAGATTGACCGGCAGCGGCTGTCTAAGCTGGAAGAAAAAGCCGGCAGCAAAGGACTGGGCCTCTATCATAATTATACCACGTTGACTGCCGATTTACAGGCCTATGCCGCGGACTACAACGATATTTGTCGGCTTAGCTCGCTGGGCAAATCAGTCCAAGGCCGTGAAATATGGGCTATGAAGATTACGGACAATCCAGAACAAGAGGAGGATGAGCCCGAGTTCAAATACGTCTCAACCATGCACGGCGATGAGCCGGTAGGAACCGAGATGTGCCTTTATTTTATTGACCTGCTGCTTACCAGTTACGATTCTGAGCCCAATATAACGGACATGGTGGATTCGACTGAAATCTGGATTGTTCCTCTTATGAACCCTGATGGATTGGAACTCGGTACAAGATTCAACGCCGACGGATATGACCTGAACCGGTCTTTCCCCGAAGGTTCGAGCGACGACTATATGGATATTTTTGGCGGGCCTTATAACAATACGGAAGGTCGGCCGACGGAAGTTGCTCACCTTATGCGGTGGAGCCAGGCACAGAGCTTCGTTTTATCTGCGAATCTTCATACGGGTTCGCTGGTTGTGAATTACCCTTATGATAATGACGGCCTTGGCAATGTGGATTCGCCCACACCGGATGATGCTCTTTTTGAAGATATTGCCCGTCGTTATTCTTACTACAATCCGCCTATGTGGAACAGCTCTACCTTCACTGACGGCATTACCAATGGTGCTGCGTGGTATGTAGTCAGCGGCGGGATGCAGGATTGGAATTATCGTTATATTAGCGACAATGAAGTTATCATCGAGCTGTCCGATGTTAAAACTCCGCCGGAGTCTGAGCTGCCTGATTTCTGGGCCGACAATAAGGACTCGATGTTAGCATACCTGGAAGCTGTTCATATGGGTATTCGCGGCATCGTAACCGACACCGTCAGTGGGAAGCCGATTTGGGCGGACATCCGCGTGGAAGGGGTTGACCACCCTGTTTTTTCAGACCCGAATGTGGGCGACTATTATCGAATGCTGCTGCCCGGCACGTATAATCTGGTAGTAACAGCGCCGGGCTACAAGCGAACCACCATTGCGGGCGTTAACGTCCTGGATGGGGAAACCACGAGGGTTGATGTGGCGCTTGAGCCGGCTCAGGGCACTATTATAACAGTAACCTATGAGAGTTTAGCTGCCGGAGCGGCAGAATATGTGGCGCAGAAAGAAGGCGAAGGTTATGACGTACATTTAATCACGCTGACCGGCACACCTTCTGCTGAGGAAGTTCGCTCCCAGATAAGAGGCCTCTACACCTCCACGTATGCTGATTTCGTTGTTATTATCGGCGATATAGAAAACGTGCCCACATTCTACGGCTACGGCGATGCCTCGGATTTGCTCTACGGACTGATGGACCCCGGCGAATCTTTCGACGATTATCTCGGCAGGGAGATGGTGGTCGGCCGTATCTGCCTCGATACAAATGCTGAAATAAGCGACTACGTCAGTAAGCTCGCCGGCTTCGTAGAGTCTGAGCGAAATGAGGACCTTACCTGGATTTCAGGCGGGAGTGACGACTGGCAGAACGATATCAGCGAGCAGACTCACGACTGGGTTATCGAGTATTGCATTCTTCCAGAGGTTCATAATGAGAAATTCTACCGCAGCACGGGCTCTGCCGCTGAGCTTACCGAGCATATCAATAACGGCACTGATGCGGTGGTATATTCAGGCCATGGAAGTTCTTCCGGCTGGATGCGATACGATTACGACCTCGCTGACCTCGAACAACTGACTAACACCAACGATACTCCCATAGTTTTTGGTCATTGTTGTTTAACCGCCTCGTTTCAAGAAAATAATTGCTTTGCCGAGAATTGGATTAAGACTACTGAACGGGGGATAGTGTACATAGGGGCCAGCAACAGTACTTACTGGATTGAAGATGATGTAATGGAAAAAGCCGAATTCCAGGCGATGCGTATGGACAACGGTATCTCTATCGCCGGCGCCATCGATTATGGTCTCGAACGTGTCGATGATATGTGCCCCTCAGAAGCACAGTATTACTATACCATTTACCAGGTCATTGGCGACCCGACAGTAAGACTATTTAAGGTTCCTTGTCCCGAGCTGGGACAACTCCGGCTGGACAGCAGTGCATATTCCTGTTCCGACTTGATAGAGATTGAGCTGCTCGACTGCAGCCCCAATGAGCCGGCAATAGTTGATGTGAACAGCACGAGTGAGCCGGCCGGTGAGAAGGTAACATTAACCGAAACAGAATCAGGTTCAGGCAGGTTCACCGGCTCAATTCTGACTGAAGGCGGAACACCGTCGCCTGATGGTTTGATTCAGGTCAATCACGGAGATACCCTTGTAATAACCTATCAGGACCCCAACGACGGCACCGGCAGCCCGGCAGTCGTCCTGAAGACCGCAGCAGTTGATTGCGTTGCTCCGGTCATAACCAATGTAACTACCGATAATATCGGCCCGCAGACAGCGGTTATAACATTCGAGACCAACGATCCTGCCTGCGGCATAGTGCGTTATGGAGCGTCCTGCGGCGAGCTGACAAAAACAGCGACAGGTGGTTGTGCTCAGATGTCTCATTCGGTGAACCTCTCAGGATTAGAACCCGAGACCAGGTATCTGTTCGCAGTCGATGCCGAAGATACCGCAGGCAACGAGACCACGGACGACAACAGCGGCGTCTGCTATAACTTCACAACCACGGCCCAGGGAGATTACTTTACCGAATTATTTGATGCGGCAGACAACGACCTCGATAACATTTCCGTCACGTTCACACCAGACGGCTCGCCGGATTTCTATTCTGTCTGCATCAAGCCGGCAACGTCATTTCCAACAGACCCGGCAGGCGGGACGGTTCTGTCTTTAGATGATGACGACTGCAAGACGGTTCTTTCCTCCGATGCAACAGTATCCCTTTACGGCCACAGTTACGGGGATGGCGGCGAGGGCGTCGTCGCTGCGGGCAGTAACGGCTATCTTATTTTCGGCGGCTGTGATACAGACTATACCGAAACGCTCGACGACCACTTCGATATGCCGCGCGTATCGGCTCTTTTTGACGACCTTAACCCCTCCAGCGGTGGTCTTGTTTCCCGTAAGAGATTAAGCAACCGGCTGGTTGTCACCTGGGAGAATGTGCCTGAATACGCCTTCCCTAATCAGAACAGCTTTCAGATAGAGATGTTCTTTGACGGGAAGATACGGATTACGTGGCTGGGGATTGCGGCGACCGACGGAATTGTGGGACTCTCCGAAGGCGGCGGCATCCCGGAATACTTCCAGGAAAGTAACCTGAGCGGTTATGGCCCGTGTTTGGTGGATTTCCGACACTTTGCAGGGTTCGCCGAGCAGTGGTACTGGACTGGACTGAACCTTGAGGCAGATTTAAGCGGCGATGGCGATGTGGATGAAGAAGACCTGGCTCTCTTTGTCGAGCAATGGCTTGATTACTACCCGGATGATTGGCTGCTAAAATAAGAACGCAACAAGCTTATCGGGTTAGCATACTTACACGCTGGCTTACGCCTTCAATTTCTGAACCTGAACCGGCTGCAATTCTGTCGGCCTGCGGTATTGCATCGGTATCTGACGTACGATGCTAAGGAATACACCCACCATCCAGAGCGACAAGTTAAGTACCGCTGCTGCTTATCCGATTTAAAAAGAGCTCTCTTTTCGTGATAGGCACGTTCTAGAGTGTGGATTTTCTTTATCAGCAGAGAGGGATTAGTTTTGCAGGGAATACAGAGAGAAAAGAAAAAAACAGTCAAAAATTCGCCAACGATGGCACAAGAGAATTCTGAAGCGCTTCTTACGGCGGTTTAGGCCGTCATTTGTTTATAAGCGGCATGTCAGGTTACTTTGCATTTAAGCGGTTTTTGCGCTTTGGAGGTCCTCTTCGAAGAGCGAGCCCTGACCGGGGATTACAAAAGAAGTGTTCTTCTCCGCAGTTGTTTGCCTGATTCGATAACGGCGCTTCGGCTTATGGCAGTTTCTCACGTAAGCACTGCTAAAATCAGGCAGCAGCAACTGCTTTCCTGCGTATAGCGTATTTTTACCAGTGGAAGTTGTCCTGCCTGGCTTTATATTTTTGAATTCATATCCGGTTATCTGCCGGGTGTATTGTTGTTGTTTAGCAGATGCTTGCGAAGCCGCAGGTTCCGGGCTGAGTTCCGGGCTGAGGAGCGTGGTTGTTGTTTGTGCTATTGATTTTATAAGGTTTATCAGAGGTACGCCAGAAATCAGGGCCGGTTGGTAATTATTGACCGGCCACCCAAGGACGAAGTCGCCGCCGGGCCCGAATCTGCAGACGGGCTCAGGTCTTTTCTCCGGCAGATTGTTCATTTTTTTCTCCAATAATTTCTGTGAAATTTCTCAAAAGCAGCCAAGCTCTGAATACAGCGCTAAACCTTGTATCGGTAATACGGCCCTGAAAACCCTAAGAAAAAAGAGGGGGGAAAACACAAAATCGAAAAAAAAATCAGCGACTTAAATTGCTGTTTTAGCAGAGGAATAAATATGGGACGTTTGGGGATTTCGTTAGTGATAATTGGTGATTGATTATTTGTGCCGCTTTAGTAAAATAACAGCCGGACTTCAAAAGACTTACTTTTTCCAAAAGAGAATTGTTAATGGAGTTGATATGGTTACAAATGTAACGATGGTCGATGTATTGCTGCCCGAGACAAGGAGGCGGACTTTTGCTTATAACTGTTTTCTGATTCTGGGCGGGGCTTTTCTGATAGCTTTGTGTGCTCATATTAAGATACCGCTTTTTCCTGTGCCGGTAACAGGACAGACGTTTGCGATTCTTATGATAGCAGCTTTGTTTGGCGCTCGGCGCGGCTGTTTGTCTGTTTGTGCATACCTGGCGGCCGGAGCGGCGGGTTTGCCCGTATTTGCAGCGAGCCCAAGCGGCATCCCGGCTTTTGCAGGACCGACCGGCGGATATCTGGTTGGTTTTGTTTTTGCTGCTTACCTTGTCGGGACTCTCGCTGAGCGGGGATGGGACCGCAAAGCAGGGACGACTGTTCTGGCGATGGTTCTTGGGAATGTTGTGATTTACGCTTTTGGTTTGTTCTGGCTTTGGTGCCTGTTTGCCGCCGGCAGAGTGTCTTTAGGAGGAAAATCCCTGCTGGCTGCCGGTGTATATCCTTTTGTCATTGGTGACGTTTTGAAGATACTGCTTGCGGCCGGTATTTTACCAGGCGGGTGGAAGCTGCTCGAAGGCAGGGACACGGCTAAAAAACAGTAATACCAAACACCATAGCAAAACCAATTTCAGCGGCAGCAGTTTATTTTGAAGATGCATCCGCTTCAGAGCTGGTTTTGGGCTCTGTCGCCAGTTCGTCTATCCAATTCAGGAGTTTCTGCACCCTTTCGCCAAGCTGCCGGACATCAGCGTAATTGCCGCTTTGAATATTCTCCAAAACCTGCTGGTTTCGTGCAAGCTCGGCTTTCAGAGTTGTTTGGCGGGCAATAGATTTGCTGAGCTCGTTCTGAAGATGCATCAGTCTGACCTGGGAGTTATCCAGTTGGTATTGTTGTGTTTCGCTAATTTGTTTTTGTCGAACGAAGCCGTCATATACATTATGAATGCCTGCATATGCCGAGTCTAAATTGTTTTGCTGAATTAGATTTTCTTTATGGGACCTTAAATTGGCGGCAATGGCGCCGACAAGCAATATCGTCAAGAAAACGGTAGCGACCTGCCAGATGCGTTTCGATTTGACCCTTGAACTTAATGCCTTGAACGCTTTGGCAGGCAGGAATACCCAATGAGGAATATTTCTCTTGTCGGTTTTTTGTTTTCCAACAGAGCCCTCGATAATGTCGACGGTATCTCCGACCAGCTCACCGACAGTTTTGTCTGGGCCTGACAAATCAAATGGCCTCGCCGTGCCTCTTAGGGGCAGGTGTTTTGCTTTTGTATTTGATTGCCAAACAGTAACGTATGGACTAATCGGAACGTCAACGACGTAGGTTTGCCCCTTACATTTTCTTAACTGGAGAATACCCCGTCTGCTGCATTCACAGACGATGCTTTTGGAAACACCCTCTCTGGCTGCATACTCTTCGAGCGTCATAAGAGGCCTTTTTACCTGTAAGGTCATCTCTGTTTCGCCTTTAGATGTCGGCTTTGTTTTTTGTTGTGTTGTTTCCATGTCTAATAATCCTTCCAAGAGAGAACCTGCTGCGACCTGCCGCGACGGGCGCAGAGCACGGCAGACGGGCGCAGCACGGCGAATTGGTCATTAATACTTATAAAAAGTAATTTCGGTCGTTGAGAGGTATTTTCTCCAACCTGCTGCGACGGGCGCAGCACGGCGGGTAAGTTCCAATAATTCAGGAGCTGAATACGTAAAACCTGCTGCGACGGGCGCAGCACGGCGAGAATGCAGTTATCAGTATGAAAAACAGAGGATTTGTGTTTCTCGGGCAATAGAACAAGGCGTTTTTGTTCTTTCGGGAATTGAATTACTGTTTTGGGTTCAAAAAACTTCCGCGTTCCCTTGATTAACAAAAACTTATCCTTGGTTTCACAAATATTGTTTTTAAAAGTTGCTTTTTTTACCTGCATAGTATAAGCTGTGCCTCGGCAAAACCCGACTTACCAGCTCGGCCCTTGACAAGCACAAAATAATCGTTATATTTTCCCTGTAATCGGCCCTAATGGGATTCTCGAACATATTTGGGCCTGTTTGCGTATCGTTAGGCATTAAGTGTGAAGCGGAAACGTGATGCGAAATATGAGATACGCTTCACGAGTTTTTTTGGAGGCAGATATGATATACGTGAGAAATCTGAGACGAGCTTTCGGTCCTATTATGGCTGTTGATGATATTTCTTTTCAGGTCAACAAAGGTGAAGTCCTGGGCTTTCTCGGTCCTAATGGGGCCGGAAAAACCACCGCAATGAGGATGCTGGCCTGTTTTCTTGCTCCCGATTCCGGTACCGCATCGGTCTGCGGCTATGATATCCGAAAGGAGGCGGTCGCGGTTAGGCAATCTATGGGGTACCTGGCTGAGAATGCCCCCGCTTACGGCGAGATGACCGTAAGTTCGTTCCTCAACTTTATCTGCGATGTCAGGGACATTCGGGGCGCCAAACGAAAAAAAGCCCTTGAGCGCACAATCGAAATGTGTTCAATACAATCGGTTTATCATCAGACCATAGAGACGCTTTCCAAAGGATATTGCCGCAGAGTAGGCCTTGCGCAGGCCCTTATCCACGACCCACCGGTACTTATACTCGATGAACCTACAGATGGGCTCGACCCTAATCAGAAACATGAAGTTCGACAGCTCTTAAGCAAAATGGCAAAGGATAAATGTACTATCATCTCAACACATATACTCGAAGAAGTTGAAGCAATCTGTTCAAGAATGATAATCATTGCAAAGGGAAAAATACTGGAGGACTCCACACCGGTAAAACTCAAGCAGCAATACGACTGTGGCCTCGATGAGGTCTTCCGCAGGATTACAACCAGAAAGAGTGCCTGAAAATACAATTTAATTGAAGGAGTTTTCGTTTATGAATGCTTTTTGTGCAGTGTTCAAGAGAGAGCTTAAAAGTTATTTCGCCACACCTGTAGCTTATGTTTTCCTGGTGATATTCCTTTTTTTCGCCGGTTACCTGCCGTTCAGGCAGGGTTTTTTCGAGCTGCGTCAGGCGGACCTGAGATTGTTCTTTATGAATATCCCCTTATTGTTTGTATTTATGGTGCCGAGCACCGCTATGAGACTTTGGGCCGAAGAAAGAAAAAGCGGCTCCATAGAACTGCTGTTGACACTGCCGGTAACGGTTACTCAGACGGTACTGGGTAAGTTCTTCGCGGCCTGGTGCTTTCTTATAATTGCATTACTGCTTACCGTGGCAATGCCGCTGACCATAGTTTTCCTGGGCGACCCAGACGGGGGGATGATTATAACCGGCTACCTGGGCTCCTTTCTGATGGCCGGCAGCTTCCTGGCAATTGGAGGTTTCTTCTCTGCGCTTACTAAAAACCAGGTCATCAGCTTCATCTTGTCAGTAGCGGCTTTGGCGGTGCTGGTTTATTTAGGGATGCCCACAACGCTGAATTACCTGTCGAATTTCGCCTCCACTGGTTTTCTCGATGCTGTCGAAAAAATGAGCATCCTGACTCATTTCGAGTCTCTGCAAAAAGGTATCATCAATTTCCAGGACGTCTCGTATTTCGCGATGTTGATAGTTGGATGGATTGCAGCTTCAATCGTTGTCTTAAATGAAAGGAGGGCCGGCTGATGAGCAGAACAATAAAAGTTATTCTGGCGGTCGTGTTTATCATCATCATAACATTCGCTGCTGTAAGTATTTGCCAAAATACTGGCGAACGCCTCCGGGCTGATATTACCGAACAACAGCTTTACACCCTTTCGGACGGAACAAAGGCCATACTAAATAAACTTATCCAGCCCATAACAATGAAACTCTACTACACCAAGACCGCTGCCAGGAAAGCCCCGGACCGGATTCAATTCTTCAACAACTACTACCATTACGTCGAATCGCTTCTGAAGCGTTATGTTTTTGCTTCCGACGGGAAAATAGAGCTGCAGATAATAGACCCCAGGCCTTTCACAGACCAGGAAGCCGACGCCCTGCGTTACCGGCTCCAGGGCATAGCTATGAGTGAAGAGGAAAGCTTTTACTTCGGGCTGGTTGTGCAGACGCAGTTCGGTGCAATCGAGGTTATCCCCTTCTTCTCGCCGCAGAGGCAGGAGTTCGTCGAATACGACATAAGTTCGCTCATCGACAAGTCCATAAGACGCCAAAAAAGAAGAGTCGGCATATTGAGCTCGATGCCGGTAATGGGCCAGCACAGCGACTATATGGCACAGATGATGAGTTTGCAGGGCCAGCAGCCAAAGAGAGCCTGGATAATCATCGAGCAGCTTAAAGAAAGATATGAAGTTACGCAAATCGATACGGATACCGACAGCATTGAAGATATTGACCTTCTGCTTGTAATACACCCCAAGGATTTACCTGAGAACACACTTTTCGCCATCGACCAGTTTGTACTTAAAGGCGGACGGACTATCGTATGTATTGATCCCTACTGCACTGAAGACCGGGTTACTATGCAGGAAATGCAAATGACGCGTCAGATGCGCAAAAGCAACTCTAATCTGGAACCACTTATGAATCAGTGGGGGCTGAATATGCCGGAGAATACTTTTGTCGGCGACCGCCAACTGGCGCCTCTTGGCTCCGCAGGACCTACGCAAAGACCACAAAAGCTGATTAGCGCGCTTTACCTGAGTCGCCAATACCAGTGTTTTAATCAGCAAAACGTAATGACTTCGCAGCTTAACGAGGTCAGGATGCGCTTCGCCGGTGTTCTTAACAAAGTTGACACACCGGACAGCAACGATGTTCAGCTCGAACGAACTGCCCTCATCACTACTACCGCTGGCGGCAATACCATATCCGTAGAAAATCAAATTGAGTTGATGCTGCCAAATCCCGAGAAGTTTATGGAAAAGTTTTTCGATGGAAACATACCCCTTCCCCTTGCTTATCTGGTTACAGGCAGATTTAACTCCGCTTTCCCCGAAGGCGTCGAATTAAAAGATGAATCCGACCCCAACACCCCACCAAGGAAACTAACCGGTATCAGCAAGGCGGCAGAGGAGAACTTGGTGGTGGTCTTCAGCGACGTAGATTTTATTACGGACAGCTATGCATACCAGGATTTCATTTTCGGAAAGATAGTTGCGGGCGACAACGCCGCACTGCTGCTGAACGTTATTGACCAGCTCGGCGGCTCCAGTGATTTGATTTCCATCAGGTCACGCGGTAATTTCAGAAGGACATTTACCGTCGTTGACGAAATCGAAGCAGAGGCACAACGGGGCACCGCTGAGCAGAAAAGCAGGATAAATGCAGAAATCGCCGGCTTCCAACAGGAGCTGCAAAAGCTTGTCTCTTCCTCGGGACAGGGACAGGAAATCATCGGCAGTACAATCATCGAGAGAAAAAAAGTGCTTGAGCTAAACATTCACCAGGCCCAAAAGAGGCTGCTTGAGCTGAAGAGGCAGGAACTTAAGCAAATCGAACGACTCGGCGCCTCCTGCCGTAACTGGAACACCCTGCCGGGTCCTATATTGGTTCTGATTATGGCGGTAGCGCTTGCCTTGTATCGCATCATCAAAAGAAGGTATTATGTAAGCCGCGCAATCGAATAAATCTGAAAGGGACCCCATTTTGCAAAAACTCGCAAAATGGGAATCCAAAAACTTTGTTAAACTATTTGGAAAGCAGGAAACTATGAGTAACAAAAACCTTGCTTTGTTGGGTTTGGCAGCTTTAGTAATGGTTATAGTGGCCGTGGTTCAGTCCCGACGAGCTGAAAGCCCCGCCGCAACAGACCGGGGCGCTCCTTCTTATCTTATACAAGGTCTTAATATAGAGAACGTCTCCGAAATCTCAGTTGTCGGCAAAGGAAGTAGTGAAGCTACTGTCCTTCAACGCCGTCAGAACAATTTCGTCGTAGCAAATAAAGACGATTATCCCGCCCACACTGAAAATTTGAACGACCTGATTACAAAAACCCTCGATATCAAAGTCCTTGAAAAGGTTACAGACAACCCTGAAAACTTCGAGGAGCTTGGTGTTGGGCCGAATTTGACCCAAAACGTCGTTCGATTTCTTGGCGAAAACGAAGAGCTTATTGCCGGAGTAGCTATAAGTGAGAAAAACGACGCCGGCCAATCATACGTCAGACTAATCTCATCAGACGATGTCTACGTGGCTTCAGAGGTCTCCTCGTTGAAAAGCGCCGCCCTTGATTATGTCGAAAGGCAGATACTAAAGGTCGACCTTGAACAAATCCAAAGCGTTACTGTAAAAGACCCCAACAATAGTTACACGCTCATCTCTGAGCCGAACAGCAGCGAAATCACATTAAACAGTTATGCGCTCATCTCTGAGCCGAACAGCAACGAAATCACATTAAAACAGGGCCTCCCGCAGGGAAAACAGCTAAAGGAAACCGAAGCAAAAAATGTTTTCTCCGCACTGACGAATGTCCGTTTTAATGATGTTTTCGGGGCTTCTTCAGCTCCGCAGGATTTGAAGTTTGCCAATACTTACACCTGTCGTTTGAATAACCCTACCGTCTACACTTTTAAGATTGCTCAGGAAAACATAGACTACTATCTTAAATGCGGGGCTGTTTTCACAGATACCTCTGATATTTACAAGGAAGACACGTTTGAGTCTGAAGAACAGCTCAAAAAGAAAGAAGTCAAGCTTCTCGCAAGGGATGCCGTACAAGAGTTCAACAATACCCACAAAGGATGGGTTTACAAAATATCTGAATATGAGGCAGAAGACCTTATCAGGAAACTGAACGACATTCTGGAAGACATACCTCAGGAAAAAGAAACAGAAAACTCCACCGAAACAGAGCAGCTCAGCGAGCAGTAAAAAGCAGTTTATACCCTGACTTATAACAATTGTATTGTTGCGCCAACGAGCGTCATTGCAAGCGCAGCAATATCTACCATTAAAGCATTTGAGATTGCCCGCCGTTTGATCGTCTTACTCGCTCAAGGCAAACTATCCCCGCAATGATTTTATAAAAGCTTATCTCTTGGTGTTGGGTATAATTACCCGGATGCCAGAAAAATTTCAATGGCATTTCCCGCAGAAAAAAACACGCTTTCAGAAATGGTTCCCATTGGTGATGTAAATAGATACGATTGGTATTGCTGCATTTTTTGCATTGAGCTTTGTGTAAACCCACATAGAAAGTTTATTTCTTGTCAGATATTAAAAAGGAATAAATATTATAAAAAGTATGGTATGTATATAACATACACACTATAAGGAAAGACGGCTATTATTTTTTAGAAATTTTTCATTTTACTTCTCCCGAACTTAAAACCTGTTTCTAAGCTTGAATTGCAAAAGCAAATTTTTAAATTGTAAAATCGTCCTAAAACAACAAATTTCTACTATGTTATGGACGCCGCATTGATAGTCGCTGGCCACGCTTGTCTGAGGCGGATACTTAAAGCAATGGGTTTACCCCGTGATATTAAGAAGGAAGAATAAAACAAACGCTATCCTGGATAAACCCCTGTCCGAATAGCCGTGTCGTTATGAGGCCAAGTGAAAAGCTCGAGGCCAAGGCGATAGGTAAAAATCGCCGCAGCCGTAGCCAAAGCTACTTTGAGAATGGTATCGACCCCACAACGCAGGAATTAGACTTTGCAGCCGGCCGCAATAGAGTGGGTTATTCGTACAAGCTCTAAGTAAATGAGCAAAAACTTACTTATTGTTCCACGTGAAACAACGTCGTAATTCTATTCCAGCAACACAAAAACCATATATGAGTCCAGCAGGACAATTACAGCTTCTCGCTCGAATCCGATGGCTTACCCTGCAGGAAAGTTTATGCCTCATACGCAACCTTCTATGAGCAAAACGGCTACCGCCAGCAACTTCGAAAAGGAAGTAAAACATGCCCTGCCGGGAGTAGAGAAGAGAACCGGTAGAAAAAAGATAGGGGATGGCAAATTAGTTTCTATGAAGGCTTACCTGTAAAGGAAGTTTTGGAAATAGCAGGTGCTTATACGAAAAGTACTTTGTAAACCATAGGGTCTCAGCACTGTCGGCAGTGATTCTGTGCTGTTTTAAAAACTTTCGAATGAGGCGTATATTGATGATAGAAAATAAAACAGTTGGAAATTGCCACTGGCACTACTTACACCCAATACAAAGACCTGATGAAGGAAAATTCGGAAACAACACAACAAACAACCGCTCGTTACAGTAGTTGTTTACAAACGGCCCCCTGGCCTATCAGGACTAAAAAATTTATTCTGTTTTAAAACGTCAGAATTTGAAAAACAGATTGAAGTATAAAAAATATAAAATTAGAAAACCCTATGACTTTCATACCACACTATAGCCAAAACCAGATTCGTTTCCCGGCCTTCAATTATTGGTTGTTCGCGTATCGTTACCGGCATTAGAGAATACCTTCTTGTCAAGCTGACTGAGCCGAGGATACTTGAGTGGACGCTTTTTTCACGTTAGCCATTGTTTCACGTGAAACATTTTTTATCAAAAGACATTTTTTACACTGGTTATTTTGCAGAACTTGCCTTACAAATGACGAAATGATACTAAGATTGTTGGATATTTATAAAAATATCTGTTTTGCTTATAGGAGAAAGCTCCTGCTGTGGGCTTTTTCAAGAGTTTAGAAAGGAATCCGAAAAATAAAACAAAGCACTTTTCCAGCAAGGGGGTTTAGATTAAAAGTTGACTTTGCTTACGCGGTAGAAAAAAGGAACCAATAAAAAGGAGTTGTATTTATCTAAAGGAGTTTGTTATGGCTGGTACAAAAAAGGAAAAACCAAAACATCTCGGAAGGGGTCTTCAATCACTTATAAGTCCGATAATACATGGTCGGGTAGATATAAAAACTGTGCCTTCAAAACCTCTCGATGAGGTTAACTTCCCTCTGGACAAGGACTTACAGAACTCCCTGTTTGAGGTAAAGCTTGAGGACATTAGTGAAAATCCCTATCAGCCCAGAACGACATGGGACGAGCGGGAACTTGCTGATTTGGCGGAATCGATTAAGGCAAACGGAGTTATTCAACCCATTATTGTTAGACCCGCCGAGCAGGGTTATCAAATAATAGCAGGCGAGCGGAGATTCCGTGCGGCAAAATTGGCCTCGCTAACTACGATACCAGCTATAGTTCGCAAGGCCACAGATGAACAGTTGCTGGAAATAGCTTTAATTGAAAACATTCACCGAACCGACCTGAATCCGATTGAAAGAGCAAAGGCATATCAGACATTTATAAATACATTTTCACTGACCCAGGCCCAGGCGGCGTCAAGACTTGGCGAAGACAGGTCCGTAATTGCAAACCATCTGCGGCTGCTCGACTTACCGGGTGAGATAAAAAGGATGTTGACAGATGGCAGATTATCTATGGGTCATGCAAGGGCAATCCTTTCTTTGCCAACGGATGAGATTCGATGTAAACTGGCAAACCGGGCTCTGGCAGGTCGGCTGAGCGTGCGTGAGGTGGAAAGACTGGTCAGGCGATACTTAACTGTTTCAGATGAAACAAAAAAGATACCGCGAACAAAATCCGCTCATATTTTAGACCTGGAGCAAAAGTTGAGCAAAGAATTAGGGACCAGGGTCACTATTGAAACACGTAAGAACCAAACGAAAGGAAAGATAATTATAGAATTTTACTCTCTGGATGAATTCGATAGAATAACTGAGAAAATCGGCCTGGCTGCGGCAGCGCACGAATAGATAAGATGTATCTATTATGTATAATATATACGTGTATGTTGATACCATTTTATAATAGGCGAATCAGTATAAAAAATACTTAGCCCGCAGTCTACCTCGAGCAGCGCCGAAGGGTTTTACCTGGGTCTTCATATAACGATTCAACATTCCTGTGTTGTGGTTATCGATTTGAAAATACTCAGCACCGAAATCCCTGTCCTGAGCTAAAAACGTAGATTATCGCTTACTTTTATCCCGCCAAAGAAAATGACGTGGATGGTTAGAGCTTCATAATTCCTTCGTTTATGCCGACAGTTGAGTTTCTGGTTTTTTAGATGTGGGGTTTTTTTCTTGCATTTTAACGGCAATGTTGATATAATAATAAATAATTTACGAATTGCTGTACCATAAAGAATCTGGAGTGCCGGAGAAAAATGAAAAAGAAGAAAAGCAATTCGTTGGACGTATCACTTCCTCGCACAGTCACTCTGCATAAAAAATTTGCATATCTAAAGTGGATTGCCATTGTTTCATTAATTTTATGCCCAGTAGCCGGCTGTGGCTCGTCCAACAGAGCAGCCAATACAAAGCCGGCTGTGTTCGAGGGTTTTGATAACAGGCCGCAGGTGCGAATGGGATGTCTTGCCAGTCCCACAATAGGGACCAGGTTTGTAGAATATACAAATCTCGGCAAACACGGATACACAAAGAGTTCCTCGGAAAGTAACGGCATAGTATACACCTGTCGGGCCGGGCATATCGATATTGCCCATCTTAGAAATAACGCCGACCGTACGGCCTATCTTGCAGCTCTTACCCACAAATACCTGATAAACGAAAAAACGGCCTTTATGTTCACAGCGGAAGCGTCGTCACGATATTTCGTAGAAATACGCTATCCGTCACACTGGAACAAGCTCCCGCAAAAAGAGAAAAACAGGATAGCTGATGAGGTTGCCATCGGTCTTGGCCAATACTTTGCTTACACGGCGAGTGTATGGCATGAGGTACTTACCTGGTTCGGCTACAAGAGCACCGGATTTTATCCGGAGTTTCCCTCGGCATTTTCCTGGGAGGATATTTATTCCGACCTTCTCGGGACGCATATCGGCGCACACGCACTTCGGGATACCGAACACACTTACGACGAAGCGGTTACGTTACTTATCGAGCAGGTCCTTGAGAGGTTAGGCGCCCAACCACGAAAAACGGCGAAAGAGGCCTCAGAGAAACTAAAGGGGCAATGGTTCTCTGGCGGACCGCTCTTTGTAGATATGAAAAAGCGGAATTTCGATGTCGGACTGGTGGATGGCTATGTTACGCCTTTAACTTTGCCGTACGGCTGTCAGTCCAGTGAATCGGAGGTTAATTTGTTGGCTGTTCCCAAGGCTGATTTTCTGGCCGACTATGGCCTTTCAATAAAGCTGGAAATAGAGCCCAGGGAATGGGAAAAGAGCACTATTTTTAAGATTGTTTATCCGAATGATAGCCCAGGAAGAAAACGGATTGAACCGACCATCCATTTTGCTTCGATTATGGAATATATCAGGCAAAGCGCCGCCAAAAAATACGGACAGGACGCAAATTTGTCCAACCTGCAATAAACTCTCTCCAAAACCACACCAACGTTGTCATCTGTGGGGTAATGTCATTCCTGCGAAGCTTGTCCCTGCGAAGGCAGGAAGCAGGAATATAGTTTTGTTACTTTTTACTTTTCAATTGCTCCCTCTCTTCCCTTATCTGAAAACTCATCAATTAACCTCATTTTCTCGTACGCCGCAATTTTACACACCACATACGCAATTATTGAAATTATAAATCCTGACAAAAAGTAAGTCCAAATCCAGTTCGAAAAAGATGAAATTGGTTCTTCCTCATCAGTTACTGTAAAATAATTTAAATAATCCAGCTCTGCGATAAGCCGTGAAAACTGTAAGCTAAAACTCAGGATGGTTACCACCACCGCCGTCCCGAATATCCACCATGCTCCGATACTTATCAATCCCCACATCCTTGCCTTCGATGCCCTTGCATCAGCATATTTAACTAAATCCCATCTACCTAAAAATCGGACCAAAAAAGGATTAATCAGCCAGCAGAGAATTGCTGTCCCTATATACCGAAGTCCTGGATAGCCGACTCCGTATATACCCAGCCCAAAGGTCAGAACACCGAATAAAAGTCCGTTAGGCAAATAACACGCATAAGGATTTTTCAGCTCAAATTTCGAACCGCAGACAATACAATCCTTCCGGTCACTGCGAGGCGAAAATAAATCATCGGGCCACCATCTTATAATTCGACGACCGCATTTAGGACACTTCATTTCCCACATCGTACTTTCATCTCCTTATTCATACCCCTAAAATGTACACTTTCCCTCCCACTTTTACAACTACAAATTTCACCTCTCCCATTACCTCTCGTAGTGGCCCCTTAAAAGCAAGACACATTTAAGCGGCAACGAGGGTATTATACGCAGCCACCACTTCATTCGGTGTTCGGTAACCAAGTGCCGAATGTATCCGCTCACCATTGTAATAATTCACATAAGCTTCAATTGCAGTTCTGGCCTCTGAAATACTGCCGAAATGCCCCGATTCCAACTGTTCAATAACCTGCTGCTTAAAACCAATACTGTAACGAGTGATTGTTCTTTGCTTCATCTTAATCTCCTATGATAAGTTAGCAACTATTTAAATGTGTCAACCTATCACAGGACAAGACAGTTAATCCGGCTAAATCCGGGTTTACATATCGGCTGGAGTTCCTTCTGTGTCATTGGGCTCGCTGGCCATTGTAAACATTTGGCGCCAGAGATGTTTTTGCGCTGTCCAGTTAGGGTCTTGCGGTATTTCCAGTTGCTCAAGCTCTACCAGCAATGCATTGGGGTCGGCGCCGGCAGGGGGAGTATTCATAAAACTGTCGAGCGATTTGATAATCAAATCATTTGGGTCAAGGTCCTGCTCCAAAAGGTAATTGTGCACCAAATCTGTGGCACTCTTAAAATTCTGACCTTTCAAATAAACCATCAGGAGCTGATTTATAAATTCGGCTTTCTCATTGTTTTCAGCTGACTGAAGTAATTGACCCAAATACTCAGCCGCGGGTTCAAAGCTGCCGGTTTTGCCGTACAGAACTGCTAATCTCTTTTTGACATTTCTCAGCATTTCTGGTTTGTTTTCGCCGTCGGCTTTTTGTTCGGCTATCTCAAGGAAAGAAAGCATTTGTTCTTCAGACAATCCATTGTCGACACCTTGAACGTCGAAGCGCCCCATCCAATCATCCAGCGTATCCGCATCGGAACGTTTGAAAATGTTCGACATCGCCTGCCAGGCCGCCTCATTTTCCGTGTTGTTTGTTGTCTTTTCCGCCAGCCAGGACAAATCTGCCTGTCCACCGACCTCGCCTGCAAGGTCAATAACCTTCGTTCTTACCACCGCGCTGTCGTCATTGACAAAATCTTTTCTCAATCTTCTCAGAGCGCTCATTTTATCAATATTAACAACTCCATCGACCGCTGCCTCCCTGATTGGATTTGATGTGTCTGTCAATGCCTGCTCGAATACGGGCCCAAATTTCTCCCCGGCCTGCTCGGCAGGCAAACCGCCCTGGGCACAGAGTTCAGCCATCGTGCTAAGCAGCTCGGCACACAGCATCCCGTTATCGTTTTTTTGCTTTTCTTGCTGATACCTTTCAACAAACGAAGCAAGGTACTTATCAACATCCTCAGATGATAACCCCTCTTGTTTAAGCAGCTTCTTGATAACTTCGGCACCATTTCGTACTTTTACCGGCTCCTGTTCCATCAGATATTCAGATGCCAGGTTGAGCACCTCATTTCTTATCCCCGGTGCTATTGTGATACCTGAATTAGGGGAAAAGGCGTACTGACAGGCGGCGCCAAGCGCAACAAACAATTCTCTGGATACGTCATCGTCTTTTTCAACCTTCAGCTGGATGATTGGATGGGGCGCTTCGACGTTCAAGGAAAGAAGCTTGGCAGTCCTCAAGCGGACAGACTTGTCAGAATTCGAAACCAAACCAACTAAAACAGGCCCAAGTTCTGCTGGCAATCTCGATGATGTCCCAACACGCCATTGAGAAACTTTCTCAAGAGCCCATAATTTCAAAACAGCTTCTTCTCCATTCAGATGGCCGGAAAGAAAATTGACCCTTTCCTTATCGTCGTTGATGCCGTCATATATCTTATCTAATGAAGATAAATAAAGTTTAAGCCATTGATTACGTTCCGCCTCCAACTCGCCCATCTTAGCTTCCTTGCGAATCAGCAAGTCACGCAGGAACTC
>JBHPEQ010000031.1:0-27764 GCA_042576845.1 Planctomycetota bacterium
TGCCGCAGCTAAACAATGCTCGATTGTTTCGATATTAACAGAGCCCTTTCTGATGGTTGTACGTCTGTTTTGCTCGGCAATGTTGTCCGCAACCGCATCAATACGAACCGGCTCGGTGATGTCTGTGCGGACAAAGACTATTCCGGTGTCTATCTGGGCGGGACGAAAGAGGACATCGGCTTCTTTACCGGTGAATAAACCCCTGCCGGAGATTTTTGCTTCATTTTTTATTGTCTTTTGCGGCTTCAAGTCTGTCTATCCTTGCATTCAGTTCCTTTAGCTGCTCGAACAATTGCGGTAAACGCTTTGTCCAACTTATTCTTCGAAGCTCCTCAATTTTGTCGGCAGCCGGCATCCCAAATACCTGTTGACCAGGAGGAACATTTTTGAAAATAACGGATGCAGCACCAACCATTGCGCCGTCTCCGATTTTTATATTATTCGTTACACCAGCTCGACCGGCTAATATAACACCGTTGCCTATTTTACAACTGCCTGCTAAACCCACAAAACCCGCTATCAAACAGCATTTGCCGATTGTTACGTTATGAGCAATCTGCACAAGGTTGTCTATCTTTGTTCCCGCGCCGATTATAGTATTATCGAATTTTGCTCTGTCTATACAGCAGTTAGCGCCTATTTCAACAAAATCTTCAATCACCACACCGCCGTTGTGCGGAATAAGTTTGTGAGAGCCATCGATAAGGGCGTAACCAAAACCGGTTGAGCCGATAGTGCTGTTTGCCTGAATAATAACGTTATTGCCGAGGCGGCAGTTATGATAAATAACAACGTTATTATCAATCCGACAGTTACTGCCGACTTTTGAATTCTCACCTATTCTGCTGCCCGCCCGCAGGATGGTATTGTCGCCGATTTCGGCGCCATCGTCAATTACTACCCACGGCCCGATGGATATTCCTTCGCCGAGTTTTGCATTAAGCCCTACTTTGGCAGCGGGGTCAATACCAAGGGGGGCCTGCTTTAATGCAGGTGCAAAAATGCTCAACGCCTTTATCAAAGCTACATTGACATTTTCAACTATCAACTGCGGCTTATTCAAACCTTCAATCCGCCTGGCTGCGATAACCGCACCCGCCTGTGATTTCTTAAGGGCAGGGACAAGCTTTTTGTTTGAAAGGAACGTAACGTTACTTCCAGTAGCTGATTCGATAGCATTGACACTATTAATTGTATCGGTACCGCTGCCGACTAACTCAGCGTCAATTTTTTTAGCTAATTGTGAGATTGTTAATATCATCGATTAAAACACTGCAATTATTCGAAGCTTGAAGGAATCTGGTCTGTTTCGATTTTCTCAAGGCATAACAAAGCTGCACAATCCTTCTGCACCTGAAATTATTTGTCTGCATCCAAACGAGCCATTACTTCATCAGTGATATCAAGGCAGCCGCCGCTGTAAAGCACTTTGTGCGTTCTGATAGTCAGCATAAGCTCATTAGCATTTGAACTGTCGAGATGCTGCGTATCGCTCTGCTCCAAAACCAGAACCAGACCCTTCTGTGCAGCAACCTCATTTATTAACCCCAGAATGTCTTTGTAAAGCTTTGTAGTCCATTGCTGGTCTTTAAAGGCAAATCGCTGTTTTATGAACTCGTTTTGAGCCTCCAATTCGCCCTGCTTTTTCAATATTTCCTGCATAAGCTCAAGATAGTCGGTGCTACCTGCTTTGAGGATTCTCAGAGCTGCTTTTTGAGCTTCTATTTCTTTAGAGAGCTTGTCAAGTTCTGCAATCGCCTGGTTCTGTTCTTCGGCTGCCTGCTGCCTGTATTCAGCATTTGTTCTGCACTGCTGAAAGATTCTTTGGATATTAACAACACCTATTTTTGCGTTGGAAATTCCGGCATCCGAATCAGCCATCTGCGCTTGCGCTGCCGCAGGTGCAGGCAGGATTAACTGTACAATCACAGCAAAGATACCAGCGATTATTAAACAACCAACAATAAATGCTTTGTTTTTCATAAATTATCCTTTCACAAAAATTTGTTCTTCGAAACCAATTTGATAACAGCAACCCGTTGGGAATTAGAACAGTCGGCCCACGGAAAAGCTGAACACCTGTGTTTCGTCCTCGTCGTCTTTCATAAAAGGTGCGGCAAGCTCAAATCTCATCGGTACGGGACCAAACCATTGTGGTATGAGTATTTGTATCCCTGCTCCTATCGAAGCGCGGTAATCGCCGGAATCGATAGCACCGCTGTCTACAAAAAACAACGCTGAAAAGTTATCTTTCACCAAAGGCACGGTTACCTCGGCAGAAGCCAGAAATATCCAGTCGCTACCTATGGGGTCTTTTTTCTCTCTTCCAAGTATGGGTGTCCCTGTTGCATCCGTAGGCAAACCCCTCGTGCTTACACCTCGATAATCAAAACCTCTTATTCCGTAGAGTCCTGAGCCGCCGGCGTAAAACTTCTCAAAAGGCGGCGCATTACCTACGGTGGTTGCAGCAAGCAGTTTTGTGGCGAGAACCGTTTTGCGCTCAGCCAGGTCCTCAAAAATGGTTTTGTATCTGTTGTAACTTCCACTTAATACGCCGAATGTATTGTCTCCTCCAACTTGCTCATAACCGGCATTAAAGATGTATCCCTTCGTCGGGCTAAACTTGTCGTCAGTAAGCTCACGACCAATTCCAAGCTTAACGCCAAAGAGGTTTGTGTTTCCCTTGAAATCTCTTATTTCTTTGGGGGCATCCGTGTCGATATTATCTAATTCAACATTTTCTGCTCTAAAACCGATACTTCTGCGCCAGCGGTTTTTGTATCGTTTCTCAAAACCTACATATCCCTTGATTCTGTGCTCGTCGTAGCTTTCCCTGTATCTTTCCCAGCTTGAGGCGACAACATTAAGAGATATTGGTTTGTCGTTAAGATATGGTTCGGTAAAACTAATCGAATACTGACTGACCCGAGTTCCGGGCTGCAGGGCAATTCTTAAATTCTGCCCTGCACCTTTAAACGCCTTGCCGGTGATAAACTCGTAAAAGCTATCGGGCTTATCGGAGATATCGAAATTCCTTTGCTCGAAAACAAGCTGGCCTATGACACCGCTGTCGCTTGCCACCCCCGCCCCAACCATTACCATCCCTGTCTGCCCTTCGACGACACTGACGTGAGCATCTCTTTGTCCTGGCGCCTCGCCGACGGGTGTAATAGCAACCGATTCTGTCATAGCCATTTGCCGAACCCTTTTTTCCAGGTAACCATTCCCGTCACCACGAGCGATGTCGGCATTATACCAGTTTCCAGGCTTAAAATCGTATTCGTCCAACACCCGGCGGATGACTTTGTCCTGCGTCTGTTTGTTACCGGTTATATTAACCTGTCCGATTCGAAAACGCTGTCCTTCTGTTATTGCAAATTCCACTCTGACCTTGTCTTCCGCAACGAATAATCGCTGTTTTTGGACCTTTGCATTTATAAAGCCGTTTTCCCTGTAAAGTGAAAGCAGCCGTTTTGTGTCGGAGTCCGTTTTCGTTTCATAGTAAGTCTGACCTGCCTTGCTTTCTATCTGGTTACGCAGTTGATTGGTATCGAAGTATCCGTTGCCTATTATGGAAATTTCTTCGATAGCATAGACCTTTCCCTCGTCGATTACAAAAGTGATATACACTTTGTTTCTGTCTTCTGAAAAGTCCCGCCTTGCGGTTATATTTGTATTTAGAAAGCCCCTTCTTTGATAGTCATTCAACAATTCCGTCCGGTCTTCAGAAAGCAGCGTCTCTGCATAATAGTTCGGCCAGAAGAACCATTTCCTTTGTTTTGTTTTTATTAAATTTTCGAGCTTTTTCGTCCTGATACCTTCGTTACCTCTGAACCTGACGGCAGCAATTCTGACTCTCGGCCCTTCGTTGATTTGATAAACTACATTTCCTTTTGATAATTCAGCTTCATCAACGCCCACACGTACAAAATGATACCCTTTTTTGTGATAATAGTCGGTAACGGCTGTCCTGCCGGCTTCTACAAGCATGGTGTCGAGGTAATCTCCTGTTTTGAAGTCCAGTTCTTTTCTTAATTTTTTATCTTTGTATCCTTTGTTGCCGATAAAATTGATGGACCGGACGACATTCTTTTCCACGACAACAAAGGTTAATTCGATTTTTCCGTCGACTGCTTTTTTATTGAAATAACTGTATTCAACTCCAGGCAACTCTGCTATCCGCTGAACATCCTTTTCGGCCGTGGCTTCATCATACAAGTCGCCAACTCTGCTGCGGACCTTCCCCAGTATCTGTTCACTGCTGACATTGAGATTGCCGGCGGTGCGTACTCCGCTTATTACAACATTTTCTCCAGACAGTTGTGCATTATCGATTTGTGCAAAAGTAAGGGGGGCGAAGCTCAGCCAGTACAGGAAAAAGATACACAGGAATTTAGAACCAAAGACCGGTAGATGTCTACAATGACAGATGCGTTTGAACTGTTTTTTTTGATTTCCGATTTTTTGGCCTCCTAAAATGGCTCTTCTGCAAAAGATTTATTTTCGAATCGCGTAAATTTCTCTCTAAATATCAACTCGATATTACCTGTCGGACCATTTCGCTGCTTGGCTATTATAATAGAGGCGCTATTATCTTCATCGTAGTCCTTTTCTCCGCGGTGATAATAATCTTCTCTGTGGAGCAGCATTACCACGTCGGCGTCCTGCTCGATGCTTCCGCTTTCGCGCAAATCACTCATTCTGGGCCGATGTCCCTCTCTGCCTTCCGGCGCACGGTTCAACTGACTCAAAACCACAACAGGTATATTTAACTCTCTGGCAGTTGCTTTCAACAGTCTTGAGATGGTAGTGATTTCCTGCTGGCGTGATTCGACCCTGCCTCTTCCGTAATGCATCAATTGCAGATAATCAACGATAATACATCTTATATCATGCTGGCTCTTAAGTCTTCTTGCTTTGGCACGAACTTGCAGCGGCGTCAGGGATGAAGTGTCATCGATATAAATCGGCGCATCCGATAGCGGCCCGCAGGCGTCAATGAGCTTTTTGTGGTCTTCTTCCTTAAGGTTACCTTTTCTAACGAGTTGTGCATCCATTTCGCTGGCACTGCACAGAAATCTTTCGGCTAATTGCTGTTTGCCCATCTCCAGGGAAAATATCGCCACAGGCATCTTATCCATTATCCCTATATATTCAGCTATATTCAGTGCGAGAGACGTTTTTCCCATGCTCGGTCTGCCGGCAATGATTATCATTTCACCGTTCTGCAGGCCGCAGGTCATTTCATCAAGTTCATGAAAGCCGGTTGCCAGACCTGTAACATGGCTTCCTTCTCGCTTTTCGATAAGCTCATAAGCATTGACGACCAGGTCCTTTAAGGCACAAGCACCGCCGGTTACATTTTTGTCCGTAACTGCAAAAATTTTTCTTTCGGCCTCGTCAAGCATTTCGTTGGTTTCGCTCTGCTGTGAATATGCATCGTCAACTATTTCAGTGGCGGTCTGAATAATCTCCCGAAGGAGATGTTTGTTTTTGACAATACCGGCATAGTAGATAACATTAGCGGAACTCGGCACCGATTCCATAATCCTGCTCAGATATTCCACGCCGCCGGTTTCTTCCAGCTTGTTGCGTTTCTCAAGCTCGTCCCGTAAGAGCACGGCATCCAGAACGTCTCCCTTATTTTTTTCGTAAAGAGCGATTATCGCCTCGAAAATCAATTGATGTTCGATTCGATAAAAAGACGCTGTGTCCAAAAGTTCGATAACATCAGCGATAGACGCAGGGTCGATTATCATAGAACCCAGTACAGCCGCCTCCGAGGCCAGAGATTCGGGCATACTTCGACTCAGGGCAGCAGAAGTTCTTTGCACCGCTGAATCCTGCGAACTTCTCAACAGTCCGCTTTTGGTTTTTGCCCCTGCATCGGAAACCTGAGTATTTGTCTTGTTGGTTTCGACCATCTTCATTCTCTCGTTAAAACAGATTTTTCATATTGACACAGAAACCTGCAACCATCCGGCCTACTCCTGCTTTTTACAACGAATAATAACTTATCCGGACCAACGATAATTTTAAAGGGCCTTTACCCACCTGTGACGGGCTCGGTGTCAATTGTCTGGGCCACAACCATAACCTGCACGTTAACTGTTAAATCATCTGCAAATTTAAGCTTTACTGAATGTGTTCCCACCTGCTTTATGTGCTCGGCAAGCTTAATAACTTCATCAGCAACCTCAAAACCCTGCTCTCGCAGATTGGCCGCTATTTCTTTGGCACTGACCGAACCGAACAAGTGTCCCTGCTCATTCGCCTTAGCTGCGATAACCGCCTCAGCGCCTTCTACTTTCTCGGCTGCCGATTCAAGACGTTTACGATGACGTATCCTTGTCTCGGCACGATGTGCCTTCTCTTGTGCTATAGCTTTTACATTTTCCTCTGTCGCCGGCTTAGCTATTCCCTCCGGCAGCAGGAAATTTCGTGCATAACCATCGTTGACTTCGACAATATCACCAAGCCATCCAAGCTTTTTAACATCCTCGCAGAGTAAAACCTTCATAACTTTATCCTTTTGGTTAATTTGATTACTATCACCTGCTCACCATTGGCAAACCTTAACTGGCAAACGGCAGCAGCGCCATATATCTGGCGCGTTTAATTGCCTTTTTAACTTTCCTCTGACAGGAGGCACAATTCCCACTGCGTTTCCGGGAATATATTTTGCCGCGGTTAGTTAAAAGCCGCTGTAAAGTATCTGTGTCTTTATAGTCGACGTATTTGGTGCCTCGTCTGCAAAAGCGGCATTTTGTCTGTTCGCCCAGCCCCTTGGAAGAGCGGGCTTCGCGAATTCCCGTTGACTGCGAATTTCTTTGCTCTTTTATCATTACCATCTTAATTCCTAAAAGTTAAATTGTAACTGGTTAGCACAAGACTCAAGACACCAGACCTTTTGTTTTTGGTCTTTGGTCTTTTAATCACCAACTAAAACGGTATATCATCTTCACCTTCCTCGGGTTGTGTTTGCGATTGTGCGGTTGTCTGCTCCCGGCTTGCGTTACTGTTGTCTGTGCCTTGTCCACGGGGCAGAAACTGAAAATTCTGGATGGTAACCCGGTGTTTGCTTCGTTTGGTGCCGTCCTGTGCGGTCCATGTGTCGAAAGTCAGACGTCCCTCGATAAAAACCGGCCTGCCCTTGTTAAGATACTTATTGATATTCTCCGCCATTTTGCCAAAAGCGCGACAGTCTACAAAGCACGTCTCTTCTCTGGCAGTACCATCCTGACCTGTCCACTTACGGTTCGTTGCCAGGCCGAACTCAACTACAGCCGTCTGACTTGGCAAATAAGAGAGCTGCGGATCCCGGGTTAAATTACCCATAAGTAAAACTTTATTAAAATTTGCCATATTCACATCCTTCTCTTTTTCGATGGTCTTCTAATTTCCTTTTTCTACGTCACTTTTTTCCGCTTCGTCATTTTTCTGGTCTTGACCTTCCGAGCCAGGTTGCGCTATCGTCTCTACCTCAATGTTTTGTTCTGTTTGCCTGGAATCGGTCGTATCAGCGGTTTCAGATTCGGATGCCTGCACTTGAGGTAGCTCCGGCTCAGGCGGCTGTTCGGGCCCAGGCGGCAGCTCCAGCTCGACGCTCGACTGCAAGTCTCCGTCATCAGCTTTAACAGCTTCTTTTTCCTGCTCTGTTTCTTGCTTTATTCCTTCCGAGGGTTCTTGCTTTGTTGGCTCCTTCACCCTACCTGCAGCTTTTTCCATTGCTTGACGCTCTTTTCTTTCGGCCCGCTCTATGGGCGTCTCTTTTTGAAGTTCCTCGCTTTCTCTGGCATCGGTATTCAGAATCAGCACTCGCATTATGCGCTCGGAAAGCGCTACATCTCTTTCAATATCCGTCAACTTTGCGCCATCTACTCTGAAATAAGAAAGGATATATGTTCCGCTCTGTTTACCCTGAATTTTGTAGGCAAGCTTGCGGCTATCCCAGTTTTTTATTGACTCGATTTCTGCTGAGGACCTTTCAAGCAAAGATTGGATGGTATCAATAATCCCATCCATATCCGCCTCTGCAAGAACTGAATCAATAAGGAACATTCCTTCGTAAAGTTTTTTGTCAGCAGTTTTCAATTTTTTTCCTTTCCATTGCCATCTAAACGTTATAAAGTTAAAATCCAACCGGCTAAATGGTTAAATTTGCTCACCAATCAACCACTAACCAATCAGCGCTCACGAACTAAAAAACCAAAACCACAACTTCAAATTCAATACCTACTGAATTTGACATTTTTACGCATTGTTAAATTTATTCATCGCAGTTTCAAGACCATATTTCACCCAGTAAATACAAGCATCTGAGGCCTTTTCAACAGCATCATCCAGAATCGGTTTTTCCTCGTCGGTCGGTTTACTAAGAACAAAATCCACCGATGAGTCTTCCGGACTTTTTCCGATGCCTATTCGGCAACGAGCGAACGTTTCCGTTCCGAGTTTTTCTATGACGTCAGCCAAACCATTATGTCCACCGGCAGAGCCCTTGGAGCGGATGCGAATCCTGCCGACATCGAGGGCCATATCGTCAAGCACCACGAGTAAATCACCGAATGTAATCTTATAAAAACCCACCGCAGTTGCAATCGGCTGGCCGCTACGGTTCATAAAGCTTTGGGGCTTCAACAGTATTAACTTTTTATCTGCAAGCTCGGCCTGGCCAAAGCGGGCACCGAACTTTAGCTTTTTTACCTTTGTTTCCAACGCCTTTGCCACACAATCCAGGACGCGGAAACCTATGTTATGCCTGGTTTCGACATACTCGTCGCCCGGATTACCCAGTCCGACTATCATTTTAACTTCGGCCATATATTCTTTGTGTGCAAAGTTATTTTTCTTCGTTTTTCTTTTCAGTTTCTTCAGCTTTTTTCTTTTCGGCAGGTGCCGCTTCCACAGCTTCTTCTTTAGCTTCACTGATTACTTCAAGTTCCGCCAGTTCTTCTTCGACCTCAACTTCTTCGGCGACTTCTTCAGTAACCACGCGGCAGGTGGCAAGCAATATCTCAGGGCCGCTTATGAGTTTGACCCCGGCAGGAAGCTCTACATCCTGAGCGTGCAGCGCATCACCGATTTCCATCTCCTTAACCGATACAAGCAGAACCTCCGGAATATTAGTTACCAGGCACTCGACCTCCAAACTGTCTGTGTGTGTCTCGAGTATACCGCCTTCTTCGGCGCCTTTGGGTTGTCCTTTAAACTCGAGGCGAACCGCCACCTGAACCCTCTCGGTTACATCGACTATCAACAGGTCCGCGTGAATAACATCTTTGCCCAGCGGGCCATATTGCAGTTCTTTGACGAGCACTTTTTCCTGCCTGTCGCCCATCTGGATATCCATCAGGCGACGTCCGTGATGCAGGCCTTCCACAAAGTCATGGGCATTTAAGGAAATGGCAGTTGGTTCCTTTTTATGACCATAAACAACAGCAGGTACTCGACCCTGTTTGCGGAGTCCTGCAGCGGATTTGGAACCGACTTGTTCACGAATTTCTGCTTCCAAGAGTAATGTCTTTGCCATATCAATATCACCTATATACAAAAATCTCTAATCTAAAAATGATTAAACAGATTACTAACGGATTCGTTTCTGTGAATCCTTTTTATTGCCTCTGCCAGCATTGACGCTACTGTCAAGACCTTGATATTTTCGAGTTGACTCAACTCTTCAGCCGGGGGTATGGTATCGGTAACTATCACTTCGTCGATAGGTGCCTTCGCCAACTCTTTCAGGGCTTCGCCGGCCAGAACACCATGCGTGGCACCTACAAATATTTTCTTTGCTCCCCGCTTTTTTACCAGTTCAGCAGCACTGCATACAGTAGCGGCGGTGGCAATAATATCATCACACATCAGGACGTTTCTTTCTTTAACTTCTCCGATAATTTCGCCGACCTGGACCTCGGAACTGCTAACTCGCTTCTTATGCACTATTGCCAGTTGACCGCCGAGATGGGTAGCATAACGGGATGCGGTTTTGATATTACCAACATCCGGCGAAACCACCGTCAGGTTACCAATCTTTTTACCCCTGAAATATCTGCTCAGAACCAACTCACCGGTCAAATGGTCAACCGGTATATCAAAAAAGCCCTGCAACTGAGGAGCATGCAAATCTATCGCCAAAATTCTATCGGCGCCGGCAGTGGTAATAATATTTGCCACGAGTTTAGCTGTAATAGGCACACGTCCTTCAGCTTTTCTGTCCTGCCTTGCATAACCAAAGTACGGAATAACCGCTGTGATACGCTTTGCACTTGCCCTTCGCAAACAGTCCAGATAAATCAGAAGTTCTATCAGATGCTCATCAACCGGCTTACAGGTAGACTGAATAACAAAGCAGTCCCTGCCGCGGACATCATCCTCAATCCTGATTACTTTTTCGCCGTCGGGGAACCTGTCAATCTTCGCACCGCCGACAGGAATCTCCAGATCCCTGCAAACAGCCGTCGCCAACGCTGGGTTACTGCTGCCGGTAAATATTTTTAGATTATCGTTTAGAAACATCTTTTTATGCCTCAGTTTTTAATTCTTTGCTGCATAACCTTGTTTATTTTGTCAAGCTCCTTTTTATCGTTCGCACCCATTGCCTCCTCAGACCTAACCGCCGTAACAGCCGAGACTTTATGGCCAGCCGCTATGATAATCGATAATGCATCCGTTAGATAGTATTCTTTTTTAACATTATCAGGTTTGACCTTCTCGGCAGCATCAAAAAGAACCTTATTTCTAAACAGATAGTAGCTCGGATTAACCTCCTTAACAGCTAATTGCTCTTTTGTGCAGTCTTTATCCTCCACAATTTCACGGAGAGTCCCATCTTCATTTCTAACAATCCGGCCGTATCCATCCGGCTTATCCAGGACTACCGTTGCTAATGTAAGCGCCGCCTGCTCAGAGGTATGCTTTTTCATCAACGTTTGCAGTGTTTCAGCTCGAATCAAAGGCCCGTCGCCGCAAAGAACAAACGTATCGCCTTGAAAATCCGAAAGCTGTTCTTTGCAGCACAAGACCGCGTGCGCTGTTCCCTTTTGCTCGGCCTGCAGTACCCAGCTTATATCATCAGCGTCGGCGAATTGTTCTTTGACCAGCTCGACCCCGCTGCCGACGACTGCAAATATCTTTTTCATGCCGGCCTGTCGGCAGGCATCAAGAACATAGGCAAGCATAGGCCGACCACACACTTCGTGCAGAACCTTCGGTGTGTCTGTTTTCATCCTGCTGCTAATACCAGCGGCCAGAATTATCGCTACTGTTTGCGCCCTATTGTTGCTTACACTTTTACAATTTTGATTTTGCATTTTGAGTTCTTAGTTTTAATATTTAACGCTACCCGGCCAGGACTCGAACCTGGAATAGGGGCACCAAAAGCCCCTGTGTTACCTATTACACCACCGGGTAGCAATAGTCGCATTTTACAATTATACCACGCCTCATCAAAGCCCTTTCCATATCGCAGCTAATCTTCTCAATCATAAGCATGCCACGGAAGCCGTCAAGCAGACGGCCCGGCCTGACCCCGCCGGAGGCCTGAGTCGACCATGCCGTGCTGCTGTCGACCCCACAGAAAAAGAAAAGTAAAATCCAGCAATTATTCTATTGCCAACCTTGCACTCTCAATTTTACATTTTCAACTTTCACAGCTACCCCATGCGACGGAGCTTCTATTTCAATAAATGATAGCTCATCAATTTATATAAATCAATGGTTTTTTTAAAAAAAACGGTATGGCCAAGGAACACCGTATCCCCCGCTAAGGATAAGGTCTATGGCCTGTAAGCAATATCAGAAGCTGAGCTTAAAACATTAAAATACTATTTTTCATTCGACATCATTCTTTATTGTACCGCTTGAATCCGTTGATGCATCTGGTCGAATGAAACACCATCAGGAACAAGAGATATGTTTTCACCATTTTTTGTTTTAAAGGTGAATCTATCCCCTTTAAGGGTTTCAGCTTTGCTGCCATTGCGGTAAAGGGCTACCGCTTTTCCCGGCCAGGGATTAAGTACAGTACAGTCGCGGCCTTTCTCGCTCTCGATAATCGCATACTGAACCTGACCATCCATATATCCGCTGGAGACCAAAAATGCTCCAACCGCCCGCAGCCGGCCAAAATGAGCGTCTTTATCTTTCGGCCAGACGGGGAAGAGACGCAGAACCTTTTCGTGGCTTTGCAACAGCATCTCATTGAGTCCGGCCGTAAAACCACCGCAAGTTTCAATACCTCCACCGCCCTGGAAAATCCAAAGGTTCTCAAAGCCAGTTGATCTTATCCTCTTTTGCATCATTGAAAGGATGACGTCCGGGTCATATCCCACCCGTGCCGTAGCGGCGAATACATGTGTAACATTTCTTGTATCGAAGCTGCGACCGCCCTCTTGCCAGGCATCGATTTCTTTATGAGCCTGCTGCAGAATCTTTGGGTCCGAATCCAGTCCTATCACACCCGATGGCCAGACGAAATCAACGACTCCACCGAATATACCTTTATTGTCCGGCTCGCTCAAATATTCGAGGATATGACGCCATTTCTCGTGTCGGTCGGCGTCAACACCCAGTTCCGTGCTGACGTCGATAATACCAGCAAAAAACTGCCGAATCAGCCCCAGCGCACGCCGCGGATTCTTTTTGCCAAAACCCTTTCTCCAATCCTCTCCCTGCCAAGTGCCAACTTCACCTTCTGAGTCGTCATAATCCACGTAGCGGCCATTCTCAAATTTCAGGTAATCCTCCCAAAAATCGGCAACCTCTATCAAAAATGGATATACCTTTCGGGCATATTCAAGGTCATAGGTATGATAGAAACGCATCATCATATTAACTGTACAGTAGACTGCGTTGCTCTTCTGCCCATAGAAACCGCCGGTAGACCACTCGTTTGACGTATCCAAACCCATGGGGCCAAGTCCTACATTGTAATAAACCCCTTTAACCCCCAATAACTTGCGGGCAAACTCTCTTCCCCTGGGCATATACTCAAGAATCGGCGTGTCATACGGTTCAGACAACTCTACCTGGTTGGAGGAATAGACACCCAGCCAGGGCGCCTGATGGTTATAGTTTAAGTGGTAGTCACCAGCCCAGGCCGGTTCATCGGTAGTTGTCCAGTTCCCCCAGAGCCCGGGAGGAAAGTTCTTATTCCGACTACAGCATGCCATTATATATTGGGAACCGTACCAGAACTTTTCTATCAGAGGATCACCGATTTCCACAAACGACCTGGCCCAGAAGTCATGCCACCAGGCTTTGTGTTTCTCTCGAAGGGATTCGATTTCCTCGTAAGTAATGCTCTCTATACGTTCACGGGCCTTTTCCAGGTAGTCATCTGTGTCGTAGTTAGTCAGAATTGACGCAACGATGAAAACGGGTTCTCCCGAGGGCTGCAAATTAAACCGGTCGGAAGTCCATCCCAGCGTTCCAGAGGGCAGTTTCTTTTCTCCGCGGCGTAGCTGGCGCATAACTACCGCTACCTCTGCCGGCCAATCCAAATCCTCTCCTGTGAATTTGCGGGTTGCCCAATAGCCGTCCTTGATTGGTCCGCTGGCTATTTCCGAGCTGTTGCCGCTCATAGGTGTTAGCCTCGCATCTACATTCAGCTCCAAAAAATGGTCTTCGCCCATCCAACCGCCATCTCCTACTAATTCGATTACCAGCAAATTCTCTGTCGCAGCTACCCAGGAACGTATCTTTATGCTGACATCTCCTTTCTTGAAAATCGACTGCGTTTCTCCCTCATATATGATTTGTTCCACAAGATAGGAAGCGTCTACAAATTGTGGCAGCTTAACGTCTATCCAACCGATCGCGCAGGGCATACTGTACGGCCAGTGAGGTTTGGCCTTCCAGAAATCATTCTTTGATATCCAAAAACGTTGAGCTTCAGGTGGACCGCCAATCACAACACCAACGTCACCATTTCCAATAATTGGCCCATCAACCGTTCGTGTCGTCGGGACTCTTTCAGGAGGTGATGTAAAAACACCTTTATATTGGGCTATAATCCGCTCTGATTCGGTTTTTACCATTTGGTCTAACATCCCTGCCCAACACGTCCCCATAAGTAGAAAAATGACCACAATAACAGCTATAAGTTGCTTTTGGGTTTTCATCGCAATCTCCTTTTCTCAATAAAGTAACATTTGCTGTTTAAAAAATCTGCCCGGCTACGCCCTGAGCTTTAATTCCCCTAATATACCAATACTACCGAATAAGTGCAACTATTTCGGTAATTTAACAGAAGTTCTTGTTCCAGGTTTCTTGCGGAAATGAGAAAGAAGGCAACGCATTACCGACTAAAGAATTACTCACCCCCCATAGCTTTTTCAGCCACTGTCTGTTCAGATGATAGCACATGCACCCATACTGTGGAGCTTTGTATTCAATCCAGATAGGTACACGGCGAAGTTCATCCAGAGAAGCCGGCGATACAACACGGGCTATTTCGTAGAGCTGATGTCGGTGTGTAATTATCCTTAACCGTGGGGCTGGATGACAAAGGTACTGTAACTGGTGTTAGTTTAATATTCACATTTTTGGTTGATTCTTTTCTAATCCAGACTATCAGGTTACTGCCTTGTAGCTTATGAATATGGCCAAAGCGGAAATTTCTGCCGAGCTTGAGATGTTCTCTGTCAATCTCAAGCGAAGCATCCGCTGAGCCCCAGTTCTTAACAACAAAGGCGGGATTAAAAACCGGAGATTCTGAACTCCCAAGCAGTTCAAATTCGAGAGGAAGTTCGCCGGCGGTCTCTTCGCGTGTTAACTTATAAACACGCTTGCTTATATCGTAACCCTGACTGCTAAAACCTTGACCACGGATTGCGAGCTCAGGCGACTGAACCCAGCTTTTGGCTACCACAACCAGCTCCTGAATAGTTTTATCAGTCATTCCATAAAAGCCGTTCCACCACGACCTGCCGTCCTTTTTATGCACTGGAGGGTCGGATATTGGAAATCCAAGGAAATGGGTCGGCCTGTCGGCTGCCTGAACAGTTCTCCCATCACATAACATTTGTCCAACCGGCCAATGGTTGCACGCACCCGGAACATCCAGACCTCGAGGCCCCAAACGAAGGTCTGCTAAATAATGCATTTCGTTGCCCGGTTCAAAGATAATAAAGGGTTTGTTTTCCGACTTGAAATTATATATCTGGATTGTCAAATCATCAGGAAACTTTTTATTTTCATTCGGTTCTTCGGTGAACCTGAGAACCTCACTTTGGCCTTTTAGATTTCCGACAACAGCAAAAGCTTTGTTTATAACATCACTCTGAAGCTGTCCCGGCTGAGTGAAAGGCAACGATTCCTGAAACTGCCTGGGGTACTCCAGAGTGCCTGTTTTCCAACTGACCTTTCTAATCGCCATTGTGTCGGGGTAGATATAGTAGTATTCATCAACCCAGTAGGCCCTGTCGGTTTTTTCATCAACACGCCACAAATGGTCGTAGGAGCTGACGGGGGCATAACGCCAATGCACTACAACTCTGGCATCGGTGTTTTCTATAATCCGAACGTGTGAATACCGACAGAGGCGGTCCTGCATATGTTCAAAACATCCCTCCTTATCATTCCACGCCTCTACACTTTGGTCGGCCATCCACAGCCCGTTCTCAGAAACCCAGGCCGGGGAATACCTGCTGCCGCGCCAGAAGACGATGCGAGCTCCGGAGGTGTCAAACCGCACGAGGACATCAGGGTCAGAACCGACAGCCCATAGATTATCCCACTCATCATAATACTTCAGATTACAATAATAGGCACCGAACCGCCCCGGCCCCTCCGGCCCGGAAGGCATCACTCTGGTCTGCAAATCAGGTTCAGCTTCGGTCTTAGAGTCAGCATAAGCAATTTGCACCTCTTCAGCCGTCAAACAGTAATTATAAATTTTGACCTCATCGATTATTCCATCAATAGAGAACCACCATGGTAGCGTTCCATGCTCGCGATGAATGTTTGAGGGCTTGATTTTCTTATGATTGGCGCCGATTCGAAGTTCAATATCCTCAGCAAACTGTGGTTTTCCCTGTATATTGACGTGACTGGCCGACTGACCATTAACGTAAACATTCAGCCCTTTCTCCCAACCAAAGGTCCCGGCAATATGTATCCATTTTCTCAGCGGAACGGCAAAGTTCTTGGACCTGCAGGTATACCATTGACCTTTAACGGCCAGTTCAAGACTTACTTCGCCTCTCGGCCCGACGGCAAAGTAATACCCTTTTTTGTTATCTTTGCTTTGGCTGACGATGGGGCAGAAGTTCCACGGATACGCTCCAAGAGCAACCCAGGCCTCCACGGTAAATTCATCACCGAGCTTTGGCGCTTGCTGGGGCTTACGAATTATGCACGTGGTATACCCGTCGAGCTTCAGAGCTTTCCCCTTAACGCCCGATGTGTATTTAAAGTTGCCTTCGAGGACATCTTCAATCTGTCCTGCTTTATCTTTGACTCTATTTTCCTTACTCTCTTCAAAACTCCACCAGGCAATCAGGCCATCTTCAGAAGCCATTACTATAGAAGGTAAAGCCAACGTGAAAATGATAATATATCCGGCAATATTTGCTCTGTTCATATTCGACCCTTCCAATTCCTTTTCACAGTTACACTTCCTAACTATGCTACGGGAACATCGTTAAGCCCCGTTCATTCCACTATATTGCTGAATATGAGACGAACGTCAAGCATTTAATAAACCTCATACACGCGTACTTATTTTGTAACCGTTCACAGAGTAACATGTTGAATTTTGGCCGTTTTTCGTCCGTGAACGGTTACACCTTATCTTATGGACGATAACCGATGACACTGTTAGAATAACGGTTATGAAAATGTGCCCACTGAAATTTAAGTCGATATTCAAACATCGCATATGGGGCGGGCAGAAGCTGCGCCAATTCTTTAATAAAGATATACCTCCATTCGAGAAAATCGGCGAAAGCTGGGAAATAGCTGACCTGCCCGAAGATAAATCTGTAATTGCCAACGGTGAACTGACAGGTCAAAACCTTCACGTAGTGCTTGAGAAATACCCTAAAGAAATCACCGGTGACGAAACTTTCTCAGGCGATTTTCCTTTGCTGATTAAAATGCTTGATGCTGAAGATATTCTCAGCGTTCAGGTTCATCCCGACGCTGAGACCTGCCGGCGAATGGGAAAAGGAATCCCCAAAACGGAATGTTGGTATATCATATCAGCGGAACCCGACGCCGTAATTTACAAAGGTCTGAAAGAAGGAACGAGCAAAGAACAATTCACTGAATGGATAAAGGACGGCAGATGTGCTGAGCTGCTGGAGAAAATGCGAGTAAAAGCCGGTGAGTGTCATTTCCTGCCTGCCGGTACCCCTCACAGCATAGGGCCTGGTCTTCTGATAGCTGAGATACAGACACCATCGGATACCACCTACCGGGTTTTTGACTTCAACAGGGTCGATGAAAATGGAAAACCAAGACAGCTTCATATCAAAGAGGCACTCGAAAGCATCCACTTCGATTCAGCCGGCGACAACTTAAAAGTGACCACCGTCGGCAGACTCGTCGATTGTGAATATTTCAAAATAGATAAAGGGCATCAGGCCAAAAATTGCGAACTGCTCCTGTCCCCGGGTAAAATGAAAGTGCTGATTTATTTAAGCGGCTTCGGAACAATTCTGGGAAAAAACAAAACATCTGTTGAATTCCGCGCAGGAGATTGTCTACTCGTTCCCGCCGTTTACCAGGGAGCTGTCCGATTTGATGAAGACAGTCATTATCTAATAATAACTATTTAACCGTTTTAAGATTAAAATATGGACAGCTACACTAAAAACCGGAATACAGCTTCTGAAAATCTAAAATCGGTTTATTTTATTGTTCTTTTGGGTGCGGTTGTTCTTTATGCAGCTACCTGCGCTCCGGGTCCCTTATGGCAGGACAGTGGAATATTTCAATATCGCATTGTTCATAACGATATTGAGGGCAAGCTCGGGTTGGCGCTTTCACATCCGCTTTTTCATATCATCGGCATCGCTGTAAAGCAGATTCCAATCGGCGAATTGGCTTTCAGAGTAAACCTCATTTCAGCGATAGCCGGGGCAATTACTATTGCGAACCTGTTTTTACTGTTGCGATTGTGGCTCGACAAAATCACCCCGGCCGCTGTTGCCGCCCTGACGTTGGCCCTTTCACATACTTTCTGGCGACACTCTGTAATTGCAGAGAGCTATACTTTATATACCGCTCTGCTCTCGGCTGAATTGCTTATGCTTTTGCAATACCTGCGGACAAAGCGGATAAAATTTTTGTATCTGCTCGGTCTTTTAAACGGCCTGGCAATCGCAAACCATATGTGGGGCATTATTGCACTATGCTGTTATACGGTCTTTCTGGCGGGCTTACTGATAAAAAAGCAAATCCGACTAAGACATCTCGGCATTATTCTATTGATGTGGATAATAGGCGCTGCGCCTTATGAATACTTAATCATAAAAAATATCATTGAGACCGGTAGCCTATCCGGTACTTTTGCCTCAGTATTTTTCGGCAACGCCTGGCAGGGTGAAGTTTTGAACGTCTCGCTTTCAGCACGGCTGGTCAAAGAAAACCTGATACTTATCGCTTACAATTTTCCGACTCCAAACATATTACTTTTTGCTGCAGGTTTTTGGGGTTTAAAGAAGTTATCGCAGAGCAGAACTTTCAGGAATATTATTTTGGCGCTGCTAATACTCTTTTTTGTTTTTGCCTTTAGATACACAGTGCCGGACAGATACGCATTTTTCATACCCTTCTATTTCCTGGCATCCATCTTAATTGGTGTTGGTTTCAACCTCATTGCCGTACGGCTGCAAAAACCGTTTTTGCTTTATCTCATTTTTCTCCTGGCCCTGCTGCCGATTCCAACGTACCTTGCGGCGCCCCACATTGCAGAAAAGATAAACTTTAACCTTTCTGCGAAGAGACAAATTCCCTACCGTAACAACTATACGTGGTTTTTATGTCCCTGGAAAACATCTTATCACGGCCCGAAGCTCTTTGCCGAAGCGGCTTTTGAAACCACCGAAGAAAATGCCGCAATCTTTGCCGACAGCACCACAGCGCCGCCTTTGTTGTACTTACAGGATGTGAAGAAAAAGCGAACCGATGTTGATATTATTTCTACGGTGGCAGCCAAACAAAGCCCTGTGAATCTCACCGAACGGAATATGAAGAAATTACTGGCCGAAAGACCCTTTTATGTGGTCTCGCCCGTATCGGGATATTGCCCTTCTTTTCTCCTTGAGCAATACCATTTTGTCCCGGAAGGAACAATCTGGCGTGTAGTGGAAAAAACAGAATAAAGCGGCATGCATACTAAAATAAGTTCAGACAATTCATATGGATATAACCGATGGGGCTTCGCATGGGAATCTATTCCTAAAGAGGGAATTGCGCACTTGGACTTCGGCTGTAATAATGGAGCTTTTTTAAATTCGCTAAAGAACAAAAAATACAAGCGACTGGTTGGCGTGGACATATCCGGAGAAGCCGTTAAGAAGGGCAAAGAACTTTTCCCGGAGATGGAGATTATAAAAATACGTAAGGCGACCGAACTGCCATTCAATGATGGTACGTTTAGCTCAGTAACTATTCTGGACGTACTTGAACATGTCTATGAGCAGGCAGAGCTTTTGGCGGAGTTAAACCGAGTACTTAAAGATGGAGGAAAGCTAATCGTTACGGTGCCGGGTAAGCATTTGTTTTCTTTTTTAGACATAGGGAATTTAAAGTTCCTTTTTCCGAGAATACATCGGTGGTACTATTGTCTTCGGTATTCGAAAGAAAAATATCAATACCGATATATTTCAAATCCGGACGGCTTAATCGGCGACATTTCAGCAAAGAAACGTTGGCATGAGCACTTCGGGCAGGAAAAACTCAAAAAAATACTGACCAAAGCCAGCTTCAACGTAATCGATTTTGACGGCACGGGTTTTTTCTATCGAGTGATAGGAAATATTAACTATTTTCTGAAATGGCTCAAACCCATATACAAGCTTTCGGGCTGGCTTCAAAAGCTCGATGCCAAGTTATTCGAATCAACAAATTTATTTTGTGTGGCTGAAAAACAACGGAACACATAAGGCAGATAATAAACCAAACAACAATCACCGGCATATGAATATGGTCTAAGATTGTTCATCGAGGAATAAAAGACCGCTCCGGAAGGCATTATCTTGCGTGTAGTGGAAAAACCAGGAGAGTAAAAACAGTATACCTCAGTACTCACATCCCGGAATATTGTGTAAAATATCTTCTCGAACGATATTCCTAAGACCATGTGCGGAAAAAGCAAGTTGAATCTGCGATATGATATATGGCAAATAGTGCTAACAAGAGCAATTACAGCCTGGATGCCTGAAAGCACCCCTTTATTTGACAGATATGTTCATATCTTTTAATAAAGCTGTGAGTTTTTGAATGAATAAGCCAGCGGAATCATAACCCATCAGGGGGCTTCCTACCTCTTCCCTGTTGGCATATCTAATGTAGTGGGTGGGATAGTAATTTACGTTATATTTTTTTGCAATTTCCGGTTGTTTATCAACATCGATTAAAACCGGTATAAATATTCGCTCGACGTATTCTTTGACGCGAGGATGATTATAGGTGTTGTGTTCCATGTCGGAAGTAAAAGTAGTATTACGCTTGTAAAAAGCTAATAGTACCGGCTTGTTCTGCTGTTGAGCCATTTTAATGCCCATTTCGTAATCTTCAATCCAGTCAATCGATTCTTTTCGATTCGTTAGATATACTGTTGCTACAAAGACATAAAAGACAACAAATAATATGCCTATTGACAAGAACTGTTTCTTTCGGCTTCTTGAGTGGGATGAATGAGATTGATTTTTTGAAGATTCGTTTACTTTAGGTTTTTGTTCCTGCACAAAAGAAACTCCCGCTAAAAATTATTTTCTTTTCCAGCTATTGACGTTTATAAACGATATATATACTATAAATAGTTTCGTCAAGTAATCAAGTTTAATTTTTTTATTAAGGATGTAAATGCAAATCATTGATAAAAATGATAAAAATCCCGTATTCGACAATAACTTAATTATGTATGCGATAGTTCTGCTTGGAGCCTTGTTGCTTTACGTCCTCACGTGTGCCCCAACAGTCCTGTGGCAGGATAGCGGATTGCTTATATACCGTATTTGGAATAATGACCTGCAGGGAAACCTCGGATTAGCTGTTGCACATCCACTTTATATTCTCATAGGGATCGCTGTCAAATGTATACCTTTTGGAGAACTTGCCTGGAAGATTAATCTAATATCTGCTTTTTGTGGTGCCGTAGCTGTTGCTAATCTGTTTTTACTTGTAAAGTTTTGGTTGGAAAGTATCTGGCCTGCAGTAATTGGCGCAATAACCTTGGCAGTCTCCTGGACTTTTTGGCAGCATGCCGTTATTGCAGAGGTATACACCTTGTTCGCAGCTCAGATGTTCGGAGAATTGCTGCTGCTGCTGTTGTTCTTGCGTTCACAACGCCTGAGATATGTATATATGCTGGCTTTACTAAACGGTCTCGCTATCGCAAACCATCTCTGGGCTCTCTTTGCTCTTATCTGCTATATCGTTCTTTTCATTGTTCTTATTTATCGTAAGAAAATCGGCCTAAAGCACTTTATCTTCTTCATTTTACTTTGGATGATTGGAGCATCGGTTTATGAGTACCTGATAATCAGCAATATTATCAGCTCGGGCCGGGTTCAGACTACATTGGCATCGGCTTTCTTTGGTACGAGGTGGAGACAAAATGTTCTAAATACCTCTGTATCAACAAAGATAGTCTTGGAAAACATAATATTTATCCTGCTTAACTTCCCCACGCCAAACTTCATACTTTTATTTGTTGGCTTATTTACTGTGAGAAAAGCATCTCTACCTACAGGTTTTTCCAATGTCATACTCGCACTGCTGATATTGCATTTTACCTTTGCTTTTAGATACAACGTGCCGGATAGATATGCTTTCTTTCTTCCTTTCTATTGCCTTGCAGCTTTGCTTATTGCCGTTGGCTCCGATTTTTTATTGAAACGCTCTAACAGCAGACCATTACTCCTTACTATTCTTGTTCTGGCTTTATTACCAATTCCGGTTTATTATTTCACTCCGGCTCTTGCAAAAAATATATATAAACCTCTTGAACAGAGAAGGCAAAGACCTTATCGTGACGAATACGTGTATTTCCTGCAGCCCTGGAAAACCGGCTATCGGGGAGTGGAACAATTTGCGAAGGAAGCTCTTGATGCCGTAGAAGAAAATGCTGTCATTTATGCTGATACAACCACTGTTCATGCTCTTTTGTATATGCAGCAGGTTAGAGGAAAACGCAAAGACGTAAGAATTGTCTCAGACTATGATAAAAGTGAAAACGCATCTGTGCTTACTGAAAAAAATGCTGGTGCTTTTATGAATAATTCTGCCTTGTATGTAGTTTCCCCGGTAGACGGATATTGCCCGGCCTTTTTACTTGAGCAATATGATTTTATCAAAAAAGGTGTTATCTGGAAAGCAGTTAAAAAGAAAAACGCATTTCAATAAACGAATAAAAAATCAATCTTTCTTGCGAACCGCACCTCGCAAGCCCTTCATTTTGAGGTAACCTTTCTTCCAGATAACGAGTGCGGAAACTACAAAAACGACTATATACACAACAGCTGCATATCTGGTTCGTATCTGGCTCATTAACAGGCCGATAACCGCATACCCGGCAGCAAGCAAATAACAAATCGCCACCGTTTTTCTCAAAGTTATTCCGCGGTCGAGCATCTGGTCGTAAATATGTCCGCGGTCGGAGACAAACAAAGGCCTGCCGTTAATCAACCTCCTGACCAGCGCCACAGCGGTATCCAGAATCGGCAGACCAAAAACCACTATCGAAGCCAGCCACCACCTCGGTATGTGTTCAGCAAAAAGAATCATAAGCGCCGCAACCATAAAACCAAGGAGCATACTACCGGCATCGCCCATGAAAATCTTGGCAGGATAACGATTAAAAGGTAAAAATCCACCCACCCCACCAACAAGACCAAGACAAATGATAATTCTGACGGGGTCTCCGACATCGCTGAAACCCCACGTCGCCAGATGTATCGACAACAAAAGCAGGGCCACTGCAATAATAGCTGTTACTCCGGCACACAGGCCGTCAAGTCCATCAAGGAGGTTCAGCGAGTTGGTTGCTCCAAGGACGAAAAATATCACAATAAAAAAGCCAAAGACAAACAAAATGTTATCTGAGAGGGGTAAATGAAGTTGATTAGTTAAAAAACCCAGATTGGGCATAATCCCCACGAACAAAAGTGCAACCGCAGCGATGATCTGACCGATGAATTTGTGCTTCGGCTTTATATCAAATAAATCATCTGTGAGCCCGACAAAACATGCTATTGCTCCACCGGCTAAAATGCCCAAAAGTAATTTTAACGCTTCGTCGAAACCCCGCCCCTCCAAGGGGCTGGGCAAACAACCGATACCCGCCAATACTCCGATAGTCAGGCCAATTAGCATTCCGACGCCGCCGAGATATGCTATGGGTATTTTGTGTGTCTTTACCTTCTCATCGGGCCTGTCAACTATACCAAATTTAAGGGCCAGATTTTTGCACAGCCAGGTAGCCGCCAGAGAACCGACAAAAGAGCCCGCCAGAACAGGCCAGAATCTAAACACCCAGCTTAGCGGTCTGACCGGGCCTATTGTGTTATCGAATATCATTGCTGTGCTTTCCTGTTAACAGTTTTTTCAAAACCATACTTCACCGTCATAACGAAGCATAATCAACCGGTCTTTGAAACCGTCGAATTTTATTACCGGCTTTTTCCCGAGCAGCTCCTGTAATATCCATTTAGGGAAATCAGCGCCCGCCTTGATTGAAAGCGGAACCCCACCTCCAAACCTTGGATTTATCTCGATGAATTTGATCTTACCGGTTTTGGTCAGGAACAACTGCAGAGTTATAACTCCCGGGCCTGCTCGCAGTGTTTGAACCAGTCTTTTGGCTTCGCTCATAATCGAAGTGTGCTTTACCACCTGTCCCTTGCTAACCTCACCAGCCCTTATCTCTATTCGTTTTCTTGGAACGACACAACGAACTTGCAAATCAAAATCAACATATATATCACACGTATGTTCGGTTCCTTCGATATATTCCTGGACAATGCAGTTGGGAGCTTTTTTGGAAAAGAATAAAAGCTCTTTGCGATTTCTCACAACAGCATCGCCCCTGCCGGCGTATCCATCCCAAGGTTTTAGAAAACAAGGCATGTTTAATTTCTTTTTTGAAAGTGCGGTCCGAATACTCATTGTAACCGGTGTGTCAAAACCGTTTTTGCATAAAAAGCGATAGGTCTGTCTTTTGTCCTGACAAATGTTGACAACATCCGGCTCCGAGACAAGCACGCAACAGCCGAGTTCGGAAAATTTCGACTTATTTTCTGCCAGAATCTTTAAATCCAGGTCAACGGTGGGGACGAGCAATTTTACCTTGTGCTTGTTGACAATGGAAAGGAGCTGTTTGATATAGTCCCTGTGCGTCGTCGGCTTTACCAAAAAACCTTTATCAGTCAACTGCAAAGCCGAACTAAGCTCAGTCGTATCCGTCCCGAACATCAAAGACTTGAGCTTTAACTGTCTGGCCGCCCTGCGAAAACTCTCCAGCAGTGAAACGCGTCTGCCAATGCAGGTAAATAGAATGTTTATGGTTTGTTTCGGGTGTTTCTTCTTTTTTGTCATAGTATCCTTCATACAATAACTTATCGGCATAAGATAAAGAAAGTTTATTACTAAGGCAGGGAATTGTCCAGAAAATTAGCTTTTACGCTGTAATAGTTTGACATCACAGATTGACAGTTTTACGGTGTTTTCAACAAAACAATAACCTGCTGCTTAAAACCAATACTGTAACGAGTAATTGTTCTTCGCTTCATCTTCATCTTCTATGATAAGTTAGCAACTATTTAAATGTGTCAACCTATCACAGGACAAGATATTTGTATCTTGTGTCTGTTGTCTTGAGTTGTGTACAGTTGTTAGTGGCGGTGTAATGTTGCTAACTGCTGTTCCTCTTTTCGTCAATAGCTCTGGCAAGCACAGCAACTGACGGGCCTTCGGGCAATATTGCACCGGCGGCATCTATCACCTCTTTTGCTTTTTCGATTCTGTCAAGGCGGTAATAAAAATATGCCATCAAAAAATACAGTTCGCCGGATTCACTTTCCTGAATCCACCTTTCAACATCTGCAAGTCTGGTCTCGATAACGTCCCTTCCTCCCATCATAGTTTCGATGTCAATCTCAAGTGCTGCATAGTCGGGATGAATTTCCAGAGCTCTGGAAAGGAAAAGGGCGCTGCTCATATATTCGCCCGCCCCAAAGAGTGCATGAGCCCTGCCGGCAAGGGCAAGATAGTCTCCGCTTTTATAAGCCGATGCTAAAGTAAAGGTGTCCGTCGCCCTGTAGTATTCCCCTTGTTTGAGCAGGTTCTTCGCTTCATCGATATGCTCACGGTATTTACTTTCCAGATAGGAAGCAAAATCTTTGTTTTTTCTCATAATGCTTTTAGCCCTGGCTGCACTTGAAACGGCCTCAGAAAGTTTCGAGCGTGAGCTATCGGTAACAGAATCCTTTTGGGTGGTTGATTGCCAATCAGTGTTGCTGTAATCGGTATCGGTCTGCTCAGTTTCGGTATTCAATTCTTCAAGCTGCCGTTGCATAAGTTCAAGCTGCTCTTGCATCTGGTCATAAATATCAATCTGCTGTTTTTGTTCTTCGAATGCTTGAGGTTTTATTTGTTCAAGGGAACTTTTGGACATATCCTCCGCCCTGAAAGATTGTAATTGGTTCTCATCGACTAACTTATTATATCTTAAATCGGGGGCCTTATCGTCTATCAGTTGAGTGTCAACTTTAAGCTCTTCTAAAATTCGCTGCTGTTTATCCGTCAGCTTTTGTTCGCCCATTGGATATTCACCGGCTTCGTATGATATGTCTCTTTGAATCTGCTGCAGTTTTTGCAGCATACTTGTGGATGTTACCTCAGAAACACGTATCTGTGTGGCATACAAAAGATTCAAATTATTTTGTCCGGATACATACAATGATTCGGATACACCCGCAGGCCAGCTCTTTCTCTCTACCGCTGACTTTATGGATGTGCCGCTGTTACCCCAACTTGTGCTTCTATGCACCGACCAGGGCGTATAGTATGGTGTATATTCACCGGTATATCTGTCATTAATTGCCGAGCTGGCGGAATGTCTTAAAAAAGAATTCAGAGATGACGAGCTTGTTTGCGAGCCATAATCCCACGGCGACAGATAATCAACATCACCGCGAAAGTGCCTGCCGCCGGCTACATTGCCGGTGATGAGCCGATTACCACTCAGATTAATCGGATTGGGGCTTTTAATCAGCCCCTCGCGATTATAACTCAGTATTTCCCTGCCTGGGTCGATGGTCGGACCAGGCGACTGAGCTGAAACGAATGCAACCAACCAGAAAAACGAAACTATAACTATTTTCTTCCCCATAGTATTAAATACCATATCAATTTGGTATATGTTCGCTAACGAACTCCTGCTCAACTCAGGATTTTTTATACTTCGGCTTTTCCGCCCAACTCAGCTTGGTAGCCAGAGCCTCCCAGTAACTGCGAAGCGGATTATTTACAATCAGAAAACTGTTTTTCTCTTTTTCGATACAGACCACATCATCGACTGATAACTCTAAAGAAACCTGACCGTCCACTGAAACCGTGGTTCCTTTGTTTACTCGGATACAAAAAACCTCCACTTTACTATCTGCATTAATAACTATCGGTCTGAAGCTGAGTGAATGGGGACAAATGGGCGTAATAACCATCGCCTCCATACTGCCGGACAGAATCGGGCCGCCCGCCGACAAATTATAGGCTGTCGAGCCGGTAGGTGTGGAAATTATCAAACCGTCGCTTACGCAGCCGGCCAACAGTTGATTATCCACCGATATCTTAAGCTCCACCATCCTGAAAGGCGCTCCCGCAGAAACGAAAACATCATTTACAGCCGCCGACCGAAATTTCTCTCGTCCTTTTCTTGAAACGCTGCACCCCAAAATCATTCTTTCTTCAACAGCAGCTTCACCCGCGACTATTCCCCTGAAGCATTGTTTGAGTTCATCTACACTGAACTCCGCCAGAAACCCGAGCTTTCCAAGGTTTACTCCTATGACAGGGACCCTGCTTTTGCTCAGGTGCCTTGCCGCCGAGATAATGCTGCCGTCACCGCCGAAAACCACAGCGAAGTCAACCTTGCGCAAAACATCAGGGCTGCATTCATCTATATGACAGCTTGCGACCACTTCTGAGTCAGGTTTTGCGAAATCCGTAAACTCCTCGATTGCCTTGTTTACCTGTCCTTTTTGTGGGTCGCCAAAAACTACAAGTTTTGGTCGCTTTTTACCCATTTGAAGGTTTTCCTAAGTTTTGTTTTTCTCTGTCTGTTAAATCTTATCAGTGGTTTTCAGTTATCGCCGATAATTTTTTTGACCGTTTTCACTATTCTATCGACATTTACCCCCGCCTCCATCAATTGGGCCTGCCTTGTGTTGGGTTTTATAAATTTCGGCGGCATCCCAAGCGTTATTATCGGCTTTGCCATCCCTTCAGGCAAAGCTGCAGATGCCGATTCCAGTACCGCCGAGCCGAATCCGCAGGAAAGATAATGGTCTTCTATAGTTATAATGGCCTTGCCC
>JBHPEQ010000032.1:0-26358 GCA_042576845.1 Planctomycetota bacterium
GGCGGCAAGAAAGAGCACAAACTCGAAGGAAAAGTCGTCTGCACCTGTTTCGGTGTAACCGACAAGGAAATTGAAAAAGTAATACGGAATAATAATCTGAAAACTGTGGATGAAGTAACGAACTACTGCAAGGCAGGCGGCGGCTGTGGAAGCTGTAAGGGCGAGATTGAAAAAATAATTGAGAAAATGCAAGGAGCAAAAACTAAAAAAACGCCGGCTCGAGTATCCTCCAAACCAAAGAAGATGAGGAACATTCAAAAAATACAGTTGATTCAGAAGACGATAAACGAGCAAATCCGGCCGGCACTTCGGGCGCATGGAGGCAACATCGAGCTTATAGACGTCGACGGAAATAAGGTCATTGTGGGCTTCAGGGGCATGTGTGCCCAGTGTAGATTGACGGAGTTCACAATGAAAGACGTCGTTGAGGCCAAATTAAAAGAATTCGTCTCCGACGACCTTTTTGTTGAGGAAGATAAGGAATCTGCCCGACAGCCGCATGAACATAGGAGTTAAGCAATGGACACAATATATTTCGATAACAATGCAACAACGAAAGTAGACGAGCAGATCCTCGAAGAAATGAAGCCTTTCTTTTGTGACCTCTACGGCAATCCTTCCAGTATGCATACATTCGGCGGACAGGTCGGCAGTCGAATCCATAAAGCCCGTGAGCAGGTAGCCCAGCTGCTTGGCTGCCAGCCGGATGAGATTGTATTTACCGGCTGTGGAACCGAAAGTGATAACACCGCTATCAACGGCGTTTTAGCTGCCGCCCCAAATAAACGTAAAATTATTACCACCAGAGTAGAACATCCAGCGGTCTTGACTGTGTCTCGTGAGCTGGAAAATCGTGGATACACCTTAATCGAATTAGGTGTCGATAAAAAGGGTCGGCTTGATTTGAACGAGCTGCGGGAACAACTTGATGATGATACCGCTTTGGTTACGATAATGTATGCCAACAATGAAACCGGCGTACTCTTCCCGGTCGAAGAAATTGCCGAAATGGTCACCGAAAGAGGCATAGTTTTTCATACCGATGCCATCCAAGCCGGCGGCAAAATACCACTGAACCTCTCCAAAAGCAAAATAGATTTGATGAGCATCTCAGGCCATAAGCTCCACGCACCAAAAGGGATAGGTGTATTGTATATCAGGAAAGGCACGAGATTGAGTCCCTTTATGCTTGGTGGCCATCAGGAAGCAGGCCGAAGGGCAGGAACAGAAAATGTCCCCGCAATAATCGGACTGGGCAAAGCCTGTGAACTTGCCGCTGAGAATCTTGAAGAAGAAAATAGTAAGGTAAAAGCCCTGCGTGACAAACTTGAGAGTGCGATATTGGAAAAGTGTCCCGATTGTTTTATCAACGGTGATAGTGAAAACCGCCTGCCTAATACTACTAACATCAGCTTCGAATATATCGAAGGCGAAGCCATTCTACTGATGCTCGATAAACACGGCATCTGTGCCAGCAGCGGCTCCGCCTGCACGTCCGGCTCATTGGAGCCCAGCCACGTCTTACGCGCGATGGGCGTGCCCTTCACCGCCGCTCACGGCTCAATCCGCTTTAGCTTAAGCAGATACAACACCGAACAAGAAGTGGATTACACAATCGAAAAAATGCCCGAAATCGTAAACGAACTACGAGAACTGTCACCCTTTGTGGCTAAATGATCCAACTTGCTAATTGGCTGGGAATTTGCCCAAAGCATCCGTCAGGATGAAATTGAATATCCAAATCACTGGATTCAGCAAGAAAGTCCAGAGCAACAGTATTGAGTTGACTTTTCCATCGAATTTGATTCTGTTTAATCTTTCGTCTGAACCATCATCATATTTCCCCCTCAAAAAAGGCAAGTAGTAGATGTTGGAATAGCTACGGTCTCCCCACGGGTGAAAACGCTTCCATATCTCCGGATAATGCTCCTGAATATACTTATCATATATGCCTGTCGGAGTTCCCTTTGTATGGAGATAGGATGTATATACTATAACGGACAAAAACACGATTCCACAATGTACAAAAGGTAGGAGATAAGCAAGACTATACCGACCCCTCATAAGGGGATCTAGGTACTCATCGCCGGTGTATAGTTCAAAGCCATGCACTGAAATGGAATTTATGAAACACGCTATTGTGAAGAACGCCAGCCATTTGAAAGCAAGTTTCTGAAATCTCGAGTATTGAAAGTTCATATTATCCATATGCCAGATGGACGGTCTCCCGTCAATTGCAATAACTGCCGAAGGAGGGACTCGAACCCTCACCCTGTTACCAGGACGGGATTTTGAATCCCTTACACAATTCTCAAAAGGTCTTGCAAACAAAGGGGTTAGTGAAAAGCAACCACGCAACTTGTCCATCAGCTTGGACAAAACCCTGCAAAAATAGCCCCGAACTTGAGCAGATAATCAAAGTCTGGCCCGACCTTCCAGAGCATATCAAGCAGGCAATCAAGGCGTTAGTAAAGACTGTAAAGGGATAATGAGTGAGTATGGATGAATATAAGCAACAGGCCGAAACTATACGCTTTTATACGTGCCTTGAGGGGTGGACAGCCCCCACCGAGGCCGGTATCGCATACAGGGATAGTAAGAAAAAAGGGTGGTATGACGATAATTTTCCGGCATACCCCGACCCCCCAAGGAAGCCCCCTTCTCTGGCGGAGAAGTACCTGCTCGAAAAGCATACCTTAGGAGGGGGAGGTTATGGGTGGTATGCAGATTATTGAAAAGTGGACAGGAAAAATACGACCGATTTTAAGATTGTCTACCTGCGTGGTCTTTATTTGTATATCTATGGGTGTGAAAACATGAGCGTCTTATCGCGAATTCCTGCTATGCCTTGCGAAATAATAAGCGCTTTTAGTCTTTTCCCAACCCTGTCTTCGGATTATTTCACTTAGGCCTGGAACTGCTCTTTCAGACACAGATTCCATAGCTTCGGGCGTAACATTCCGAGGTCCCAATCCTGTCCCGATGGTAGTAAGCACTACATCAGCACCTGTATAGGAAATTCTGTAGCTTAAGTACTAACATCGTCAATTCGACGGCTGAAATGAAATGGGCTCTGGCAGCTTTGGCCAGAGCCCATGATATAAGGTTCTTATGTACAGGAATAACCGGTCAATTTATACTTAGAAGTTTCGGCGTCTATTCTTGAGTATAACGACACAGTCCTTTCCATATATGGAACTACCATCGAGCAGAGAGCCTGTAATAGTTATGACCAGTACCTCCCTATCTACAACTTCACCAAGCGCCTCAATAATCTCCTGCTCCTTAAACTTGAGAGTAAGGTCCATGTATCCGTCAGGACCTTCTGTTATGCACTCACACTCGTCCCAATCCTCCACTGGAGTTGCCACATCTTCATAGTTCCAGCGGAGTGGCAGCGCATAGCCCTCTATGAGGATAGTAGCTACGTCAATTTCAGCAACATCAAAGTCTTCTGTGCCTAAGATGGCCACAGGGAGTAGACCCCGGGTATTGACATTAAGTGGGTTGGGGCAGCTTGTGGGCTTTATGTCTACAGGGACTTCTTGTGCAATTTCGGGAACCACCCTTTCCAGTGTAAGCACTGCCCAGGCTGTTGAGAGGATGGTGCTACCCCAGCAATCACATGGCCAGAATCCACAGGGGTCCTGGGTATCTACCAGATGAGTCGAGACCTCGTCGAACCAGTCTATATCAATGAAGCCGACCTCTATTTCATCGATGCCTTGAGCTTCAAAGCCTTTCATCATGGCGAACATCGCCTGGCGGTGGTCCCTCCAGCCAATGCCACATCCACCGGGGGTATTCCAATGCCGCTCGATATAGTCAACTGCGTCTTTTACACGCTGTGTTTCGGGAGTATCTCCGACAAGTGCCATCTCATAAAGCAGGTTGCCGGTCTTAAGGATATTGACCCAAGGATTGAAGGGCCAGCAGGGGTTGTACCAAGAGCCGCCGTCATCAATGTCGCCATCAACATCATCCTGTATGGTATCGATCCAGATGCTAAGTTCATCCTTTACGAACTGCGGAACCGTCAAGCCGAAACCATAGGGCGGGGCTGCTTCAGCGAATCCCAGCCCCAGCGTGGCATAACCGCTGTTGGAGTTGTCAGTACATTCACATGTGTTGTGCGAATAGCACCAGCCGCCACGGTTTGTTCCTGTTGGACATGCCTCCGGGTCAGGTGATGGAGGTGGACAATTAAAATCAACTTGCCCCCATGCCATGTAATCTACAGCGTCCTGAAGGAGGTCACCATAAAGCTCGGGATGCCCGCTCGCTGCTAGGGCTGTCATGGCTAAGCCTGTTTGATATATTTCATGACCAAAACCACAGGTTCTGAAAAATACGCCCATGCCATCCCCATCTCCATCCGGGTCACCAGCAGGCTGGGGACCAATGGGAATAGTGTTATTATGGTCGACTATAAACTCCAAACCGGCAGCTACGTTATCAGCGTATTCATATTCTGGGCCGAGTGGGTCGAGGTCAAGCTCAATTGCCCTCGTCTCGAACTTCAACACCACGAGAGCGGTCTTTGCAACGGCATCGCAATCTACATCACCACCGCACGGCCTCCCACATTCGTCCACCCAATTATCAAATTCATCTAGTTCGCACGTAACAAACGTCCAGGAGCCATCAGGATTTTGTTTTTCAGCCAGCCAGGCTAATCCTTTCTCAATAGCCTCTTCAATCTGTTCCTCTGTGGCCGCATATAAGGGTGTGGCGACGATTAAGAATGCGAACAATCCAACAACGATCATAAGCATGTTTTTGTTATGTCTTTCAGACTTCATTTTCTTTGCTCCTTTAAGATGTGATTATGGTATATATATTTCTGAAAAACTAATCCCTCCTCCGTGCTTCGGCCGGCTTAATCCATCCATGGGCCGGCCTATTCAGGCCATGGGAATTTTCCACAAGAACGTCGATAAGTTAACACGATACTCATTCACCATCTCTTCAAATATATTCGGTTCCTCATAGATGATTGTGTCCCTATAGATGCGTTCCTTAAAGATGTTTAGTACAACAAGACCATTGAAACGAAAACAGTGACCAGGATGCGAGGCGTGTACACTCACAGATGAAGTAGATGTAAGCTGACCACGGAACCCGATTTGTCTCAGGGCTTGTTCTCTGAGGTGGTCAAGGATAAAAAGTGTTCGAGGATTGCCTTGGGTGTCAACTGCTTGTTCCCCACCAAATCCTGCTGAACACGCTACCAACGAAGGTATCATAATATCACCCTTCACACCCAAACTATTACTGTACGTAGCTTGAAAATGCCAGCCACATGTATTTCAGTTATCGGCGTATCAGGTTAATATATTTCTTCCGCAAGGTCAATAACAAAAATGTCTAAATTCAAAGATTTTTTTGTTCTTTTCACACTAGTTTTTCTCAAAGTCGTGCAAATAAGGGCTTTTGTTTGCTGACAAAAAAAGTGTGAGTATGGACTCCGGCGTATAAATCAATTTAGGACCCGTGCCAAAAATGTATAAGCTGATATTCAAGGGGGGGGTATATTCCCAAAGAGGGGGGGTAGAAGGGCTAAGACCCCACCGAGGCCGGTATTGCATACAGGGATAGTAAGAAAAAATGGTGGTATGACGATAATTTTCCGGCATACCCCAACCCCCAAGGAAGCCCCCTTGTCTGGCAGAGAAGTACCTGCTCGAAAAGCAGACCCCAGAAGGGGGGGGTTAGGAGTCCCAAAGCTGTTAAGTAAATACTGAACAAGAAAGATACGACCGATTTTTAGATTGTCTACCTGTGAAGTCTTGATATAGGTATTCAATAGCTGAATGTTTCTTTATTTTATCAGGATGTCAGGCTCAGATGACTTGTGACATACTGGGCATCCAACAATCGGGGGCAGAGACCGTCTTAGAACATCAGAATTTGAGCTATTGACAAGCCTTGAAATGAAGTTATGATTATCTGAACGAAATATTGGCAAAAACAGCTTTTGGAGAATTTGATTATGTCTGATAAGACTTGGCCTGAAGTGGAGCGCCGCAACAGGAAAGACCGTCGCAGTGGAATCGACCGCCGTAGCTCTAAAGAACCTTACAATGGGCCAGAGCGCCGCAGCGGGAACGATAGGCGTTGCCGAGGTGACCGGCGAAGCGGTTAATAAAGAAGAGAAGACATCGGTTAGGTCACTGAATTGTCACTATAAGTATGATAATAATTACACCAATCGCCAAAATAACAAACGCCATGCATAGCTCTTCTCGGCTTGTAGCTCTCCTGCAAGAGGTCAGCTCGTTCCTCTTTAAATATCGCTTGGACTGTTTTTGTAAATCCACAGCAGACATATTACCACCTATTAAAGTATAACAAATATGTGATAGATATGAAAAAATCCCATTATAACATTGCTAAACGACATAAGTCATCGTTATTAGAGTTTGCCCCCCTTGTATAAATTAGGATTTTTCCGTAAGGGCTGTCTTAGTAAGTGCTTATCGAAATTTGCACATTAGAAAAAAGTACAGAAAATGGTATATATGAATGTTTGAGAACCTGATAAAACCTGTGAATTTCGACTTAGCAAAACTTAGTATTTGCTAAGAAATGATAAGGTTAAGAACTTAACAAAACCTAACTTTAAGGCAAATCGATTTTACCCCCCTTCAGATTATGATTTAGGTGGTGTGAAAGTATGCGTAAGGCCTTGATGAGGCAAGGGTTAAGTCGCAGATTCAAATACTTCGGGAGTGTAACCGTAGTGTTATTTATTGGTATATTTGGCAGAAGAAAATAAAAGCCTTTTAGTAGGGAATTATGGGGATTTGCAGGTTAGAAAATGTTAGGAGATATACGGTAATATACGGTTTATAGCGGAGCGCAGAGCATAGCTTTTGATAGCAATATGATGGTAAATGATGGTATTTGGGTTGAAAGAACCTTACAAAACCTGACTTTTGGGCCATCAAAATGTATGATAATGTAAGATAAATGTTCGATAATGATAGGTTCTGAGGCTCAGGGGTTATACTCAAATGTACGCAAATGTACGATAATATAAGGGTAAATATACGTAAATATACAAGTAAATGCAGGTTATAGCTGAGTACGGATGATAGCAAATGATAACATCGACGCAGTGAAAATGTTGACAAATGTTGGCTAAAAGCCGTCAAATTATTGGATAATATTGGATATTTCCCTTGGGATGATGACTTTTGATGGCAAAAACGTGTTAGGAAATGTTAGAAATAGTAGAGAAAAGTAGAGTTTTATAGGTAAATATGGGTATCAGGAGAGGAGACAGATTATAAGGTAATATAAGGGTAAAGGACTCAAATATCGTCTAATATCGTCTTTCGGGCCGGAAGTAGACATTTTCCTGACAGGCAGGGTATAGGGGGGCTAAAATGCCGGATGGGCAAATAGAGTTCCTATTGCTCCGGCAAGTAAATGGCTTTGGGACTCTTAAAAGGATGTCAGGCAAAATTCTTTTCTTCTGTAAATCCACTAAAGAAAAATAGCCAACTTGGACGATATCATATATTCGGTTAAGTCTTGGTCAAGGAAGACCAATTAATATATAGCCCCTGTTCATCAGCAGGGGCTTTTTTACATTCATTTCCTTCTCAACATCACAGCACCGAGGCCGAGCAGTAAAAACAGTATAAGTTTAGGCTTAGAACGCTCCTACTATGCGGTCATATCTCTCTGATTTTCTACTTCTTGTCCTTTGGGGTCTTGCTCTCTTTGTCCCTAAGCGTATAAAAGCAGCCTGCGGTTAACGCCACCACTATAACAAGATATATATCAAATCCAGGATGGTAAAAATCAAAGAGAGTGTTGAGGCCACCAAATACAACAGCCACTGTACCACACAACAGAGAAATCTTTTGTTTTCGATTCATATCCACTTTTTCCTTCTCAAATTACCCTGCAATTGATTTAGCATAATTGTATATCGCTCTGGCTGGATAATCAAGGGCTGATTGCTTAGCGTTTCCTTCTCACCATCACCGCACCAAGGCCGAGTAGTAAGAGCGTGGATGGGTTTAGTTTTCCTTTAGCACAACCTCATCATATTCAATCTCAAGGAGCAGCTTATGTTTGGCCTCTTCTTGGGCAAACCGCAAAAACATTTCGGTCAGGTTTTTATCTCCGGCCACCCCCGCCAAATGAGTATAAAGCTTATATGCAACTTTTTCTTTTTTCATCGCCAAGATAAGGGCATTCTGGTAGTTCATATCCGGCTGAGGCTCAACACCCACAAGATAATCAGCAAGCTTAAGGTCGGTGACCTTTTCCATTGGTTCTAACGTTTTATCCTGTTTTATGGCTTCCAGCTTGGCCTCGTGACCCAACTCTTCTTTGGCGAGATCTTCAAAGGCTTTAGCCATCGCCGGATTTTCCATTTTGCCAGCCAACTCCATATAAAACTGGTTCGCTGCTACTTCTCCGGTAATTGCAAATTCCAAAATGTCGTCAACAGATTCAAATTTATCCATTTCGAGTATCCTTTCAAAATGCCCCAAAATTGGTTTACCAAGATTGTATATCGCTCTGGCTGGATAATCAAGGGGCTTGTTTTTCAGCGTTCCCTTCTCAACAGCACCGCACCGAGGCCGAGCAGGAAGAGCGTGGATGGTTCGGGCATTACTCGCAGGTTATCCCACCCTGTCCAATATGAATGGTGGAAGCATCTTTAATGTTTTTTCTCTGCCCGACTACAATACACCAATATTAACTTCTTTATGAGTAGTTGCATTAAGAGTTAGTTTTCGGGGCGGATGAGTTCAGCGAAAACTATGTTAAGGTCATCTTCTCTGCCATTGGCATTTAAGAGGATTGTATTTTCATCGAGGTAGGCGACATCCTGGAGGCCATGGGGGAATTCACCGGAGAAGGTCAGGCCGTGCTGAATCGTGCTGCTGTTGAAATCTGTATCGATAAGATAAAACTCGTTGCCGTGAGAGTTTACTTGGAACATATCAAGACTCGGCAGATAAGCCAGACCCTGTATGCCGTATGAACTCTTAAAGTCAATCCGGTAAGAGTCAACATAGTTGAAATTTTCATCGAACTTGACGATGTAATCAAAGTGGTCATAATCAAAATATGATTCAGCAACATAAAAGTGGCCATCGAAATATTCCATGCCGCCAGCACAAATACCAAAGTAGTTCCCAATATCATGCTCGGCAATTATCTCCATGCTCTCGGTACTAAAAACGATAATCCAATGCTTGTCGGTACCTTTCTCAGTGCATTCGCTGACAGCCGAATATAGTTTGCTGTCAAGATAGGTAAATCCACCGAAGTGACGGGCATCTATATTACCCCGTGCCAACTCGTCTCCATCCATATCATATTTAACCAGTCTGCCCGATATGGTGTAGATATATTTGCCGTCGGTAGCAATGCTCTGTGCCTGGGGCACTTTAAGACTTCTTTTGACCTTGAGTTTAGTCAATTTGGGCTTAATGTCTTTTGTTGTGTTGTTAACAGAAAGTTTACGGGCACAGGAACCGCAAAGCAAAACCGATACACAAGCAAAGCTAAACAGTATCCTTTTCGTTTTCATATTCTCTTAGCTGATATTTCCCATTTAGACGGTTAAAACCATATTTTCCCCCGTATGACAGCAGTAATCTTACCAGAGCTACCTTGAATAATCAAGAATTTTCTTTTCCTCAACATCACCGCACCCAGGCCGAGTAGTAAGAGCGTGGATGGGTTTAGTTTTCCTTTAGCACAACCTCATCATATTCAATCTCAAGGAGCAGCTTATGTTTGGCCTCTTCTTGGGCAAACCGCAAAAACATTTCGGTCAGGTTTTTATCTCCGGCCACCCCCGCCAAATGAGTATAAAGCTTATATGCAACTTTTTCTTTTTTCATCGCCAAGATAAGGGCATTCTGGTAGTTCATATCCGGCTGAGGCTCAACACCCACAAGATAATCAGCAAGCTTAAGGTCGGTGACCTTTTCCATTGGTTCTAACGTTTTATCCTGTTTTATGGCTTCCAGCTTGGCCTTGTGACCCAACTCTTCTTTGGCGAGATCTTCAAAGGCTTTAGCCATCGCCGGATTTTCCATTTTGCCAGCCAACTCCATATAAAACTGGTTCGCTGCTACTTCTCCGGTAATTGCAAATTCCAAAATGTCGTCAACAGATTCAAATTTATCCATTTCGAGTATCCTTTCAAAATGCCCCAAAATTGGTTTACCAAGATTGTATATCGCTCTGGCTGGATAATCAAGGGGCTTGTTTTTCAGCGTTCCCTTCTCAACAGCACCGCACCGAGGCCGAGCAGGAAGAGCGTGGATGGTTCGGGCATTACTCGCAGGTTATCCCACCCTGTCCAATATGAATGGTGGAAGCATCTTTAATGTTTTTTCTCTGCCCGACTACAATACACCAATATTAACTTCTTTATGAGTAGTTGCATTAAGAGTTAGTTTTCGGGGCGGATGAGTTCAGCGAAAACTATGTTAAGGTCATCTTCTCTGCCATTGGCATTTAAGAGGATTGTATTTTCATCGAGGTAGGCGACATCCTGGAGGCCATGGGGGAATTCACCGGAGAAGGTCAGGCCGTGCTGAATCGTGCTGCTGTTGAAATCTGTATCGATAAGATAAAACTCGTTGCCGTGAGAGTTTACTTGGAACATATCAAGACTCGGCAGATAAGCCAGACCCTGTATGCCGTATGAACTCTTAAAGTCAATCCGGTAAGAGTCAACATAGTTGAAATTTTCATCGAACTTGACGATGTAATCAAAGTGGTCATAATCAAAATATGATTCAGCAACATAAAAGTGGCCATCGAAATATTCCATGCCGCCAGCATCTTCAGCTGCATTCCCGCTGAAGGTACAGTTGGTAATAGTAGGATCACTTTGTTCATTATACATCCCGCCACCATCTTCAGCTGCATTCCCGCTGAAGGTACAGTTGGTAATAGTAGGATCACTTTGTTCATTATACATCCCGCCACCCTCACCTGCCGAGTTGTCGCTGAAGGTGCAGTTGGTCACGGTTGGAGTGCCGCTATAGTTATACATCCCGCCACCACCTTCAGTGGTATCTCTATCATAAAAACCGTCGGTAATTGTGAAGCCGTCTAGGACTGCAGTTGTGTTGGCTCCGATGCTAACGACGACATGATAGCTGTTATCCGTATTTACTTCCAGGTCTTTGATATTGCCGCTGAGAATCGTTTCGTGTGTACTTGGATTGCGGTCTTCCCAAGTCGGATCACCAGTATTGGGAAAGCCGCCGTAAATGCCCACCCCATTATATATTGGGAAGGAAGCCTCACGGTCATCGGTCCCCCAGGGCATTGCGTTGGTCTGATCGGGCTTGTAGGTACCCTCCGCCACCCAGATCTCATCGCCGCTGTCGGCAGCCGTCAGGGCATCCTGCAGATACGGAAAGGCATCGGTCCAACTGGTCCCGTTATTTAAGCCGCTGGCGGTGCTGTCAACTTTGATGATGATGCCTGCAGCAGCATTTGAACAGCCAAACCATAAGAAAATCATTGACATCATTAAAAATATCTTTGGTCTCGCTCTTTTGCCCATTTTCATCCTCCTTAATAAATTGTTACTCATCTCCGGCGCAGGGGATATGCGTCTTGCTCCAATTTGATTGTTTCCATTTCCTGAAATCACCATTATCACCTCTGCTCCTTGTTATTTTTGCTTAGTTGCTCCTTCGGGGATGTTAAACCAATTCTATCATACAGTTTTTAAGATGAAATACAAGGAAAAACCGGCCAAATTATTGCCTATTTAGCCGGTATGAGATACAATACTGGGTATGGAAAAAGCCGAAATAAAACGTATCAGGAACTAAAAAAAATAGAGATATTATGAGAATTATAGTAATTATTTTTTTATCAGGTTTATTACTTGTAGCTGGCTGTGGAGCTATGAGGGGAATAGAGGCAACCTCTAATAGAAGCAAGCTTGGAGAGTTAGATATTGGGATGGCTACATATGAAGTATATACGCTTATGGGTAGGCCATATAAAAGAGAAGCATATGAAGGACGTGAGATTTGGTTTTACATAACGAAATGGAAAAGTGATGGCTATACCACTTCCGATGAAATGACACCTTTTGTTTTTGAGAATGGAAAACTTATTGGTTGGGGGAACAGATATTCAGATTAAAATCTGAATATATATGAACCAAGACTAAGGTGACACGGTTGGCAGTGAGAAATTGAAAAGGGGAAATTATGAAAAAGATAGTAATCGTTTCGATATTAGGTTTTTTTCTTATTGGGTGTGAGATAGAGCAGACTTATCAACAGGCAGAGCAAATGAAAACACAAGGCATCACGCTTCAAGAAGTGCTCGCACGAGAGAAAAGAAATGTAAACAACCTGAATAGATTAGAAGTCGGTATGACCAGAGGCCAAGTAATACAAATTATGGGCAATCCTTATACGAGAGAAGCTTTCAGACAAGAAGAGTTGTTGTTCTATCTTACAAACACTTTCGGCGCAGGTGATGCTGGTTACACGCCCATAGCAATTAAAGACGGGAAAGTATTAGGTTGGGGAAGACACTTCATCGGTGGTAACAAATAAAAATAAATTAGCAGTGGTTGGCTGTGAACAACTAAAGAAGGTAGGCAAAAATGAAGCAATGCAGAAAATGCAAAAAGTTGAAAGATGAGAGTGAGTTTTACAAAAACAATAGGAGCAAGGACGGATTGAGGGCTTGGTGTAAAAAGTGCAACCGTGAGTATGACCGTAAATATCACGGGCGTTTGAAAAAATACCTCATATATGAAGAGCGCCATCGGGTTGTTGGTAGTGTGAAACAGAAGAAATGTCATAAATGTAAAAAATGGAAGACCGAAAGCGATTTTTACAAAAGACGCAGGCACAAAGATGGATTGGCAGCGTGCTGTAAAGAATGTGCAGATAAAGCCACTAATAAGGCTCGTAAGCAACGGCTGGCGGTGAGGAATTAGGAAATAATGCCTAAGGATAAAACTACAAAGAGTCAAAAAAAATGCGATTTAAACAACTTGTTCTATGATGCTAAAAAGTTTCTTATATATTGTAGATATTCTCAAAAGGTTGACATCGCAGGACATGCCAGCGAAATACTTCATGCTTTAGAAATATGTTTTATGGGGTCTGGCCTTTTGGAGAGCCTGAATGAATTCGACAGTAGTATAATCTCCAAATCCTCTTATCTAAAAAGACTTAAATATTTACCTTTAACTACACATGTTCCCAGAAAAGCAAGTTGCTTGGATATTAGCCTTGGTTACTTATCGCTTTGGGGTGAAGCGTTAGAATTGTATGGGTTGAAAAACGCAAAACAACTATGCCAATCTATTGGAAACCTCATAAAAGAAATACCCCATGCTGATGATGCTGAATTTTTTGGACGTCTTGTTACTTTGGATACTGAAAGAATGGAAGAACCTGGAAGTGAAGCATATAAAGCAGCAGAATTTTTTTGGGATAATAAACTGCTACGTAGTAACTTCGGGTCCAACAGCAGTAGCCTTGCCCGTTCAATTTATAGAACGATATTTGAAAAAATTACTATTTCCGGACCACAATCAGATATAAGTTTGTGGCTAAGAGCATTGGTAACTGAATTAAGAAAATTTCGTCAAGAGTTTATTCTAAAAACTTCTGCACAAGGTCCTGCAGTGCCAACCGTTAAAAGTGTATGGTATCGAAGGCCTGCTATGAATAATATTGTGCTTCCAGAAGTTGTCGGAAATCTTGAATTTAGATATGGCAGAGGAGAATTGATTGGCGTTTTTATTGTTCCCCAAGAGGAACCTATAAAGTGGCGTAATCAGTGTTCTATACATGATTATGAAATGACTTTGTTTAGCACTTGGTCTTACAAAACAGGGAAGTATTTGGACCTGGCGAACGTAGAAGGATGTGCGTCTTGGTTAGTCCCTCATATAATAAGTTGGCAGTTGGAAAACGAAGTTTTGTATGTTGAGAAGCTATTAATACCTCTTTTTGAAATTCCAAAGTATAAGTCTCTTGCTGATTCTGCTACTAAGATTGTAAGAAACAACTCGCCAAAATGGTCAGCTGAACGTGTGCGATGGTCATATATCATGGAGCTTGATGAAGTAATAAAGCAAGTTGAAAATGCAAGCAAACAGAATAAGGAAGAGCAAGAACCAATAACTATTAAAGAGCCAACTGACATTTCCATACCATCAGAAAGAAGGTCAGCACCTTTATCACTCGCTCGAATGGCTCAATATTGGGGTGGAGAAATAACAGCAAAGAAACTTCGGACCATGATTAATAATGACAGGTTACAGGTTTACAAAATAAATAGACAAACATTCATTTTTGATATTAAATTCCTACCTGAACACGTAATCACCAAAGTCAAAAAATAAAAAACTCATACGAATCTGATACTAACTCATACTATCTCATACTAACTGACACTATCTCAACATCCACCCTCTTACGCGTTTCAATATCTGTCTTATACTGACTTCCAAAGTTAATAAATGTTTTTTGATAACCTTATTTTGGAGGTCATTACTATGACTGAAAACAAAACAAAAACCTGCCAGCTTTTAAGTGCTAAGCAGCTGGCGAAGATGCTGTCCCTGTCCCCCCGAACGGTTTTCCGCTTGCGGTCAAGCCGAAAGCTTCCTTTTCCGGTGTGCGTAGGTGGAAGTGTCCGGTGGAGATTGTCGGACATCGAGCTATTTTTGGATTGCAACTGTAATATGCAGGAATTTGAAGTGAGGGAGGAGGCTAACGATGGGTAAGAACAAAAAGAGGGCTGCACGGCCCACACCCAATGCCCGCAGCCCAAAACGAGATGTAAATATATTATACCAAAAGCACTCTGTGGAGTCAAGTCCATTTATCAGCCCTGAGCATCAAAGCCGAATAGCTGAACACCGGCTACAAATCCCAAAGGTTCATCGGGGAAGCTATGAAAGGGGGCGAGCGATGAATAGAGGAAAAGAGAAGGGCCATTCACTGGGAGTGAACAGCCCCTCAGACGATTTTAGGAATTTATATTATATCAAGGGCACTCCGCATTGTCAAGCAGAAATGGGGGGAGGTAATGGCTAAGAGAAAAAGGACTGTCGGGCTAATTGCGTTCCTCAAAGGTAATACAGACCCAGCGATAGGAATGCCCGGCTGCGCTAACTATGACCATTATTATGGCGGGTGTTTGTTTGCCGACAACTGCTCTGTACAGGATGGTAATCGCTGTGCATATTTTGAGAAAGCGGTGCTGCCAACCGCTGCTGACATCGGCCTGAAAGAGTTGGTCTATTCACTGTATGCCAAGCAGGTGGGTGTGGAATGGGATTGTGAGGTCAACGGAACAGATATTCGCAGGTGTCCCGATTGCGGAGCGGAGCTTAGAAAACGGCAACGGTATTGTGATGATTGTCGTGATAAGCGACGCAGGGATAGCGATAGGCGCCGAAGAGGCAAAAAATGAAACATTGTTTCCATCGTGTTCCACAGTTAACTGAAATTGCCCCCAAAATTCTACACCGAGAGAGCGTATGAAAGCCGTTTAGAAATGGCAGAGTTAGGGTCAATGCGATTGGACGTATTTCGGCAAACAGCAACTTAACTGTGGTGCAGGTAAGATGAAAATGAGTAATGAAAACAAGACAATTTTACAATGGGCTTTGGAATATCACAAGCAGGGCTGGTGTGTTATCCCAATAAAGACCGGCACTAAAAAACCCGCCTTGAATAGCTGGAAGAAATACCAGACAGAACAACCAGACGAAAGACTCTTGCGCAAGTGGTTTTCAGACAATAACAAGAGTATTGCTGTAGTCCTTGGGCCGGCATCGAACGACCTTGTTTGCAGGGACTTTGATACAATGGCTGAATATGAACAGTGGGTCAAAGGTTACCCTGACCTTGCAGGGAAGTTGCCTACTGTCAAAACATCAACAGGTATGCACGTTTATTTTGAGGCCGATGTTCAGGGTATCAAACACATCTCAAACGGTGAGCTTCGGGGCAAGGGTGGTTATTGCCTTCTGCCCCCATCCATACACCCAGACGGCCCACAGTACGAATGGGTAAATCCTCTAAACAACGGCAACCTGATAGCTCTTGAGCCTGAACTTGCTGGATTCATAACAAATCTGACAGAACATACTAAACAAACTGAACACACTCAACAAACTCATACAATAGGGGAGGAAGAAAAAAGGAAAAGGACTATTGTTTTAATAGAGAAGACCTTGCCAAAACACTACGGTGAGCGCAATCAGAAAATATTTTTTCTTGCACTATACCTTAGGTCTAATGATTGGGGTGCTGACCCTAAAGGATTCAGATGGGCTGTAGAGGAGTGGCACAGACGGGCTTTACCTAATATTACAACAAAAGATTTCTTAGAGACTTGGTTGGATTTCTTGGTTGCATGGAAGAATTTAAAGCATGGAATTATTGACCCGATACAAATATTCGAGTTTTGCAAGAAACTTGAGCCACCAGAGCAGCTTGTAAAAGACCACCCTAAATATCCCAAACTTCATCTATTATGCGTTTGGTGCAGGGAATTGCACAAGGCCCATGAGGTTTTTGGAAGTACCGCATATTTAGGCTGTCGAACAATCGGTAAAGCACTGAAGATAAGCCATGAAACGGGCAATAAGTACTTTAGAATCCTTGCCCTTGAGGCTTATTTAGACATTCTTGAGATTGGCAAAATGACGGAATCAGGCGGAATAGCTACTCGATACAGATATATTGCGAACTGAAAATGGAATCTAACAATAAAAGCAACGAAGTTACCACTTGTCAGGTCGAACCGCTTATGCTGAGAGCTAAAGAGGCAGCGGGACTTTGTGGTCTGGCTGTTTCAACTTGGTACGAGTTAAAAAGTGCAGGAAGGCTTCCTCCGAGTATAAAAGTCGGCAAAGCAAGGCTCTGGAGGTTGGATGTACTGCGTAGGTGGGTGGAAATGGACTGCCCGACTATAGACAGGTTTGAAGCTTTGAAGGATAAAAAATGGTAGAAGTGATAAAAAAATTAAATTTCCTCTTGACTATAGACGAATTGTGCAGTATAATATATTGTATGGATATGATAAAAAAAGCAATTTTGACGGAAATGAAGCGTAGAGGTTGGACTTGCTATCGGCTGAGTAAGGAACTTGAGGGCAAGCTACCACAACGTACAGTCTATGCGTATCTAAGCGATAAGGAAGGTAGTCTAAACAAGAGGGATATATCGGCAGAACGGGTTTCGGTAATATTAAAAGTATTAGGATTAAAAATAATGAGGTGAAAAAATGAGACTATTCAAAGCTACATACAAAAACAGAAGTGGGGAAAAGTGCAAGAGCCAAAAGTGGTATCTTGATTTTTCAGACCATCTCGGCAGACGGCATAAGATACCAGCATTTGAAAGCAAGAGACAATCGGAGGCGTTGGGCCGACAGATAAAAGAGCTTATTTCCTGCAAAGCTGCAGGGCAGAGGCCGGATACTGAATTGCAACGCTGGATTGAGACGCTGACAAATAGCCTTGTTAAGAAGTTTTGCGGTTGGGGACTTATCGACACACACAGAGCTGGAGCAGCTATGTTTTTAAGTGAACATCTAAAAGATTTCAAACAGGCCGTTCTTGACGGTGGAGCTTTAGCTGACAGAGCAAAGAAGGCGTACGGTAGAACAAAAAGAGTCTTTGATGGGTGTGGTTTTGTTATATGGAGCGATATTTCAGCAAGTAAAGTTCAAAACGTTATTGCCGGATTGCAAAAAGGCGAAAAACCTATATCGGCGAAAACCTGCAACTATTATCTCAGGGAAGTAAAACAATTCTGTCACTGGATGGTGATGGACAGACGGGCAAGCGAAAGCCCCGTTGAACATCTAAGACCAATGGAAGCAACTGCAACATTCCAACGCAGGGCATTAGCAGTGGACGAAATGCGTAGACTGTTAGAGGTCACAGAGGCTTCAGAGACAGCGTTTGGCATGACAGGGCATGAGAGAGTTATGCTATACCGTTTCGCTGCAGAGACGGGCCTGAGAGCTTTAGAGATAAGGTCTTTGGTTGTATCTAATTTTGATTTTGATAAGGGCATTGTTAAGGTAGTTGCTGGGGATGCTAAGAATCGCAGAGAAGCTGTTTTGCCGTTAAGACAGAGCACAGCCATTATGCTGAAAAAGTTGGTGTCTCACAAAACGCTGCAGGCACAAGTCTTTAATATGCCGAAAAGACGAAAAATTGCAACAATGCTTAAGGCAGACCTTAGAGCTGTAAATATCAATCCAGAAGATGATGGACGGGGCAAACTTGATTTCCATGCTCTTCGGCATACATTTGGTAGTATGTTAGCAGCCTCAGGGGTTCACCCCAAAACAGCTCAGGAATTGATGAGGCACTCAGATATAAATTTAACGATGTCACGATACACCCATACTCTTAGAGGACAAACTGCTAAGGCGGTAGCATCCCTACCAGATTTGTCTTTGCCAAGTAAGGAAACACAAAAGGCTACAGGAACGGATGAAATCTGCTTGGACACCTGCTTGGACACAACCAGTGTAAAAAACCAGAATGAACCAGATACAACCAGAATGTTAAAAGCTAAACAAGTAGGCAGTGGAAGTGTCACTAATATCCCCAAAGCCGCATCTTTAGTGACTAAAACCGCACTGCCGAAGGAGGGAATCGAACCCTCACCCTGTTGCCAGGACGGGATTTTGAATCCCGCGCGTCTGCCAATTCCGCCACTTCGGCTAAATAAAGTATTATCGTTAGTTAATTCAGCTCTGTCAATTCCGAATTCAAAGCAAACCGGGATAGCCAAGGAACATTGTGTATTCTTTTACAGCAGTCAAGCGAAAGACCGGTTATGACCGCACCTTTTTTACTGCATTTATTAGCCAGTCATACCACGCACCAAGACCTTCGCCGGTCTTCGCAGATATCGGAAAAATTTTGATGTTTTTATTTAATTTGCAGGAATCAGCTTTTGTTTTTTCAAGCTCAAAGTCTACTTGTCCTGTGCTCAAAAGGTCAATTTTGTTTATCAAGAGCACCTTTGACTTGGCAAAAATGGCAGGATACTTGACCGGCTTGTCGTCTCCTTCTGCAACCGAAAGCACGACAATTTTGCCGCTCTCGCCCAGTTCGAATGCCGATGGACAAACCAGGTTGCCTACGTTCTCTATGAATATCAAGTCCAGTTCGCTGACGGGCAAATCCTTTAATGCTTTATTTACCTGAACCGCTGTCAAATGGCATGCGCCATCGGTATTTATCTGGATTGCAGGTGCTCCGGTCGCTCTGATTTTTTCTGCGTCTAAATCGGTTTGAATATCGCCTTCAATAACTCCGATTTTGACTTTGCCTTTCATATCAGTTATCGTCCTGCTCAAAATGGTGGTCTTCCCCGAGCCCGGCGAAGATATCATATTCAGACATAAATTTTTGTTCTTATCTAAGGTCTGTTTATTTTCCTGTGCGAACTCTTCGTTTGCACTGAGGATTTTCTTGCCGACACTAACCTTATACATTGTTTTACTCCGTTTCAAATTCTATTTCCTCCAGCACCAGTGGTTCATCCGGCAGTATTGCAAAATCTTCACTGCCGCACTTTGGGCATGCCGGAGAATGTATCTGGAATTCGTAAATTTCCTGACATTTGTTACACTGTCCTTTTATCGGTTTATATTCCACTTTTAGTTTAACACCTTCGCATTCTGTGCCTTTGGCCAGTGCCTCGAAAGCAAAACTCAACACATCTTCATTGATATGGTTCAGCTCGCCGCAGCTTATTTTGACGCTGACAGGCCGGGCACTTTGTTTTTCCACCTCTTTTGAAATCGCTTTTAACAAACTCTGTGCCACCATTGTCTCGTGCATCAGCAAATCCTCGGAAGCTCTCTGCCGTAAGGCATCTGAACAATTCTCTTGCCGCCGATTTTGGTTATCATTTCCACCATCGGCATATCGCGGTTCTCAACTACTTCGCCGATTATACCTGCCTCGTTGCCCAGAGGGTGCTCCTTGCAGATTTCCAAAAATTCATCGGCTGCTTCAGTGGTAACAATGGCGACGAACTTACCTTCGTTGGCAATGGAAAGCACATCGAAGCCGAGCATATCAGCCGCCGCCTGAACCGTTGGCCGGACAGGTATATCCGCTTCGTTGATTTCGATACTTACTTCGGCGCCTTTTGAAATTTCATTAAGCGTTGCAGCTAAGCCGCCGCGGGTCGGGTCGCGCATAAATTTTACGCCCTTTACATTTTTCAGCAATTTACAGGTAAGAGAGGCCAGACCCGCACAGTCACTTCTCAGATTCGACTGGAATTTTAGACCTTCCCGCTGTGAGATAACAGTCATACCGTGGTCGCCTATCGTGCCGTTGATGATAATCTTGTCTCCCGGGCTGATTCGTTTAAGCCCTAAATCCACATTGTCCAACGCCACACCGATACCTGCCGTATTTATGAAAATCTTATCTGCCGAACCTGCTTCAACCGTTTTTGTGTCACCCGTAGCTACAATTACCTCGTTTTCCTTAGCTGCCTGCTCAATCGAAGTGAGAATTCTCTCCAGAAGTTCGAATTCAAAACCTTCTTCTATTATCAGAGATAAAGATAAAGCTACCGGTTTTGCACCGGTGACAGCCAGGTCGTTTATCGTTCCGCAAACTGCAAGTTTGCCGATATCACCACCGTTAAAAAACAAGGGCTTTACAACGTAACTGTCTGTTGTAAAAAATACTGTCTTCGATTCGAGATTGAGTTTTGCCGAATCAGCCAATTGTTCCAGAACATCGTTTTTAAGCTGCGGCAGAATATGTTTATGGATTAATTGCTCACTAAGCCTGCCTCCGCCGCCGTGAGCCAGTAAGATTCTATTAGTATTGCTGGTTTTCATTATGTGCTTTTTCTGTGATATTTATACCACGCTGAACACGCACCTTCGGAACTAACCATACATGGTCCCACGGGACTGTCCGGTGTGCAGGCCTTTCTAAAAAGTTTACATTCCAGCGGGTCTATCAGGCCGCAAAGTACTTCGCCGCATTGACACCCACTTGAATCTTCACCATATTTATCACTGACGTTAAATCGCTTAAAAGCATCGAACCGGCTATAAGATTCTTTCAGCACAAGCGTGCTTGTTTTTATCGTCCCAAGTCCTCGCCAGTGTCCGTCAACTGCCTCGAAATATTCATCAATTATCTTTTGTGCAGTGGTATTGCCTTTCGCCGTTACCACTGCGTTGTATACTGATTTTAGTTCAGCTTTTCCCTCTGCTAACTGACGGCAAATTTCGGCAAGTCCCTCGATTATTTGCAAAGGTTCGAAACCGGCAACTACGCAAGGCCGAGAGAAATCTTCAACTACTTCGGTAAAAGCGCCGCTTCCTATTATCACACTAACATGGCCGGGACAAAGAAACGCGTCTATTTTATTGTTCATATCGCTCAGAAGCGCACGCATCGCAGGAACAACAAGTTTATGATTGCTCAGAATAAAAAAGTTCGCAATTCCTTGCTCTGCTGCCTCTTTCACTACGACCGCCGTAGCGGGTGTCGTTGTTTCAAATCCAACCGCGACAAACACAATATTTTTATCAGGATTATCTTTGGCTAACTCAAGAGCATCTTCACTGCTCAGAACAATTTTAACATCTGCTGTTGTCTGTTTCGTTTCCAGAGAACCGCCTTGACCCGGAACTCGCATCATATCGCCGTATGTAGCAATCATACAATCTTTACGGTTAGCAAGTTCAAGTACCGCATCTATATAGCCCTGATGCGTCACACACACAGGACAACCAGGACCGGAAAGAAGCTTTAAGTTCTCCGGCAGCGTCGAGTGTATACCGTTGCGGAAAATCGAGACCGTATGGGTGCCGCAAACCTCCATTATATTGATTTGCCGGCCCAGCTTCTTGCAGGCATCTTTTATGATTTCTTGTGCTTTATTAATTCTGTCAAGCATAAAACGCCTAATCTACCCCGAAACTTTGTTAGGAGTATCCATAAAATCGTTTATTTGGGCGATAAGGTCCCAGGTTTCTTTGGCCTCTTGTTCGTCTACGGTCGATATTGCAAAGCCGGCGTGCACTAAAACCAAATCACCCATCTTGACCTCGGGCAGCAATGTGGTTTTAGCTTTGAACCGGTTGCCCATCGCGTCAACAACCGCTCTGTCTTCTTGCAATTCAACAATCCTTGCAGGTATCGCCAAACACATTTTCGTCCCCAATCACTTTTTGCACCTTATCGATTCAGCACCTATTGCTGCCTGGCCTAATGAAATTCCACCATCATTTGACGGGGCATCGCGGTTAAATAATACGACAAATTCGTTTTTCTTCAAGGATTCAATTAGCTTGTTTGTCAAATACCTGTTACAAAACACCCCGCCGCTAAGTGCCACGGTATTTATTTTGTTGTTCTTTCTTGCCTTCCGTGCCATCACCGATAGCCCAGCCGCTATCGTGTTATGAAATTTCGCTGAGATAACTCCGGCCGGCTGTCCGGTTTGAACATCCGAGATTACCTGCTTTATCATCTTACGAAAATCAAACTGTATCGGTTCTTTACCATTTGGCTTCAGCTCAAAATCGTAATTCTCTTCCAAGCCCTCAGAAATAATTGCCTCAAGCGCCATTGGAAGCTGGGCATCGAAGTGATTATAACTACCAACTCCCAGCATCGCTGCGACCGCATCGAACACTCTGCCCAGACTGGAAGTTTGCACGGTGTTAATATGCTTTTCGAGCTGAGCGAGAATTATTTTTTGTTTCTCGACATCCGGCTCTACCCGCTCAAGCAGCCATCCTAATCTTTGCAGGGTAAAGTCGTCTGCATAAGTTTTTTTAAGTAGTCCCAGCAGCGGCCTTATTGCTTCCTTGCTTGCTTTATCTGCCCCGGCCAAAGGGAAATACCCCAGGTGACCGAACCGTTCAAATTTCTCAAGTGAAGCAATCAGACATTCGCAGCCCCAGATTGCTCCATCCGTCCCGTACCCCGTGCCGTCGCACGAAAGTCCTATCACTGGCCCCTTTATACCCTCCTCAGCTAAAACAGATGCGATATGTGCCCAGTGATGCTGAACTTCGATAACTTCTACATCACGAAGCGAATGGGCATACTGTGTTGACAAATAACCGGGATGAAGGTCGCAAACTATCATCTTCGGTTTAACATCGAACAGTTGCCGTAAATGCTCTATCGACTCGACATAGTGATGATAAACCTCAGCATCTTCGAGGTCGCCTATATGCTCACTGCATATAAATTGTGCACCCTTGCCGAAGCAGAATGTATTTTTCAAATCGGCGCCGGCTGCAAATATTTCTTCAGGTAATTGCTCTTTGGCGGGAATCGGAGCGGGGACGTATCCCCTTGCTCTTCTAAGCAAAACCGGCTCTTCATTGATAAAATGAACGATTGAGTCATCAACCTGCCGGTAAATCTCGCGGTTGTGAATCAAAAAAGCATCCACAACCGGCGATAGTCTTTTTAACGCCTCATCGTTTTTACAAATCAGCGGTTCATCCGAGATGTTTCCGCTGGTCATCACGAGAACTTTTAGACCTTCTGCAAAAAGCAAATGATGCAGCGGTGCATAACACAGCATAAATCCAAAAGTACTGGCTCCTTCAGCAACCGAGGGTACAATGGCGCTGTTCTCCTTCTTCGGCAGCAAAACGATGGGGCTTTCAGGGCTTTTTAACATCCTCTCAGCGAATTCGCTTACCGTTGCATATTCTTTAATTGTATCAATCGAATCAGCCATCATCGCAAAGTGCTTATGATCCCTTCTTTTCCGTTGTCGCAATTTCCGCACACCCTTTTCATTGAGCGCATCGACAGCCAAATGAAATCCGCCGATTCCCTTTATCCCCAAAATCTTGCCGTCTCTCAACAGCCGGGCAGTATCTTTTATTGCTTTATCGCTGTCGCTTTCTATCGTCTTTCCTTTATTGTCTGTCAATTTGATTGCCGGCCCGCATAACCCGCACGCAACCGGCTGGGCATAAAAACGCCTGTCGGTAACGTCCGTATATTGAGCATTACATCGCTCGCACATCTTAAATGCCAACATTGTGGTATTAGGCCTGTCGTAGGGAATCGTTTTGACTATGGAATATCTCGGACCGCAGTTCGTGCAGTTTATAAACGGATAGCGATAGCGAAAATCGTTTTCTTCGCTCATCTCCGCAAGGCAATCCTTGCAGGTAGCGATATCCGCCGTTACCTGTGAGCTTGGTGTCCCTTCCGCCTCGCTTCTTTTGATAACAAATTCCTTTTCTCCCTCAATTGGTTCTATATCGATTGTTTGGGTGGATTGAATTTGCGCCATCGGCGGCTTATCGCCCCCTTGAAGCCTGGCAAGAAAGTCATCTATTGCTTTTCCCTCACCCTGCAATTCAATCGTAACCCCCCTCGTATCGTTGTAGACTGACCCGCAAAGTTCTAACTGTTTTGCCAGACGATATACAGCCGGACGAAAACCAACCCCCTGCACACGCCCTGTTACAACTATTTTTTGCCTCTTGACCAAAGCTTGTATTCTCAATTCTTAACGAATATCGATAAACTATTTATGGACCCAATGCCGAAACAGCAATTATATTGTATTTTGATGCAAAATACAATTGCATCGCATGCCACCAGGCGGTTCTGCCGTCAGGTAATGACTTATACCAATGTCCTCAGTGATTATTTCTGTATATGCAAACTGCCTCACAAAAAATTTTACGACTTTTCAAAAATCACATCCTGAACTTTCCCAAATTCCTACCAATAAAAATCCGTGAAATTTATGAGATCCCGGCTAATATGTCATCTATGAAGTCTCTTTCTGAATGTTCAAAAATGTTTGTTTTATTTCTTGCCGCCAGGCCGAAGTTTCTGACCGCAACTGCCGCCCCGGTCCTCGTAGGCTCGGGGCTGGGCTACGCTGTCACAGGCACGTTTGAGCCGTTACTCTTTATACTTGCATTACTTGCGATAATGGCGATGAACCTTGGTGTCAATCTGGCAAATGATTACTTCGACCATACCTCACGAAATGACTGGCTAAATACAAACCCTACGCCATTTTCAGGCGGAAGCCGCTTTATCCAAAACGGCACAGTTTCGCCCAAATCGGTTTTGCTCGCTGCTTTTGCGGCACTGGCAATCGCTTCATCAATCGGTATAGTGATCGTGGTTTTGACGAAAAGCGGCTTTATTTTAGTTCTGGGCATAGTAGGTCTGCTGGGCGGCTTTTTCTATACAGCTTCACCGATTCGGCTCGGCTATCGCGGCATTGGCGAATTTGTTATCGCCTTTTTGTGCGGTCTGCTTCCGGTTTACGGCTCATATTATCTGCAGACGCAGGTAGTCGACACTGTTGTGCTGCTACCCGCTGTTATTGTGAGTCTATTGGTTTTCGAAATTATATTGATAAACGAATTCCCAGACGCCGCCGCCGATGCTGCTGTAGGCAAAAAAACATTAGTGGTTTTGTTAGGTATCCCTGGTGCCGTATGGATTTACCGTATAGCCCTGATTGTAACATACTTATTAGCTGTATTAGCGATGGTGCTTTATCCCTCATTATTCGTTGCAGGCCTGCTTTATCTTTTCACATCACCTTTGGCCGTTGCCGCTTTGAAGTTTGCAAATAAAAAGGATTTAACTACCCCCGGCCAATTCCGCGCCAACAAGAACACAATCCTCTTACATATCCTCGGCTCATTAGCCCTCACCACCGGTTTTATAATCACTGCAATACTTTAACCCATCTGATTTATGTACCTTCGTACATAGAAGTCTATAAAAGGGCAATTATTTACTCGTTTTTTTCCTTGCCTGGCTATTTGGAGAGTGTATAGATTTCGTATTGGTCGGGGTCGAAATCCGGCGTGCTTATGGTAGCAACTTTATTCGACTTAACACTTGATGAAACAGTGTTATCTGACTACGGCGTTGGTATGTATCTCAGAGGGATAGCTTTTGTTCCTGAACCATCCACGCTCTTGATTTTGGGCTTTTGGCGTGTTGATGTTTAGTAGGAAACGCTGAAACTTTTTTAGGCCTGGTAAAACTTTTTTTGCAAAGAGTGTCTGAATTTCGTATGCTTTTAGCGTTCAATCGTACGCAATATGCGAGCGAATAAGAAAAACCTTGCGAATATGCTTTTGTTTTCAAAATTATCCTGGAACAATAAAATTCACAGTGCGAAAAGGAAATGACTGACGATAGTATTTGACGTTTTTTTGGGGCAGTGCTTTGAAGAGAGTAGTTTTTGCTGGAAACTGGCAGGGTTTCTTCGAAGAGGGCGGATTAAGTTCGTTCGATGATTTGTTTAATTTTTCGCCGCATACATGCGCTTCAGC
>JBHPEQ010000033.1:0-24739 GCA_042576845.1 Planctomycetota bacterium
ATGAGGCGCTGAAAACCGCGGCCGATGTCGACCGACGAGTCGCAGCCGGTGAGCCAGTAGGGCGGTTGGCTGGTGTCCCCATTGCTGTAAAGGATAATATGTGCACAACTTTCGGTGCTACTACCTGTGCTTCTAAGATTTTGGAGGATTTTCACTCACCATATAATGCAACAGCGGTACAAAAGCTTATCGATGCCGATGCAGTAATTGTCGGCAAGACAAATATGGACGAGTTTGCGATGGGCTCGAGCACCGAGTCATCAGGCCTGCAAAAAACGGTTAATCCCTGGGATACTTCGCGTGTCCCGGGCGGAAGCAGCGGGGGCTCTGCAGCAGCCGTGGCAGCAGGGATGTGTTTTGCAGCGCTCGGTTCCGATACGGGCGGCTCGATTCGACAACCCGCCTGTTTCTGCGGAGTAGTCGGGTTAAAGCCAACCTACGGCAGAGTTTCGAGATTCGGCCTGGTTGCATACGGCTCGAGCTTAGACCAAATCGGGCCGGTTACACGCAATGTGCAGGATTGTGCATTGTTGATGAATGTCATAGCCGGCTATGATGAAAGGGACAGCACAAGTGTAAGCGAATCGATTGCGCCGGTCTGTGATTATTTGGAAAATTTGGATGAACCGGTTCAGCCGCTTAAGATAGCAATAGCGCCGCAGTTTAACGCCGGTGCCGACCGGCAGGTGCAAAGGGTTGTCTCTGAAGCCATGGAGGTGTATAAAAATCTTGGGGCGGAAATCATCGAAATAGATATGCCGCATCTTGATTATGCAATCGTAGCTTATTACATAATAGCTACCGCCGAGGCCTCAAGTAATCTGGCACGATACGACGGCGTCCACTACGGCCATCGCACTGAGAAACCAACCGATTATATCGAAGTTTATTCGAAATCGCGGGCGGAAGGATTCGGCAAGGAAGTCAAAAGGAGAATAATGCTCGGAACTTACGCACTTTCGAGCGGTTATTACGATGCGTATTATCTGAAAGCGCTTAAGGTCAGAAATTTAATCCGCACCGATTTCAGCAGGGCTTTTGAAAACTGCGATTGTATTATGATGCCGGTTGCCCCGACCACCGCTTTTAAGGTGGGAGAGAAGATTGCCGACCCGCTGCAGATGTATTTATCGGATATTTATACTATATCAGCCAACCTTGCAGGTGTACCCGCGGTCAGCATCCCCTGCGGCTTTGACGATGGTGATTTGCCAATAGGCCTCCAGATTCTTTCCCCAGCTTTTACCGAGGATAAGTTGTTGAGAATTGCAAATATGTTTGAGAGGCAGACTGACTGGCATACAAAGAAAGCATCTATTGTTTGTTAGGAAGATATGAGTAACGACTTAAAATACAAAGTTGTGGTGGGATTGGAGATTCACGTTCAGCTTTGCACGAAGAGCAAGATGTTCTGTAGTTGTGCGTTGAGCTTCGGCGAGAAGGCCAACAGCAGGGTTTGCCCGATTTGTCTTGGTATGCCGGGCGTTCTGCCGGTGATGAATAAACAGGCCATCGAATATGCAGCGCTTGTGGGACTTGCACTCAACTGTAAAATTGCTGAATTTACAAAGTGGGACCGAAAAAGCTACTATTATCCCGACTTGCCCAAAAATTATCAGATAAGTCAGTATGATTTACCTCTGGCTTCTAATGGCTACATAGAAATCCCGCTCGAATCCGGACAGACAAAAAGAATTAGCATAATAAGGGCCCATCTCGAAGAAGATGCCGGCAAGAACCTGCACACAGCCGGTAACTTCTCGCAGGTCGATTTGAACAGGACAGGAACGCCGCTGCTTGAAATTGTTACTGAGCCGGATATGAACAGCGCCGCCGAGGTCAAGGCCTTAGCTGTCGAGCTGCAGCGAGTAGTTCGATACCTTGGTGTCTCCGAAGCCGATATGCAGAAAGGCCATATGCGCTTCGAGCCGAACGTTAATTTAGTTATCACGAAGGAAGGTAAAGAATATAAAACGCCTATCGTCGAAATCAAAAACTTAAACAGCTTTCGTGCCCTGGAAAAAAGCATAGAATTTGAAATTCGAAGACAGCTCGATGAGTTTCTTGAAACCGGCACAGTAATGGAAATGGGCAATAAATCCACCCGCGGCTGGGATGATGACAAACAGGTAACAGTCCTGCAGAGAGAAAAAGAAGAAGCACACGATTACAGATACTTCCCCGACCCTGACCTTGTGCCGGTCGAATTAACCGGACAATGGCTGACAGAGATAAAGAAGTGTTTGTGTGAGCCACCGCTGACAAAACAAATGCGTTACGTCAGAGAATATAAATTGAGCGATTATGACGCGGGCGTTTTAACCGCAGAACGTTCCACAGCGGAATTCTTTGAACAGGCTGTCGCCAAAGGTGGTGAACCAAAGCGACTTTGCAACCTGTTGACTCAAACGGGCTTAAAGTTAGCTAATGAGGCAGGATGTTCTCTTGCAGAATTGGGTCTGAGAGCCGAAAATGTTGCTGAGCTTGCTGAAATGATTGAATCAGGAGATGTAAACGCCTCTGCAGGCGATGCTATAATGGAGGAGATGACGAAGACCGGTAAGAAACCGAAGGCCATAGCAAAAGAGCTGAACCTGATTCAAAAAAGCGATGCTGGCGAGCTTGAGGCGATAGTCGAAAAGACCCTGGCGGAAAACCCCAAGGCGGTTGAAGATGTTACCAGCGGCGGTAAGAAAAGCAAAAAGGCACGCGGCTTCCTATTAGGCCAGGTTATGCAAAAAACAAAAGGACAGGCAAATCCAAAAGTCGTCTCCGAAATACTCGAGGAGAAACTAAGCTGAAAAGTATTTTAAAATTGAGCAAAACAAGATGAAGATAACAAAAACAAGTAACGTTGAAAAAAGTGCGGTCCGGATAGATGGCGCTGAGGGTGTCCGGATACAATGGCTTATTTCCAAAGAGGATGGGGCGCAAAATTTCGCGATGCGGATGTTCGAAGTGCAGCCGGGTGGATACACACCTTTGCATATACATTCACACGAACACGAGGTCTTTATCATTGAAGGCCGGGGTATATTTATATGCGAAGGCGCCGAACACGAATTCGGCCCGGAATATGTCATTTTCGTCCCGCCAAATAAAGAGCACCGATTCAAAAATACAGGCGAAACCCTTTTAAGATTTTTATGTCTTATCCCTGCAAGTGCAGTATGAGGTGTTAGCTATGATGCGAGCGGATTTAAGAACTTAAAAGAAGAGTTATTTGCTGAGGACTTTACTTTCTGTCCCTGCGATTAGGCGTTTTATATTTTCCTGGTGTCGGAGGATAACCAATACTGGTATGAGCGTTGAGATGATAAGCAACGGCCAAAGATTAGCGAATTCCCAGTTTGCCTTCACAGCTATTGCTGTAACCAGTACAACAGGGAAAACAACGGAAGCAACCATTGAAGCCAGGGAGACATATCGCCATATCAACACAACCACCACCCAAACGATAATGGCGACAGCCGCACAGAGCGTATAATAAGGGCAAATGCCCAATGCCACGCCGAAACTGGTTGCAACTCCTTTGCCGCCTTTAAACTTAACGTAAATCGGAAAGATATGTCCCAGTATGGCTGCACAACCGACTGCCAGCCACAGCCACAACAGAATGACACTATGACCGTTGGTTTGCGTGTAGTAATTTTTCATAAGCAGCATTGTCGCAAGGGTTGGAACCACTCCCTTAAGCACGTCGAGTGCGAAACAAAAGTAGCCCCATTTTTTACCCAATGCACGAGTGACATTGGTTGCACCGATATTACCGGAGCCAATGGTGCGCAGGTCTTTTCCGTGCGCCCTGGTGATTATCAGGCCGAAAGGTATCGAGCCAAGCAAATAAGCTGCTATGATGGCGGGAGCAAAAATGATGTATGTCATTTTCGGCTTTTCCTTTCCAATATCGATTCATAAAGGGATTGCAGTTTTTTTGCAGCCTGCCTGATTGATACCCTTTCCTTTAGGTTATCCTTTTCGATTGCCTCGGATGCTGTTTCAATTTTCTTTGTATTTGTAAAATGGCTGATGGCCCCGGCAAGTGCATCGATATCTTCCGGTGCATCAATTACTAAACCGTGCCGGCCGTGTTCGAATAAATCTGTTGCCCCGTTGAATCGTGTTGTTATTACCGGCTTACCTGTAGCTAAGGCCTCCAGAATGAACCGGCTCGAAGGGTCGTAAAAGGTCGGCAAAACGGCGACATCGGTTATTGAAAGGGCATTACGGACATGATGAATATGGCCGAGAAAAATAATTCTCTTATGCACGCCGAGCTTTTTGGCCATAAACCGATATTTATACGACTTGCCATGGCCGGCGATAACAAGATAAGCCCTGTCGGCACCGTATTTTTCCCGTGCGGTTTTGAGTGCTTTTATTAAAATAGCCAGCCCTTTTAACCTGAAATTGTTGGCTACAAATAACAATAAAACCGGGTTATCTGCTTCTTTAAGCCCTAATCTGACTAATATCTGCGAACGGAGTCTATCGGCCTGTCCTGCCTCGAAGCGGCTGTTTATTCTTATGCCGTTCGGGATGACTACCAACCGCTTATCCTCAACATTATAGTGTTCCTTAAAATGGCCGGCTACGAGATTTGAAAGCGCTGCAATAACAGGCCCATCGGGATTTTTGCACAGCTTTCGTTCCGCCCGTACGAGAATTGTTCTTCGCCAGTTTGCGAAAGCCGTTAGTCTTTTATAAGATTCAATAAGCTTGTTTTGGTAACTGGCAGCATTGCGCAGAATCGCCTGAATGTATGTTCCACCCCGCGGCTGATAAACATCGGCAAAATCGAAAGGCAGAACACTGTGAATTATATCGTACTTGTTCTCATACAAGTATTTCCTCACCGTCTTTACCAATGTGAAATAATCGGTCCGTTTGCCGCCTCTGTCTGAACACAAAATATGAATATTTTTGGCGCTCGTCTGTCCTTTCGCAGCGAGTATATCTACCTTAAGTCCAAGACCTGACAAAGCGGTGGCAAGCTCCATAATCGACCGTTCCGCCCCTCCCAGCAGTATGTCAGCCCGCTCTATTATTATCACAACCTTTGTTTTCATTGCTACATACGCCTCGAATCCGTTGAACTTTGAAAAGGGACAATCCTGCCGTGCTTTATGTCGTGCCGTGCCATACGTTTTGTTTTTTTCAGCACTTTACGAATAAATGATTTGTCTTTAGTCGTCAACCTTTTGATGGCGGCGTAGCGAAGATAGAAACGAAGCCGGTCCGTTTTTGAAAAATATTTTGCAGGGGCGGAATAAAAAATTTGTGCGATATCTTTTATCCGAAACTTCTCACAAAAAACAAGTGGTTCAAAAGCTCGGGCAAGGTCTATCAGGTAAAATTTTTCACGTCCGTCAAGAAAGACATGAGAAAAGTAAAGGTCTCGATGCCTGTAACCCGTTTCGTGAAATTTACGAATAAAGTTAGCTAATCTTTTGATAAAGTCCCTTCGCTGTTTCAATTTCACAGGTTTATCGACCACGGTGAAATATTCAGGCAGCTTGCGTTCGAGTGACTCGGCTTCGGCGATTTTTTCGGTTATACAGAAACTTCGCTTCTCAAAAAAGAAGCCCCATTCTTCACCATAACAAACAGTTCGAGCTGTATTAATACCGGCTGCCGATAGTTTTCTTGTCGGCTTGAAGTCTAAAAGTGCACAACTTGCCCGTTTGCGGAGAGAGAGCCAGTTTTTGAGCTGGACTAAAATCGGAGGATTGTCATAACGTTTCAAAAAAAGGGTAATTGGCGGTTTATCTAACTGAAATTGAATCCGTCTGCGATAGCTGGCGAGATTGTCTTTGGATAAATCTTTTCCGGCCTTGAAAGCAAAAATTTTGTCGATGGAATTTAAGCCCGCCTTCCTGAAGCTATCCTCGAAGTCCGCATAAATAAAAAAAGACTTTGAAATTCCTCTAAATTTTCCGCTCATATTAGTACGCATTACGAACTACCTGATTTCCTTTTTGCTTTTTTATTTTTTCCGAGTAGTTTTTTCGCTGCCTCGCATACATTGTCAACCGTTATCGAGTCCATGCACAGATGCTTGCTTTCTTTGCATACCGGTTTAGCACAGGGTGCACAGGGGGCGTTACCGACGATTTGAATCTCGTTATCATAGCCGGTGTCCGTCCATTTGGGGTCGTTCGGCCCAAAAAGAGTGATAAGCTTTCGCTCGAAAGCTATCGTTAGATGTCTTGGGCCTGTGTCGTTGCTTATCACCAAATCTGCCATCGAAAAAAGCGCCTTTAATTCACCGATACTCAAAGGCCTTTGGGCCAGATTGACAAGCTTACATTTGCTTTGCCTGCAAATCTGTTCTGCTGTCCTGACCTCTGCCGGTTCCGGCGATACTGAAACCACGACAGTTGCTTTGTAGCTGGAGGAAAGCCAATCCGCTGTTTGAGCGAATCGTTCACTCAGCCAGCATTTACTCGGACCAAATGCGCCTCCCGGAACCATAACAACTATCGGGCCTTTGCTTTTAATAATCTCAGGCAGCTTGCTTTGCAGGTTTTCCTTATCTTCTGAAACAATTTCCAATTCAAGCTTTCTATTTCTGACATTAGCTCCAAGCCACGATGCAATTGCAGAATAATAGTCAATCATTGAAATCGGCTTAAGTCTGCCATTAGCTGTCTTAGGGGGATAAAGCTTTTCGGTAAGCAAAAATCCCCGGCCATCCCGGGCATACCCAAGCCGGGTTGGTATACCCGCTAAAAAAGCTGCCAGAGCCGAACCGAGAGAATTCTTAAAGAGGATTGCCTGGCTGAATTTACACTCCTTCAGCAGTCCGGCAATTGTAAATGGGTTAGAACTTTTCTGTTCGAGCCATATATTGTTAAACCCACCGGGAGACAGGACCTCGCGGATGAGCGGCTTGGCAAAGAATGTAATTAAGGAAGATGAAAAATGCTTTCGGATGGCTCGTAAAGCCGGTGTGCAAAGAACCGCATCGCCAATCGGCGAAGGCAGCCATATTAAAATCTCGTCTTTGTTCTTTTGCATTTGTCTAAAAAGCTCAGAGTCGAAAATTAAAATTTAAAATCAAAACCGGAAGCCGGCCTGAGTAATCCGATATTCCTGAGTAAATTCTTCGCAGATTCTTATTGGGTATAAGCAGATTGTTTATTTGCGTCCCTGCATCAGGTAGAGGGTAAGAGACATCAATTGCAGAACCATAGCAAATCCAAGGGCAAGGAATACGGAATTGTCCTGCCTTGTCGGACTCATCAGAAACCATACGCTCAGCAGCAGGCAGAATAGCACGATGATTTGAACCACTCCCGCTAGAAGTCTCATTATGGAAAATTCCCCGAACATCTCCTGCCGATTTATGGTCTTTAACTGCTCCAGGATGCCGCTTAAGAGTTCCTTTGAGTGTTGGCCCGAGTTGTTTTTCGAAGAGGTGTTTTCTTGGGGCTCTTTAAACTGCTTCAGAGAATTCTCCTGTTTTTCTGTTACTCCGAAATCTTCCTTGATTTTAGCTTCGGTTTCAGGAAGCTTGCTAATCTTGCCGGCGGTGCGATGATACTTTTTGATAATATTCACCGCCTCTCTAAGGTTTACCGCTTCAAAATCAGCAGCGACTCCGCCTTGCATCAAATCTCTCTGTTCAGAATGCTTTTTTATTAGTATAGTTTTGCAGCCCGCCTGAGAACCTGCCCGGATGTCACGGGTACTGTCACCTATTAGCCAGGATTGTGAAAGGTCGATATCCATCTCCTCCGATGCTTTCAGTAGCATTCCGGGGTTCGGCTTTCTCAGGTTACTTTCTTTTCGGTATTTCGGGATGACGCCTTCCGGGTGATATGGGCAATAGTAAATCTTATCGAGATAAGCTCCTTTTTCGCCCAGAAGCTTTTTCAAACGGCCGTGAATTTCCCCGAGAACCTCTTCAGTTATGATTCCTCGTGCTACTGCCGATTGATTGGATGCGACGATTAATTTGTATCCCATAGCTCTAAGTTCAACAAGCGCCTCGGCCGCTCTGTCCACAAGTTTCACCTGGTCAGGGTCATTAATGTAGCCCGTATCTTCAATTAACGTATCGTCACGGTCAAAGAATATCGCTCTATCAGGCATTTTTTAATATCCGTATTAACAGGGTTTAATGAAATCTTGTTCGACAAGCTTACAGATGATATGGTAAGCAAGCTGATGTATCTCCTGACTGCGGGCGGTTGACTCGCCGTCGGCACAAAAGCAGATATCCGAGAGCTGTTCGAGTTTACTGGCTGGTTTTCCAGTAAAGGCGAGGATAGCAGCGCCTTTGGTCTTTGCCAGTTCGACTGCTGCGATAACGTTAGCCGATGAACCGCTTGTGGAAATAGCCCACAGAACATCGCCTTTTTTGACTAAGGCCTCAACCTGTTTGTAAAAAAGGTTTTCATAACCGTAGTCGTTGGAAACCGAAGTCATCACTGATGTATCAGTCGTCAGGGCAACCGCAGGAAGAGCTTTGCGCTCATGTTCGAATCTTCCAACGAGTTCGCCGGCTATATGTTGAGCATCCGCCGCTGAACCGCCGTTGCCGCATACGTAGACGCATCCACCTGCTTTCAGAGATTTCGTTATTGCCTCAGCCGCCTCAGCAATTGTATCGACGGCACTGCGTTTAACGCCGGTCACCATTTTCTCGTGAGCTTCAATAACAGCTCTTATTTGTTTTTCGATATTCTTGTCCATCAAAGTTTCTTCAAAATCGTTTTCATCTTTTGTATTACCGACGTTGAGCTTTTGCCTTTAACTAATGGTGCAAGTACGACTTTGCCGCCGAAGGATTCAACGAATTCCCGCCCGACGACGCCTTTTTCCGCCCAGTCCTGTCCTTTTACCATCACGGCCGGCCTTACTTTTTTGATTAAGTTTAGCGGCTCCGGCTCATCAAAAACTGTAATGTAGTCGACTGGCTCCATTGCCGCCAGCACAGAAGCCCTGTCATATTGATTGTTAATAGGTCTGTCATCTCCCTTAATGGCTTTGACCGAACTGTCGCTGTTCAGACCCACCACGACGATGTCTCCCTGCTGTTTGCAGAATTTCAAAAACTCTATGTGTCCCCGGTGCAGGACATCGAAGCAGCCGTTTGTAAAAACTATGGTTTCTTTTTGCCTGCGGCGCAAATCCAGTTCCTTAACCAGTGAATCAATCGTCCTGACCTTGCTGTCTTTGCCGCGATTCTGGCTTATAATTTCGTTTATGATTTCGTCTATGCTTACCGTTGCAACGCCGAATTTTTCTACTTCAATTCCGCCGGTTATGTTACATAGCTGCACCGCTTCCAGGTAGTTGCAGCCGGATGCCAGAGCTGTTGCAAGTGTGGCGAGAACTATATCGCCGGCACCGGTAACGTCATAAACGCTTCGTTGTCTGGTCGGAACGATTTGGTTTATACCTTCGCACTTCAGATATGCCCCTTCCTTGTCCAGTGTAATCACCACAGCTTGCAGTTTAAGTTTTTCGAGAAGTTCGTTCGCCGCCCGCTCAGCATCTGCTTGCGTTTTCAGTTCAAAGCCAACCGCTGTTGAGGCCTCCTGTCGGTTCGGCGTAAGTACCGTGGCGCCGCTGTATTTCGAATAATCACCGCTGCGAGAAGGGTCGATAAGAACCTTTTTGCCTGCCTGCTTTGCTGAACTTATCATTTGTTCACATAGCGATGCGCTCAACAAACCCTTGTTGTAATCCTGCAGACAAACAATATCGGCCTGCTGCAATATATTCTGATAGCAAAGAAATATTTTCTTATATATATCATCCGATAGTGGTTCCGTAATCTCTTCATCTATCCTGAACAATTGCTGCTGATGGCGATGCTGCGCCAGGCCTATAAGTCTTTGTTTACTAATGGTAGGGCGGTCGTCTGTCGTAACCAACCCCTCAATATCGGCGCCTATTTCGGTCAGTTTTTCCTTGAGAATTTTGCCGTTTTTATCATTTCCTGTAACGCCGATGCAAAAAGGCACTGCGCCAAGTGCCGCCAGGTCGTTTGCCACCGACCCCGCACCGCCGCAGCAATATTGTGTTTTCCTGACTTTCAGAACAGGAACCGGTGCCTCCGGGCTTATCCTCAGGGCGTCGCCGTATATATACACATCGAGCATAAAGTCGCCTGCTAGCAGAACCCTCGGGGAGCCCAGATTCGTTACCGTTTTGAGCAGTTTCTCATACATATAAAGTTTGCTTCTAATATCAAGAGCAAAATCCCTACTTGGCCTTGATTTTAACCGACAACGCCTTCTCAATCAATGCTCTTATTTTTTCTCTTCCGCTGATAAACCGGAGCTTGATTTCGAGGTATGCAAAATAACCGCAGGTTTTATGTTTGGTATCTGATATTTGGGATTTGAAATTTGTATTGATTTTTGTCCAGTCCTTCTGTGTTGTCAGTATTAACTCTGCTTTTGAATCTTTGCTTTGCTTGCGTATATCGGTAATGTCATTGTTTGTGTAAGAATGATGGTCGTTATAAATCTTCGAGCCGGTGAGCTTTGCCCCCAGCTTCGTAATCGTCTCCATAAAGGCGTCCGGATTTGCTATTCCGCAAAAAGCAAAAACACGCTTTCCTTTTAGCTGCTCAATGCTGATTTCTGTATGAGCGGCGTCTTTTATGCAAACAGCCGAATGCTTCGAGGTTGCTGTTATGATATCTGGTTTGACCGCCTGTAGTTGTTCTTTAATCTTGTTCAGTTCGGATATACTAACCGAATCGCTTCTTGTGATAATCACCGCATCGGCTCTTTTTATCTCGCTGACCGGCTCTCTAAGGAATCCTGCCGGCAGCAGCTTTCCATAACCGAATGGCTGCATCGCATCGATTGTTACTATATCCACATCCCTGCCGAGCCGACGATGCTGAAAACCATCATCAAGGAGCAGAACCTGGGCACCGTATTTGTTCACTGCCTCAGCTGCCCCTGCAACGCGGTCTGCGTTGACTATCAATCCGGCTTCCGGGCAGCTTTCTGCTATAATGGCTGGCTCGTCAGAGTGGTTTTGAGATTTTAATTTCGAGTTTTGAGCTGCTTTGTAGCCGCGGGTAAGTATCACCACTTTTATACCCTTTGCCGTTAACCAATTGCTTAAATATATGACAACCGGCGTTTTGCCCGTCCCGCCGACCGTTATATTTCCGATGCTTATTACAGGTTGAGCTATACAATGTGTCTGCAGCCAGCCGTTGTTATAAAAAACATTCCGAACTCTAATGACAATCTCATAAAACGGACTGCAGAACCCTAAAAACGAACGCAGAAATGAAGCTCCTATGCCTCTCGTTTGTCCCGAAATCAATTTGCGGTAAGATTGCTGGTCCAAATGCAATGCCTTCTCCAAAGTTAAGAAATTCAAATTAAAAAACGACATATTTTTTCTCTATCAAGAAGAAGTATTTCACCGACTTCTGATTTGAAATTTTATTTTTTGATTTTTTCAATAATGGCCTCAGCCATCTGGCTTGTTCCGACGGCCGTCGGGTCGTTGCGGTCTTCCTTCATATCGTATGTTACATTTTTGCCCTCGGCGATTACCGCCGCGACAGCGTTCTCCAGATTGTCCGCTTCCGACATTTTACCTATATGTCTTAGCAGCAGCACCCCGCTTAGTATCAATGCAGTCGGGTTGACCTTATTGAGGCCTTTGTATTTTGGTGCACTGCCGTGAGTTGCCTCGAATATAGCCGCCTTTTCACCAATGTTGGCACCAGGCGCAACTCCGAGACCGCCAACCAGCCCCGCACAAAGGTCGCTTATGATGTCCCCGTAAAGATTCGGCAGGACAATTACATCATAAAGCTCCGGTTTTTGAATTAACTGCATACACATATTGTCAACGATTCGGTCTTCGAATTCAATATCAGTATAATCTTTCGCAACTTCCCGGCTGACTTCAAGCCACAGCCCATCCGAGTATTTCATAATGTTTGCTTTATGGACACTTGTAACCTTTCTGCGTCCCAGCTTGCGGGCATAATCAAACGCAAAACGAACTATACGTTCTGTCCCGTGCACCGAAATCGGCTTGATACTTATCCCTGAGTCCCGGCGAATCTTTCGCTCGCCGTGTTTATTTATCCAATCGATAAGCTCGCTTGTTTGGTCCTTACCTTTTTCAAATTCAATACCTGCATAAAGGTCCTCGGTATTTTCCCGCACTATAATAAGGTCGATATTTGTGTATCTGCTCCGAACGCCCTCATAACTTTTGCAGGGCCGCAAACATGCATATAAATCAAAACTTTGACGTAGATAAACGTTTAGACTCCTGTATCCTTTTCCAACCGGAGTAGTAATCGGTGCCTTCAATACAATACCGTTTTTCTTAACCAGCTCTATTGTCCTCTCCGGCAGGGGGGTACCCTCACGCTGCATTACTTCAACGCCGGCTTCTGCTGTTTCCCAGTTTAATCCTGCATCCGTGGCATCAATGCACCTGCGGGCGGCTTCTGCAATTTCAGGGCCGATTCCATCGCCTGTAATTAATGTTACATTTATCATCTTCTAACACTCCGAATGGTAAAAACCAGCATATTAGCTGAAAATTGCTACGATGTCAATGATATGCTCGCAGCTTTAGGAGCTTTAGTTATTGCTAAAATCTATTTTGAATTTCCTTGCAGGATAGCTCTACTGTTTATAAACTGCTGGACTTTTGATAAAATCTTGTTCATTAGCTGAATTTTAGATTACAGATACTTGCTGTTTCAAGCTATAATAAGAAAGTTAAGTTGCTTTTTTAGGGAGTGTAGCTCAGTTAGGCAGAGCAACGGCCTTTTAAGCCGTAGGTCCTGGGTTCGAGTCCCAGCGCTCCTATTGTTTGCGGGTATGGCGGAAAAGAAATTATATCGTTTATAATCTTGAAAAGTTTCTGTAAATCCTTATCCTGCTCCGACTATCACCGAATTTGGCGAAAAAAAAGCTCCCGGAATGCAAACTTGAGTTACCTTCCGGGAGCTCACCACGGCTAAAAAGCCATAATTCCTCAACTATCGTTTCTTTCCATTTATTCCCGCTCTATTAGTAATCGGCTACTTTAAGCCGAAACAATAGAAATTATTAAAATTAATTAAATATAACGTAAGCTCTTTGCATACAAGTAGTTATAGCTATAGAGATGCAGGTTCAGTCCGATATATCTGGACAAGACAGACCTGTATATGCCACAAAATACTCCCTTTGTAATTCACGTTTACCGGATGATTTTTGAATTATCTTGTTTTCTCAAAAGCAGTTATGGCGGCATTCTGAACTGCTTTGACCGAAACGCTGTGTTCTTTCGAAGCCCTCAGACAATCTGAAAATTCCGGCTTAAAATTCAAAATATTTCCGTTGATAAGGCCGATTTTGACTCTTATCCTGCCGAATTTTGTCTCTACCTCGACAAAATCCCTCTCCAGCTTGCTTCTGCCGATAATCTGCTTTCTAATGCCGAACGTAACTGCTTGCTTGAAAAGGATTTGCTCAAAAAGGGGGGCGTCCTTAATTTCGCAGATAACCGATATTTTGACGGCGGGGCGGCTGTGTTTCATATAAATCGGCGTAGTAAATACGTCCAAAGCACCTCGCTCCAAAAGCTCATTTACCACAGAACCGACTATTTCGCCGCTTATATCATCAACATTGGTCTCGATGAGGCAGACAGAGTCGGCATTTGCCTGCTCTGCGGTTTCGCCGATAAACAGGCGTAAGATGTTTGGAAATTCTTCCGATTTCATCGTGCCGGCTCCGCAGCCGACCGCTTCGATTTTCATCTCCGGCAGGGGGCCAAACTCATCGACTATAGTTGTCAAAATTGCTGCGGCCGTCGGTGTCAGCAGTTCAGCCATTTTGGGTCCGCTGACAATGGGGACATTTTTTATCAATTCTGCTGTTGCCGGGGCGGGGACCGGCAACAGCCCGTGAGTGCTTTTAACGGTGCCGCCGCCGACACTTATAGGCGAACAGTATACTTTTTCAACCTGAAGAGCTTCCAGACCTACAGCAGCGGAAACAATATCAACGATTGAATCGACGGCGCCGATTTCGTGAAAGTGAATCTCTTCGGGGTCTTTTCCGTGGACGGTCGCCTCTGCATTTGCGAGCTTGTCAAATATAAAAATTGCTGTCTGCCTGGCTTGTTTGCTTATTTTGCTTTGGCTGATAATTTCGGTGATTTGTTTGAGGCTTCTGTGCTCGGGCTGCCTTGGTGCTGTGGGGATGAAGCTTAGTGCGCTCAAGCCGCAACGCTTTGTTTGCGCGATTTTTATTTCAAGTTGCTTTAAGCCGAGCGTCCTTATTTGTTCTTTGAGAAATTTGGCGTCAAGGCCGGCGTCAAGCATGGCTGCTGCAATCATATCTCCGCCGGCACCGGCGAAACAGTCGAAATAAGCTATCTTCATAATCGCTCCTTATAATCCGAGTAGAAATTATCTATTCAGAAGCTGATTTATGCAAGCACAAATAATAAATTAGGCTTTAGGAATGATACCATTTTAGCTGTAACGTTCAAAAAGAATAACAGGCGGTGGGTGGATTCGAACCGCCGAATAACGGTTGTGCAAACCGTCGCCCAGAAACCATAACCAATGAGAGAAAAAGAGCTGCAAATTATAACATAGTGTAAAAATAGATGTTGACTTCATCTTTTGGTTAAACCTGTAGAATTGCGGCGGAATATTAAAAATCATTTATATGTTTGCGTTTGAAAGATAATTTTGATATTATCGCGGCATTAGTAGCATCACCCACCAAGACAAAGGAAGTTGAAAATGTAAAGGGAATTTCTTGCTAAAAATGGAAATCCGATGACGAAGGAAGAGATAGAGATTTCGAAGGAGAATTTATGTACAGTGTAAGATATTTTCTTCTGCTGATTCTTAATGTATCTACGGCCGCCTTAGCCGGTGATAACATAACATGGCCTTGTTTTCATGGCCCACGGCGCGATAACCTGTCAACCGACACCATGCTTCTGCAGAGCTGGGCGGAAGATGGTCCGAAATTACTGTGGACAGCCTCCGGGATTGGACACGGATACAGCTCAGTGGCGATAGTCGGGGAGCATATTTTTACAGCCGGTATGATAGGCAAACAAACATACGTAACGAGTCTGAACCTGGAGGGCAAGCAAGTGTGGCAACGTCTCAACGGACAGTCCTGGGAAGCCAGCGAACGACAACCCTGGGCCGTGGCCGTATGCGGGCTCTCGAGGAACACCAACTGTGGAAGGTAATACTGTTTACCACCTTTCCGAGCTGGGACGGCTGACTGCATTTGATTTCCAGACGGGTCAGGAAAGATGGCATGTAGAATTATTAAAGACTTTCGAAGCAGAACGGCCGGAATATGGGTATAGCGAATCCGTGTTGATTCATGGAAATACCCTTTTTTGCTGTCCGGGTGGTGAACGGGGATACATAGTAGCGATGGAGGCGGCTACGGGACGCACATTGTGGGTTAACACCGATATAAAGGACGCGGTCGGGAACTGCTCGGCAGTGATTGCAGAAGTTGATGGTGTAGAACAGGTCATTACTCTTAGTGCAAACCGCGTGCTTAGCTTTGACCTGAATAGCGGGCGTCTACTATGGGATTACGTGTTCGGCAATAAACGTGAAAACAACATAACGGACGTGATAGTCAATAATGGTCTGGTCTATGCCTCAAGCGGGTATGGTAAAGGTAGTATTCTGCTACGACCTCAACGGCAAGCCAGCGGTGAGTTTATTGTCAAACTGGTGTGGACGAGTGAGCTATTAGACAACCACCACGGCGGTGTGTTGCTGCTAAAGGGGCATCTTTATGGCGCCGGCCATGAGGCCCGCGGCTGGTTCTGCCTGGATTTCGATACAGGCCGCAAAATGTGGCAAGCTCCGGGCAAAGGTTCTTTGACTTATGCTGACGGGATGGTTTACTGCCTTGACGAAAAAGGGACGATGTCACTGATAAAGGCAACGACCGAGAAGTGGGAGGAGTCAGGTTCGTTTCGTATTCCACGCGGCGGCAGTGGTCCCTACTGGGCTCATCCTGTAGTTTTCGGTGGCCGACTTTATGTGCGCCATTCGGATAAGCTCTTTGCTTACAGCGTTCGGAGAGATTAAATTTATAATGTGAACAACTGTTGCCTTGAGGCAAGAGCCCTTTTTCCCTGCTTGAAATCTATCCCGGATAACCAACTGTTTGTGCAAAGAGCACACTCTGTTCCGGTCGCAGTTTTAAGTCTTTTGCAATGTTTTTCTTATCGCAATTGTGAAACCAGGCAGCCAGACCTTGTGAGGCCGCAAATAAATAGACATTTGCGGCAATTAGACCCGTACCGACATAGTAATATGACTTTTGTACTTCCGGGTCTCCAATATTTCGGTCCGGCTGGCCTGGTCCCATATCGTATCTGTTGCGGTCCACGACGTAGAAGATATTCACCGGAGCTGTTGATGCGGTACGCCTTCCGGCTCCGGCTCGGTAGTCTCCAGAGGCGACGGGAGTCAGATGGTGAGGAATCGCTTCATAGAGATAGATTCCTTCGGGCAGTGCAACATAGAGATCGATTTCCTGAGAGTTACTGGCAGATGCGGCTGTTCTTCCCGGCTTTCCAAATGATGCTTTGTCGCGGTTGACCCCGAATGCAGCCCAGAGAAGATTAGAGAGTATTTGTGGTGAGAGTTTTTGCGGACTGATGTTGCGGTTTGTCCTTCTGTTCTGCAGGGCCGCCAGCACGGATTTACCACCGTCTGTTTGGGGTTTTGGAAGTGTGATTGGTTGCATATCCTGTACTAAGCCAGCCACTTTCTGGGCGAAGTTAGACGTTGTAGCTGCCAGTACGGTGAAAGCCGGCAATGCCTTTATGAATGTTCTTCGATTCATCTTATTCTCCAATCAATTTTAACTCGAAATTTATTCTCTTTTGCTAAATCTGAGCTTATAAACTGACATTTCCCATATTAAACGCTTAGCTATGCAACCAAGCCTTCTAATTCCACGATAATAGGCAATACCCTTATCCTGTTACTGCTCGAACTATTCAGCAGAATCTGCTTAGCACAGGGACAAGACCTTACTCGACCACCAACATTGCCACCGACTCCTGGTCTTTCACAAACACGCGGTTCCCTGAGATTATCGGATGCGCATAGGTAGGTGTGTCGGCCACCTTGTATCGCGCTATCTCGGCGTACTCCTTGCCGTCGGGCTTGAACACAAGCAATTCAGAAGTATTAGGAAGGGCAAGGAGGACCGCGCCAGCATCCACAATTGCTGCGAAGCCGCGGCCGTGCTCGGTTGCGTCAGTCCAGGCCGTCTGGCCGGTCTGAGCATTGATACAGAAGAGATTGCTGCTGTCGGAGAGGCCGAAGAGAAGGTTGTCCTTGAGCACTGGTGTATTGAACTGCGGAGCAATTTCTGAGTTGCTCCAAAGTTCTTTGGCAGAAAAAGCATCCCCTTGCTTTTCGATCTTAACGGCCTTGGTACCTCGGCCTGAACCTGTGTAGATTACAGTTTGCCCATCGACAATTGGTGTGGCTGCGTTGTAAGCCCTTCCCTGGGGCTCAAACGGCAGTTGCCACAGAAGCTTTCCATCGGTCACGCCAACAGCCACGATGTTTTTCTCTGCAAGCGTCACGAGCTGCTTCGTGCCTCCCACCGTCAACATGGCAGGCGAAGCATACTCCGGGCCTTCATCAGTCCATCGCCACTTCTCATTACCACTGGCCAGGTCATAGGCTATTATTGCACCATTGCCCTGTCCACCAAGATGCGCGATGGCAAATCCGTCCACTATGATCGGCGACATGGAGGTGAAGAACTTAGGTACGACCTTGGGGAATGGGTCCTTGCGCCAAACGAGCTTGCCCGTAGCGGCGTCCAAACAGGAAACAACCCCGCCTACGCCTAATGTTACGACTTTTCCATCCTCTACCGCAGGAGAGCTTCTGGGTCCTGGGTGCCTGGCGGCTGCTCCAGTCACGGCCTGTGCGGCGTACTTGTCCCGCCACACTTCCTTTCCGTCGTCCGCATTCAAACACAGGGTTACCTCCTCTTCTCCCTGTCGTGCGAAGACATAGAGTTTGTCACCTACTAGGGCAGGCGTGGCGTCACCTTGTCCCACGGTTACTTTCCACTTCTGTGTAAGTTCTTCGGGCCATTTTTCGGGTACGACGAACCCGCTGACCTTACCATCACGTTTGAGCCCGCGCCACTGAGGCCAATCCTGTGCGAAGGCATAGCTTGTGCTAATTAGAATCAGACAGACTGCAAGCCCAGCTACCAATCGATTCGTGTTATTCATGGTATTTTCCTTTCTATATGGTGTTTTCCTTTCTATATCGAGCTAAGAAGCCCACTACGAGTTGCAGCTGCAACAACAGAATGCCGCTGCAGACTCATCTATCACACTCTAATCACCTCCGGGCGATGTGTCAATATCATTTTTACCTCAACCGGAATTTCCCATATTGATCGCTTAGGAACATTCCAGAAGCTTTCCAACACAGTATGTTGTGTCCTATTGCTTTTTCGGTTTCCCCTTTACAAATAGTGCCACAACATGTATAATATTAAGGTTTATTTAGGAAATTACAATCGGAGTTAAATTTGAAAATAGGCAATAAAACTTACTGAGTGGCTGGCAACAGTACCAGGCCTCTACTAGCGGAGACTATTTGATGAAAGACAGATATACCTTATCTTCATTATTTTTGGTGTTTTGTAGCATTTTTGCTTGTTTGAATTCATTTCTTTGGGCTGATGAATGGCCACAATGGCGGGGTCCGAACAGGGACGGTGTCTGGAATGAGAAAGGGATAGTTGAAAGACTCGATGAGCCGGGGTTAAAGGTCGTATGGCGTAAAGAAATCTCGGGCGGTTATTGCGGACCCACTGTGGCGGACAATCGCGTTTATGTTATGGACCGAGTTGTTAGGCCAAATCAGGTAGAAAGAGTTCTCTGCTTTGATGCCATGACCGGCGAGGAAATATGGTCTCATGCATACGAATGTAGATACAGTAATGTCGGATATCCTGTAGGACCACGTGCTTCGGTTACAATTGAGGACGGCCGCGCCTATTCACTTGGAACGATGGGGCACATGTTCTGTTTTAATGCAGCAAACGGAAAAGTAGTTTGGAAAAAGGATCTCTATACAGAGTACCAGATAAGGATGCCAATCTGGGGTATTACAGCTTCGCCACTGGTAGAGGATGATATGGTAATAGTGCAAATTGGCGGTAAGGACAACGCCTGCCTCGTTGCATTTGACAAAGTAACAGGAAAAGAAATATGGAGATCCTTGGATGATGCCGCTTCCTATTCAGCGCCTATAGTCATTGAGCAGGAGGGCAAACGAGTACTTGTCTGCTGGACGGGCGAGCGTATAGTTGGCCTTAGTCCTGTTAATGGCCAGCTTTACTGGGAGCATCCTTTTGAGCCAGCTGAGATGATAATAAATGTACCCACGCCAGTTTTCAGAGATAACCATCTTTTTATTAGTTCCTTTTTTGATGGTTCGCTGGTATTAAAGGTTAGCCAGGATGAGGTGACTGTAGAGAAGGTCTGGCGGCGTAAGGGTGAAAATGAAAATAAAACAGACAGCCTTCATTGTATGATATCTACACCTGTAATTCTTGGTGAATATGTATATGGTGTTGACAGTTATGGTGAGCTTCGGTGTCTTGAGCTGAAAACGGGCGATAGGATATGGGAAAGCCTTGATGCTGTTCCCAAGGCTCGCTGGGCTAATATTCATCTGGTGCAAAACGGGGAAAATGTTTGGATGTTCAATGAACGCGGAGAGCTGATTATAAGCAAACTCTCACCAGCGGGTTTCGAGGAAATCAGCAGAGCGGTACTTATCAAACCTACTAAAGGCCAGCTCGATCAGCGAGGCGGTGTGTGCTGGTCTCATCCGGCTTTTGCTTACAAACATATTTATGTAAGGAATGACGAGGAGCTTATCTGTGTGAATCTGGCAGCTTCCAAATAAAATGTTTAGGGGTGTGCCTAGCGGAGAATATTTCAAACCTTAAGAAAGTCAGATTAGGTTTAATGTTGATTTAGCTATGAAAGATAGCAGATTAAAACTTATATTTTATATTATCGTCCTCTTGTTGGTTGTTGTTCTGGCAGCAAAGGTGCTGATTAAGCCTGGGGCTTTAGAAGAGGAAAGGCAAGATATCGACGAGCAACGAAGAGAATTAGTGGTGGATGTAAACGGTAGCTGGCCAATGTTTCATGGTGGACCGAACCTGGCGGGTAATTGCCAGGGTGAATTGCCTGACTCGTTTAAAGTTCTATGGAAATTCCAGACGGGGGATGAAGTGAAATCGTCACCTGCTATTGATGAGGCAATTGTTTATATCGGCTCGAGCGATGGAAATATTTATGCTATTGACCTTAAAACCGGAGAGCAGGTATGGTTATATAAAACAGAAGGTGCTGTTGAGGCAACGGCTTGTATAGTTGAAGATAGGATTTTCATCGGGTCGTCAGACAGCTTTTTTTATGCGATTGATAAAAAGACGGGCGAGCTTAAATGGAAGTATGAAACGGGGGGGCAAATTTTAGGTTCAGCAAACTGGTTTAGCTCTGATGATACTAAGAAATTGCGAATAATTGTGGGAAGCTACGACAGCAGATTATATTGTCTGAACTTAGCGGATGGAAATGTTGTATGGAAGTATGAAACGGACAACTACGTTAACGGCACACCTGCGGTCGAGAACGAAAGAATAGTTTTCGGCGGCTGTGATGGCTTGATACATATAGTTTCAGGTAAAGATGGTTCAAGTATTAAGCGTATAGATGGTGGAGCGTATATCGCGGGCTCATCAGCAATTTTGGACGGCATGGTTTATGTTGGTAATTATGAAAATACTTTTATGAAAGCAGACATAACAGAAGGTAAGATATCGTGGAAATATACGGGGTCCGATACAGGACATTATTCTTCACCCGCTGTTTCGGGCGACGTTGTTGTGGTTGGTGGAAGGGACAATAGTATTCACTGTATAGATGTTGACAGCGGCAAGGAGAGATGGACGTTCCAGACACTCGGAGAAGTTGAAAGTTCACCGATAATTTGCGGCGAAAAGGTTATTGTTGGAAGCGGGGATGGAAGGCTGTATATGTTAAGGTTATCTGACGGCAGTAAAGTCTGGTCATTTGATACCGGCCAGGCTATTAGTTCATCACCAGCTGTTGTTGGTAATATAATTGTTGTCGGTTGTGATGACAGTTCTGTTTATGCTTTTGGTCCGGAGCAATAAGTCGGAGGACTTTATGAGAATTGCACAATTTACACCAGGTGCTGGAGATAATATTTATTGTGAGAACTGTTTGCGTGATGCGGCTTTGGTGAGGGCGTTTCGCAAGCTGGGCCATGAAGTGCTGATGATACCCTTGTATTTGCCTCTTCGTGTTGATGGAGCAGAACAGCTCAGCAATGCGCCGATTTTCTTTGGCGGTATAAATGTGTATCTTCAGCAGCAGTCGGCTATTTTCCGCAAGACTCCGCGCTGGATAGATAGAATATTCGACATGCGAAAATTACTGGAATGGGCCTCCGGCAGGTCAGGGATGGTGGATGCACATGTGTTGGGTAAGACGACAATATCAATGCTGCAGGGGGAAGATGGGCGCCAGGTCAAGGAGCTTGAAAGATTGGTCAACTGGCTCAGTGAAGAGGAAAACAAACCGGACATTGTGTGTTTATCTAATGCTCTACTTACAGGTATGGCGGGTCGAATAAAGCAGAAAACTGGAGTGCCGGTAGTATGTATGCTTCAGGATGAAGACCAATTTCTGGATGATCTAACAGCGCCATATAATAAACAGGCATGGGAAGTCCTTTCCGAACGTGCACGTGGTATAGATACTTTCATAGCTGTCAGTAACTATTACGCTGATGTTATGAAAGAGCGACTTAAACTCAGTGGTAATCAAGTCCACGTGGTTTATCCGGGTATTGAATTAGAGCAGTATGAACCTTCGGAAATCAGGCCGAAGATTCCGACGATTGGTTTTCTTTCACAAATGAGTCCAGGTAAAGGGCTTGATATATTGGTCGAGGCATTTATTGTACTAAAGAGAAAAGAGGGACTTAAAAATACAAAATTATACATAGCGGGCAGGCACGGAGAAGAAGAAAGGGCCTTCATAGAAATTATCGAGCGAAAGCTGAGCGAACATAGTTTGACCGAAGACGTAAAAATAATGTCGAACTTTGGGAATAAAGATAAAAAAGAGTTTCTGCAAAAGCTATCAGTGCTTTCGGTCCCGGAAAAACATCAATCTGCTTATGGATTATATTTAATTGAATCGCTGGCAACAGGAGTGCCGGTGGTAGAACCTGCTACAGGTGTCTTTACCGAACTGCTGGAAAAGACAGGAGGAGGTTTATTATATGAACCCAATAATGCCGTCAAGCTCGCTGAAGCGATAGAGAAATTACTGCTGGATACTGATCATGCAGAGAGATTAGGTGAACAAGGGAGGTTGTCAGTAATTGAAAAGTTTAATATTGAAAAGACTTCTGATGAAATGGCAAGTATATTTATGAGAACTATTAAAAACTTTAGTGAGAAAAATCATGCTTGAACTCATAAAGGTAAAAAAAATCTATCAAACGCCATTAGAAGGTCAAGATATATGTGTTCTGAAAGATATAACACTTAAAGTGTCGGAAGGTGAGTCGATAGCAGTGGTGGGGCCATCGGGCTGCGGTAAGAGTACCTTGCTGAATATTATAGGCGCACTTGACAAACCCAGTTCCGGACATATTTTGTTCGACGATGCTGATCTTAGTCAGCTTGAGGATAGAGTACTTGCAAAAATCCGTAATGAAAATATAGGGTTTATTTTCCAACTGCACCACCTTCTTCCACAATGTACAGTTCTTGAAAATGTACTGATACCAACGCTTGTTTGCACAAAATCGGATTCAAGAGAAGTATTTGAGGAAAGAGCGGTTAGTTTACTTGAACGAGTTGGGCTTAAAGATTGGTTGTATTACAGACCTGGGGAGCTTTCTGGAGGGCAGAGACAGCGTGTAGCAGTTGCCAGAGCTCTAATAAATAATCCCAAGCTTTTGCTTGCTGATGAACCAACAGGCTCGTTGGATAGTAAAGTGTCAGAAAAAATAGAGGAATTACTTGTCGAATTAAATCAAAGTGAAAAAGTTGCGTTGATTGTCGTAACACATTCAAGCAGACTTGCTGATCGTATGGACGAGGTGCTAGAACTGGAGAATGGAATACTTACCAAGAGGAAAAGTAGATAATGACGTTGTTAAAACTTACCAGAAGAACCCTTTTATTTTACTGGAGGACCAATCTTGGAGTTCTGTTGGCTGTGGTTGTAAGCGTCGCTATTTTAGCAGGCGCTCTGGTTGTAGGTGATTCGGTAGAGAACAGTCTTAAGATGATGGTAAACGCTCGACTTGGCAAAACTCAACTTGCCCTGACAAGCAGGGACAGGTTCTTTACAACAGAACTGGCTAATAAGTTGTCGAACAAGTTGAATGTGACAGCAGCACCGGTTTTACAGCTAAAAGGCCTGATTACGGACACTGATGGTAATAAACGTGCTAACAGAATCGAGCTTCTCGGTGTTGATAAAAGATTTTATGGGATTGCAGGAGCAATAAATCCTTTTCCATCGGGTAGGAATCCCGGCGTTATTCTAAACGAACCTTTGGCGGAGAAGATTAGTGTTAAAATTGGTGATGAGGTTATTCTCCGAATCGGCAAACCGAGTCTGATGCCGCGTGAGATTCCCTTAACACCAGGAACTGATTTGTCATTGGGTTTCAGATTAACAGTAACTGCTATTGCAGGCAGAGAGCAGTTTGGACATTTCAGTTTACAGTCGAATCAAATCTCACCATTAAATGTATTCGTCCCATTGAAATGGCTGCAAAAACAGTTAAATATAGATGGTCAGGTTAATATGCTGTTAGTCGGTTCGGAGGAAGGAAGCGAGGTAACGGTTGAAGCAGCAAATGACACTTTACAAGAAAGTTGGCAGCTTGCAGATGCAGGGCTTGACCTTCGCTCTTTAACTGCTGGCGATGTATTGGAACTTCGAAGCAGCAGAGTATTTATTGACAGCTCTATTGGTGAAGCTGCAATAGGTAGCGATGAAAAAGCTGTTGGAGTTTTTACGTATTTTGTTAACGAATTGCGTGCGGGTGAAAAGACAACGCCGTATTCTATGGTAACGGCTATGAGTAAATCATCAGGTGGCGATAGTATCATCCCTGCAGATATGGGGAACGAGGAAATCATTATAAATGAATGGCTGGCAGATGACCTTAATGTCAAAGAGGGGGATGTAATCGAGGCTGACTATTTCGCAGTTTCAAACAGGAGAAAACTCGAGGAGCGAACGAGTCAATTCCGTATCAGGGCCATAGTGCCTATTGAAGACGCGACTGCGGATACCGAGTTAATGCCTGATTTCCCGGGTCTGGCAGAAGCGGATAACTGCAGGGATTGGGAACCTGGAATACCAATCGACCTAAATAAAATACGCGATAAGGATGAGAACTATTGGGACAGATTTCGCGGAACTCCAAAGGCTTTTGTTACTTTAGAAGCTGGTCAAAAAATGTGGGGTAACAGGTACGGAGATCTAACTGCAGTCCGCTATCCATTGAAAGCCAATACAAGAGAAAAACTTGTTATAAAAGTTTTGAGAAGGGTCTCTCCTGCTTCATTAGGATTATATTTTCAAGAAGTTCGAAGCAGGGGAGTAAGAGCAA
>JBHPEQ010000034.1:0-24477 GCA_042576845.1 Planctomycetota bacterium
GAGAAAAGATTAAATAAGCTGTTTACGGCCCGAGAGGCAATTCAATTTGCCTCTTTTATGCTCGCAGAAAACATGGGGCCTGTAGCTTTTGAAGAAGTGCCTTTGCCATTGAGTGTCCTAGAACCTCATCGATATCTTTATGAAGAAGAACATTGCGATTTTCCAGAGCACAGCTTATACGATCTGCCTTTTAATGTAAGAGGTATTTACTGGCTCGATCATGATCGAACAAGACGCCTAACGGTTGAGCTGCTCCAGATAAGATTACGAAGTAACGTAAAGGACCTCGGCTACGCACCTTTTTAAGATGCCTTAAAGATACTGTTTTTGATAAACAAATGATGGTAGCAAATGAGAAAAACATCGTGTTTATAACTCCTGCCGTTCTATCTGACGGCAATGGCGGTTTTACACTGTGCCCTCAACTGCTCATAGATGAGGAGCTTATTAGATTTCTGCTTAATACAGCAAACGTAACGAATTATGGGGGAAAATCAATATTAACATAAGGAGAACAAAGATGAACAAAAATGAAACAATTTTGTACAGACTTCGCACAGTCGAAAAAGATTTTGAACATGGCGATGTTGTTTACGATGGAGTCGTGATGCTTTGGACGGTTGTAGACAGGTTTGAGCCCCCTGTCCTGTACCATGAGGGTATATCGAATTATAACGCTTTAGACGACGAGCGCAAAGAACTTGCCAAGGAAAGATTAAATAAGCTATTTACGGCCCGAGAGGCAATTCAATTTGCCTCTTATAAGCTCGCAGGGAACGGGGGGCCTGTAGCTTTTGAAGAAGTGCTTTTGCCATTGAGTGTCCCAGAACCTCATCAATATCTTTATAAAGAACATTTCGATTTTCCAGAGTACTGCTCATACGATCTGCCTTTCAAAGTAGGAGGTATTTCCTGGCTTGATCATGATATATGGAGACTTCTAACGGTTGAGTTGCTTCAAGGAAGATTGCGAAATAACGTAAAGAACCTCAGCTACGTACCTATTTAAGATGCCCTGAAGATACTGTTTTGGATAAATCAAATGATGGTAGCAAATGAGAAAAACATCGTGTTTACTACTTCTTCAGTTTTACCAGATGGCAATGGAGGCTTTACACCTTCTCCAGAACTGTTGACTGAAGATGAGGCCATCAGATATTTACGGCTTGATACTATCGAAATAAAACACCCTGATGATACCTTGCGGCGATATCGTGAGGCAGGTGTACTTCAAGGTGTGCAGATTTCCAAGAAGGTTTTCTATCCACGCAGTGAATTGGAAAGATTTATAAAACAACAGATGGAGAAAAATCCACGATGATGCTCAGCTATACGATTGAAAGGTTTTTGTGTTATGATTCGTGTAATAAAATTAGTGTTGTTGAAGTGGAGAAATAACATTCTGGCAACTTTTAGCAGGTTCAGATATATTAAAGATATGGCTGCGAAAAGCAAACTATCTGACCAATTGAGAGCAGCTGTCCGCAATTCCGGCAAGAGCGTTTATCGGATTGCCAAAGACTGCGGTATTGCCGAATCACATCTGCACTTCTTTCTGAACGGCCAGAGGGGTTTAGGGGTGGATAAAATAGACCGTTTAGCAGAATACCTCCAGCTTCAACTCAGAAAAAAAACTTCAAAATAACAAAAAAAAGCTTGACTTATGCTTATCTATGAGTTAAGTACTAAGTAGTAAATCTATCTTTTCAAAACTTTATTGGAGGTATAAGAAATGGCACGTGAAGCAGTAAATTTGACAAAACAGACGGTTAAGGCCAAGTCTGGAAAATACACTTATTGGTATCTTCGGTGGTTTGGGGCTGATGGAAAGTTTCGGGGTAAATCCATCGGTCGAATTGATAAAGTTTCAAAGCGACAGCTGAAAAAATACGGCAGCAAAAGCAAATCGAGTTGGCTGAACGGCCCGGACGTAGGAATGTAAGCAAGGCTTGCAGTCTGTGCGATTATTTGAAACTTTACTTTGATTCACGGAAGTCCGAACTTGCAGAGGGAACATACCGATTGCATCGGTACACAGCACGGTATCTGTTGGCTTTTTTTGGTGAGCACCGACGAATAGACCAGCTCACAAGGGCTGATGCAAGGGCATTCAAAACAGCACTGGCCAACGGTGAGCTAAAGTATATCAACAAAAAGAAAAGAGACCTGACGGCGACAACGGTTGACCTGTATATCCGCAACTGCCGGTCGATGTTCAACAACGCAGTAACCGATGATGTTGTACTTTACAATCCCTTCGACAAGGTGAGCAAACCGCCGAAACTTGACAAGGACTGGCATTACGTAACACCTGACGAGTACAAAAAGCTGACCGATTACGCAACACCAAATATCCGGCTGCTTATATCGTTATGCCGACTGGCAGGGTTACGACGTGGTGAGGCTTTGGCATTAGAGTGGTCGAACATTGACTGGCATAACAACCGGCTTACTGTTATCACAAAAGAGGACAGGAGTTGGCAACCAAAAGACAAAGATTCACGGATAGTGCCGATATTCCCTGAGTTGCAGGCTATACTCTTAGATGCCTATGAGAACGCACCAGACGGTCAGATTTGCGTTATCGATGGTACAGCCGGACGTAACAACTTCTGGAGAGACTTTCAGGTCTTATACCGAAAGTCAGGCGTGCACAGATACAGCAAGCCATATCACAGCTTGAGAAAAAGCTGTATCCGGGATTGGGCCGGTAAGTATCCGATGCACGTAGTGCAGGCGTGGGCAGGGCATGCTAAGATTACGACGACCGCAAAGTATTACCTGCAAGTGCCTGAGTCAGAGTATGACAGGGCGGCGTCAGAAAACTTATGGTCTGAAAAAGTTACACAAAAAGTTACACAAAAAGTCAGTTAAAGGTTAAGTCGAGTGAGTTATTGCAAAAGTATCTTTGATATTAAACCAAAAAAGGGGAAAAACTCAATGGAGCCAATGGGATTCGAACCCACGACCTCTTGCATGCCATGCAAGCGCTCTCCCAACTGAGCTATGGCCCCGTGATGAATCAATAATAGCACAGATAATCGGGATTGGCAAATAAATTTCTTCTGTAGACCGGAGAGTACTGACAAGTTTCTACGGCATTTTGGAGCGGCCGACTTTTACCTGCGCCCACTTATGACAATGCGAGGAGTTAAGTGCGGTTTAAGAGCCGTTTATTCTTAGTTACCGGACGTTCTCGAAGACATTGTTGGATTGTGTAATACACGAAAAGTGCTTTGAAAGCCATTGGCTGATATGACTTATGAAAATAGTGCCACAATGCTGTGAATACTTTTTATGGAGGGTTTTCTTGACGCAGGCAGACGGAGACGGTATTATGCCGCAATGATGGAAATTAGTGGAGAATAACGATGGATTGTCCTGTATGTGACAATGCGATGATAACGTTGGAACTTGCAGATGTTGAAGTCGACTACTGCACAGATTGCGGCGGCATCTGGCTCGACGCCGGCGAGCTTGAGCTTTTACTCAAAGACGCTGAAAAGGCCGCTGAACTGCTCGGTTCTTTTGAAGTTAATCAGCAAACCTCTGAAAAGCGGAGAAAGTGTCCTATATGCCTTAAGAAAATGCAAAAAATAACCGTTGGGACGGGTGAACGGCCTCTGCTTATCGACAAATGCAAAAAAGGTGACGGGCTTTGGTTTGACAGAGGGGAACTGCAGGACATTGTGACAGGGGCCGAACTCGACGAGGATAATAAAATACAAAAATTGCTGGCGGAAATGTTTGGTTCGGAATAAAATAATCGGGTGAAAATATTATGCTACAAAACAGAATGGTCAACAGGTTAAGAAAGGAATCAAAATAAAATGAAGGCCGGAAACGTTTTAATCTTAGTGGCAGTTACCGCATTGGCTGGCTGCAATAACAAACTGTTCACCGGAAAGGAGAAATGCAAAATGAACATTCAAAAGGAGCCGTTTGGAACCACAGCTGACGGCGAAAAAGCAGATTTGTATACACTGACCAACGCCAACGGCTTAATTGTCAAAATAACAAACTACGGCGGCATCGTGACTGAACTGCACGTCCCCGACAAGAATGAAAAGCTTGCCGATATTGTATCAGGTTATAACTCACTTGATAAATACATCGAAAACTCGCCTTATTTCGGAGCTCTAATCGGACGGTATGGAAATCGTATTGCGGACGGAAAATTTACTTTAGAAGGCAGAGAATATACACTTGCCAAAAATGAAAACAACATAAGTCACCTCCACGGCGGCGTCAAAGGTTTCGACAAAGTCGTGTGTGATGCAGAACCAATGGAAACGGACGATGGACCGGCGTTGAAGGTTACTTATCTTAGTCCCGACGGCGAAGAGGGCTATCCGGGTAATTTGTCCTGCACCGTCATTTACACACTTACAAATGACAACGAGCTGAAAATCAGCTACGAAGCCGAAACCGATAAGACGACAGTTCTCAATCTGACACACCACAGCTATTTCAACCTCGCAGGACACGACTCGGGGGACATTCTCGGCCATAAGCTTATGCTGAAAGCTGACAACTACACGCCGGTTGACGACAAGCTTATTCCAACAGGTCAAATAAAACCAGTGGCTGGTACACCGATGGATTTTACCAGTCCGGAAACTATCGGTGCACGTATAGAGCAGGTCAAAGGCGGATATGACCATAATTACGTTCTGAATAAGACCGATGATTCCCTCACCCTTGCCGCCAGGGTGTCTGAATCCACCACCGGGCGGGTTATGGAAGTTTACACCACTGAGCCCGGTCTACAATTTTACTCCGGCAACTTTCTCGACGGCACAAACAAGGGAAAGGGTGCTGTATACAACAGGCATAACGCGTTTTGTCTTGAGGCCCAGCATTTCCCTGATTCACCGAACAAGCCCAATTTTCCTTCTGTTGTTCTTGAGCCGTCAGAGAAGTATACTCAATTGACAATTTACAAATTCTACGCTAAATAAATTATAAATTGAATGTTAACCGAAAAATTAAGAAAGGTGGAAATAATGGGAATTCTTAGTTTATCAACGTTAAACTGGATATTAATAGTTGTTGGTGTTGTTGTTCTTGTTGTTGCAATCGTTATCAACAAAAGGAAATAGTAGAGAAAAAAGTCTAAAACGTTAAGTAACTTTTTGAGCTTCCTTTTTTAAGGAGCAATAAATGACTGCGCTGTGGATAATCGGCCTTATTATTGTTCTGCTATTTGTCTTTGTAATCGCTTTTATCATTGGTGCTTATAACTCCCTTGTTCGTCTTCGTAATCAGGTGGCTAATTCCTGGTCGCAGATTGACGTTCAGTTGAAACGACGTCACGACCTCATACCGAATTTAGTGGAAACTGCCAAGGGTTATATGAAGCACGAGCGGGGGACTTTCGAAGCGATAACAAAAGCGAGAAGCCAGGCAATGGGTGCAAATTCTGTCTCCGAGGCCTCTAAAGCCGAAGGTGCGCTCGGCGAAGCGCTCAGCAAATTTATGCTGGTTGTTGAAAACTATCCTGACTTAAAAGCCAATCAGAACTTTTTAGGGGTGCAGGAAGAGCTGACCAGCACGGAAAATAAAATTTCCTTCGCCCGGCAAAGTTACAACGACCAGGTGTTGTTCTTCAACAACAAGATTCAGATGTTTCCTTCGAATATAATTGCCGGCATGTTTGGTTTTGCCAAACGTGACTTCTTCGAGATTGAAGCTCCCGCTGAGCGTGAGGTTCCAAAGGTTGACTTCTCTAAAGCATAAATAACGAGAATCCTTTTTGGTACTGTTGAAGGTCAGGAAAACCATTGTTTATGTAGACAGGGATTTTGGTGGATTCCTTGTTTGCCTGTTCCAATAATTTGCAGCTGAACTATGCTGTGCCGAACCAATCGAAAGGGACAGCTCTAAAGAATTGTTGACCGAATCGAACGATGTGGGAACTGATACGAGCAAATAAAAGAAACTCCATCTACCTGATGGTCCTGATGACAGTGGTTCTTGTTGTTTTGGGGCTTGTAATCGGGCTGGTTTTTTTTGGCCCCGATGGTAGTTTATTTGGGGTGCTAATCGCTGCGGCTGTGGCTGTTATTCTAACGCTTATTAGTTTTTCCTCCGGCGACCGGATTCTTCTGGCCTCGAGCAGAGCCAGACCTGTTACGCACGAAGTTCATCCCCAACTGTTTAATGTTGTCGAAGAGATGAAAATCGCTGCAGGCCTGCCGGCAATGCCAAAAATTTACATAATAAACGACCCTGCACCTAATGCCTTCGCAACAGGTCGAAACCCCCAAAATGCATCTGTTGCGGTAACAGCTGGTTTGCTTGGCCGTCTGAATCGCGATGAGCTGCAGGGAGTTATCGCACATGAAATAAGTCATATTCTGCACCGTGACATCCTCTTCGTCACTCTGGCCGGCATAATGCTTGGCTCAATTGTGCTGCTCTCACACATCTTCCTGCGAGGTATGTTTTACAGCTCAATGGGCGGCTCGCGAAGACGATATTCATCCGGTGGTAAAGGTGGCGGTCAAGCTGCACTGATTATGCTTATCATCGCAATCATCGCCGCTATCCTCGCCCCCGTAATGGCTCAGCTTTTATATTTTGCACTTTCCAGAAGGCGCGAATACCTTGCTGATGCCGGCGCTGCGAGACTAACGCGCTACCCCGAAGGGCTCGCCGGTGCTTTGGAGAAAATCGCTAACGACCCATCACCGCAACTTGCCAGCGCAAATAAAGTTACCGCCCCGATGTATATCGCAAATCCTCTCAAGAAAAAAAGGCAAAGAAAATTATCTAATCTTACAAGCACTCATCCGCCTATTTCTGAGAGGATAAAGATTCTTCGCAATATGACGCATGGAGCCGGCTTCAAGGAATATTCCGATTCATTTTTGGAAACCACGGCTTCCAAAACTACCGTTGTTCCACCAACGGCCCTGACAAAAGAGGACATTGCTTTGCGTAAAACCTCGGCTGAAGCCAAAAAGAAAGAGCGTCTCGAAAAACAGTTCCACCAGGTCGGCGATATTATGCGAAGAGTAAACAGCTTTATTTTCCTTACCTGCCTGTGCGGGCTGAAACTGAAAGTCCCGCCGAACTACAAAACCGACAAGGTTAAATGTCCCCGCTGCAAAAAGATTATAGATATAAAAAACAAACACAAAACACAGACATAAAGAAGCACCGCTTTCATCCGTTCGCCGACTTCAGAGCCCGCCCAAATCCTCATAAAACGCATAAATCGGGTGTGTAACAAAACTCTTGCAAAAGTGATAATCAGCGTGTATGTTGATTTGTTCTGTTAGTTTTTAGTTGCTTTATTGGTTTTTTCTTTGTGTAAAGAAGGTGAAAATATTTAAGGCTTTATTTTAGAAGGAGAAAAAAATGAAAGCAAAACTATTAGCACTGTTTGTAATGGCGAGTATGTTTTTATGTGGTTGCACAGATATGCTGGTTAAGCCGGCTAAAGGTCCGCTGCTCAAAGAGGGTAACTTTGTGCATATTGTCGGTTCCAGCCCCGCAATAAAGACAGGTGAAATCGGTGAATGGGATGACAGAGTGCTTGAAAGCGGAGACTGTTTTAAGGATGGGGATACCTATTACTGGTATTATCACTCCCAGTTCAGAGGGAGAAGCGGTTATCAGATTTGTGTCGCTACTTCCAAAGACCCAGTTGGACCCTGGGAAAAATATGGTGAGAATCCAATATTACCTACTTCAGACCTGTCTCATGAAAGTGGTCACGTTGCCTGTCCGATGGTCGTTAAAGACGGTGGTAAATATCACATGATTTATATGTCTGCAGGCGACAGTCCCGTTGGCTGGGGATGGTCTGTTTCTTTAGCGTCCGCGGATAATCCGCTCGGCCCATGGATTAGGTACGAAAAGAATCCGATCCTGGTCCACCAGCGTATCGGTTATCCCGGCGGTCTGGTGAAGGTCAAGGGCAAATGGTATATGTATGGAACCGAACCCGATGTGACACAGCTTGACTTCGGCAGGATGTATGTTGCAACGGCTGATTCTCTCGAGGGCCCATGGGATATGAGAGAAGAGCCTGCATTGAGCGAAGGTCCCAAAGGCAGCTGGGAAGAGGGCGGTTTTTCAGAATTCGAGGTGCTTTATTACAACGGTATGTTCCACGCATTTTACGGCGGCAGCAGATACGCTGATGTTGAGGATACTGCAGAGCTTGGGCCAGGCCCCTATTCAGATGATGCGGAGAAAAAACGCTTGAGAGTGGTTGAAGATATCGGCTATGCGTACAGTAAAGATGGTTTCAACTTTACGAAGTTCAAGGGTAATCCGGTTGTTCGTCATGAGGATGTTCCCAACTGTGCGGCGATGGCAGAAGTCCATGCTATCATCGAGTATCCACGGGTCTACTGCTATCACACCTTGCGTTACTTAGAATGCCCCGAGGGTGAAAATCCCAGATGGTTTGAAGGCAGCTGGATTGAACATTTAGGTGTTCAGGTCCTGGAGATTAAGAAGTAATAAAAAAATATGCAGTTTTTTAAAGGATACTGAAGTATGAGAAAGAGCTTTCTGTTTCTTGCTCTTGGTTTATTGACTCTTTTTTGTTTTAGCTGCGCAAGTTTTGGTCTTAAACCGGAACCGAACCAACCTTTATTTACAAATGGATTTGAACATACAATTGGAGCAAGCCCGGCCTTGAAACCCAGCGTATTAAACAAGAACAACTGGGACGACAGAGCATTAGAAAGCGGCGACTGTTTCAAAGACGGTGACACATATTACTGGTATTTCCATGCTTATCCAAATTGGGATGCCGGTGTTGATTATCAGATAGGTGTTGCTACCGCCCCGAGTCCGCTCGGGCCCTGGACAAAATACAGGGGGAATCCAATATTCAAAGTAGGAGACAAGCAGTTTGAAAATTATATTGTAGCTTGTCCGATGGTTGTCAAAGATGGTGGAAAGTATTACATGTTTTATTCGTCTTCAGATAACACGTATACCTTTGCTAATACCAGTCTGGCAATAGCTGATAATCCTTTAGGACCATGGAAAAGACATTCGAAAAATCCGGTTCTTTATGACAAAAGAATCGGTTATGTGGGCGGAGTATTTAAAGTTAAAGACAAATGGTATCTGTATGGGACATATGTAAATGAAGTTCAGCCGGATTACGGAAGGGCGTATGTTGCTACAGCTGATGTTCTTGAAGGTCCCTGGACGGTCGTAGAAAAGCCTGCATTGAGCGAAGGTTCAAAGGGCTCCTGGGATGAAGGGGGCTTTTCAGAGTTCGAAGTGCTTTATTATAATGGTATGTTTCACGCTTTCTATGGCGGTAGTTTGTTTAATGAAAATCGTGCAGCAGTGCGTGAAGGTATTGGTTACGCTTACAGCAATGATGGGATACACTTTACTAAATACGAAGGCAACCCGGTTATACCTTACGAGGATGTTCCTAATTGCGCCGCTATGGCTGAAGTCCACGCCGTCATTGAGTATCCCAAAATTTATTTGTATCATACTTTGCGCTACATAGAGACTCCGGAAGGCGATAATCCTGAGTGGATGCCCTGGGTGGAGCATTTAGGTATTCAGATGCTGGAGGATAAAAAAAGGAGGTAATTGAAAATAGCAAAATATGACTTCAGCGGAAAGAATGCTCTTGTAACCGGTGCTGCGAAAGGTATAGGTCGCGAAATCTCGCTTCACTTGGCTCGTGCCGGTTGTAATATCGGCGCTGCCGACCTTGATGAAAAGGGTTTGGAATCGCTGGTTGAAAAAATTACCGGCCTGGGTGTACGATGCGAGAGCGTAGTGGTTGACCTTTCTTCTGCAGAGGATACTCTGGCAATGGCAGAGAAGATGGTTAAAACGATGGAGCCGTTGAATATTCTGGTCAATAATGCCGGAACTACATATCCGGAGGACCTTGTCGACCTTAAGGTGGAACATTGGGACATTACGATTGCAGTGAACCTGCGTGCGGCGGTTCTGATATCCAAGATAGTCGGGGCGGATATGATGAAGAGGAAAGAGGGAGCCATTGTCAACATCTCCAGCAACGCCGGTGTTGGCGGGCTGGAAAAGCACACCGCCTATTGTGCGAGCAAATTCGGAATATGTGCATTGACAAAGGTCGCAGCATTAGAGCTGGGTCCTTACAATATCCGGACTAACGCCGTAGCGCCTACTGTAACGCTGACGCCTATGGGTAGGAAAGTCTGGAGTGACCCCGTCATAGCTAAGCCGATGCTGGACAAGATTCCGCTGGGCAGATTCGCCGAACCCGAAGATATTGCTGAAGTTGTTATGTTTTTAGCATCCGATGCCGCCTCGATGGTCAACGGCGAAATCCTGCTTGTGGACGGAGGCATAAACGCAAGTTTATAAATAGGTAAAGAAAGGAGACATAACCGATGTTTCGTTATAACCAAATATACCTTTTTCTCAGTGTTATTGTAGTCTTTTGCTTTTCTGTTGAGTGTTCTGCTGGTAAATTAGATACATCAATTATCTCGCCGAATCTGTATGTTGCACCTGATGGAGATGATAGTAATCCCGGCACAGAAGCGAAGCCGTTTGCAACACTTGAACAGGCACAGAAAGAAGTGCAGAAATTTAAGCAGAATGTTCCAAAACCTATTACTGTATTTGTGCGGGAAGGAACGTATTACCTTTCGAGGCCGGTAGTATTTACACCTGCTGATTCGGGTACGGATTTGCAGCCTATAACTTATGCGGCTTATCCGGGTGAAAAGCCGACCATAAGCGGCGGGGTGAAACTCGGGGTCAAATGGCAGCCGTACCGTAACGGCATTATGAAGTGCTCGGTGCCGAAGGGGATGGACTTTAACCAGTTTTTCATCAATGGGAAACGGCAGATGCGGGCCCGCTATCCCAACTTCGACCCTGAAAAACCTCTGGTGGGTGAGGGGGGCTATTTGAACACCACCAGTGCCGGCGAAAGAGAGTTTACTTATGACCCCGAAACATTCACGAAAAAGAAGTGGGCACAACCGACCGATGCGATTGTCCACATCTTTCCCGGTTCTTACTGGAACAACTTTCAGTTTCGGGTAAAGTCCGTCAATCGTGACAAACATCTCATTAAACTGGGAGAGGGTGGATGGCAAACTGCGTTGTTAGATAATCCAGATGATTTTTTTGGCACTGCATTAAGCGAGGGTTCGCATTTTTTCATTGATAATGTCTTTGAGGAACTCGATGCACCCGGCGAGTGGTATCTCGATAGCGAAGAAAGTGTTCTATATTATTTGCCGCCTTCAGGCTCGGACCTTGATAATGCCCGGATTGAGGTTGGCCTGCTTAAACAACTGATTGAAGTCAAGGGTTCTCGGCAGAAACCGGTTCGGCATCTCAATTTTAATGGCTTAAGGTTTACCCATACCAGCGCAACATTTATGGATGAGTATATCACGCCCTCTACCGGCGACTGGGGAATCCGTCGCGGTGGTGCAGTCTTTATGGCAGGGGTGGAAGACTGCGCCATTGAGGACTGCTTTTTCGATGCCGTCGGCGGCAATGCTCTCTATATCGACCACCATGCCCGACGTATCCGAGTCTATGGCAACACTTTTTCCTATACCGGCGACAGCGCCGTTTGTCTTGTCGGCAAAAGCCATGTGATCGAAAATGGAAAAATGCCATGTCCGATTTGCGGTGCCGAAAGTTACTGGAGTTTTGGCGATGAGCCGAAAGATTATCCAGCTTACTGTTTGATATCGAACAATCTGATGCATAATATTGGTGTTTACGGCAAGCAAACTGCCGGTGTGTTCATGGCGATGACTTTGAAGAATACGGTCAGTCATAACTATATTCACGATATGCCAAGGGCGGCAATTTGTATCAACGATCCGTTTTTTGGCGGGCATATTATCGAATACAATATTATGCGTGACAATGTCCAGGAAACCAACGACCACGGCACGTTCAATGCGTGGGGGAGAGGGCATTGGTGGTGTGTCGGCCAGCAGCACGCAAGAATTCATCATGGGCCGGGTGATATCCATCAGGACGCGAAGTTCACAACACATATCCGGTACAATTACATTCGTGAGAGCGTATCTGAAAAACATCAACTTGCTTACGGCAGCACGAATATGGGCATTACTATGGACGATGGGTCCGCGAATTTTCATGTTTATAAAAATCTGGTTATCGGTGGCAGTGTGCAGAATCGTAACGGGTCGTATCGTGTGGTCGAGAATAATATTTTTATCAATCCGAACAGGGGGCCTGGTTATCACGTCAGCCATACTTACAGTGGCGATAAGTTTGTCAGAAATATCGTTACTAAAGAAAACGGAAAGATGTTCTTCTGGTTTATATTGCAACCCGACAGCAAGCCATGGATCGATGAAATGGATTACAATGTATATTACGGCACAGGTCCTTTGTCTGATTCAGCGGGTAATCTTGCACAATGGCAAGAGCAGGGTTTTGGTAAGCATTCGGTGTTTGCCGACCCTATGTTTGTCGACCCTGCTAATGGAGATTACCGAGTGAAAGACGGCTCACCGGCTTTGAAACTCGGCTTTAAGAATTTTGATGTAAGTGATGCCGGTCTGCTGCCGGATTTCACCAAAAAATGGGGCGAGTAGAGTACTTTTAAATTAGTTTTTTCTTTGATTAAATTAAGAGGAGCTAATTTAGTTATTACTCTTTGGCCATCAGATATAGAGTTCGGAACGCCTTATTATATTCGCATTGACAGGGTAAATTACAGCGATGGTTCGCACCCTGAAGATTTCCCAGACCTGTCCACCGACCCCTGGCCAAATGGGCCGGATGGCCAGGGATCATCACTATCAAGGATTGCCCCAACCCTTTACGGGAATGATGTAGCCAATTGGCAAGCAAGTCCGCCTTCACCCGCTACTGAATAAATCCTTGCAAACACCAACTAAAGACTTTATCATATACCCCTTTGAAAAAAACAGTTTCTGCTCTTGGTTTTAGCTTTTGTTAGTGGAACAGGTCTAAATGCGAAATACTAAATCATTATGGAGGTTATAGTGAAGAGTGGGCATAAACCAATCTTTTTAAGTATTTGCAGCATAATATTAGCAGGAGTAAGTTTTGCGGAAGGTCAGGAATATACGAATACCGAGGCCGTCAAGCTGGCCAAACCTACCCCGGCACAGGCATCTTGGCAGGATATGGAAATAGGTATGTTCATCCATTTCGGGATTGAAACTTGGCAGGACAAGGAAACCGATGATGAACCGGTGATGGAAAACATGAAAATGTTTAATCCTACCGATGTTGATACCGACCAGTGGGTCAGCGTTGCAGAGTCTTTTGGCGCTAAGTATATTATCCTTGTTGCAAAGCATCACGGCGGTTTCTGTCTCTGGCAGACTGATACCACTGAATACAGCATAAAGAACTCACCCTACAAGGACGGCAAAGGTGATATCGTGGCGGAGTTAGCTGAGTCCTGCCGCAAGCGCGGTATGAAGCTGGGTATATATATCAGCCCTGCGGATTTCTCTCAAAAAACAGAAGGCGGCGGTAAATCGGATGACACGGAGGTCCAGAAAAAATACAGTAATATCTACCGTCAACAATGGACCCAATTGCTCAGCCGTTATGGTGAAATAATGGAGATGTGGTTTGACGGCAGTACGGTGGTTAAAATGGATGACATCATCCAGCGATATGCGCCCAAAGCAATGATTTTTCAGAGTCCCTGGGCAACAATTCGCTGGGTGGGCAACGAGGACGGGTATGCGCCTTACCCAGCTTGGAACTGCGTTAAAAAAGAAGATGCTGTTTCAGGAGTATCGACTACTGAGCATAGTGACCCCGAAGGAGATGCCTGGCTGCCTATTGAAGTCGATACAGTAATCAGATACCATCACTGGTTCTGGAGCACGATAAATGAAAAGGACTTGAGAAGTCTCGATGAGCTTATGGATGTCTATTATAACTCTGTCGGCCACGGCGCGGTGCTTTTGCTTAATATCGCCCCGGATACTACCGGTAGGATGCCTGAAGCTGATGCAAAACGTGCCGTTGAGTTTGGAGCTGAGATAAAACGCCGCTTTGGTAAGAGCATCGCTGAAACCAGCGGCAGGGGTGATGTTATAGAACTAATGTTCGACAAACCTACAACCATCGACCATGTGATTACAATGGAGGACATCCTGCAAGGCGAACGCGTGCGGGAATATGTCATTGAAGGATTGGTTGATGGAAGCTGGCAGCAAATCGCTCAGGGCATCGCTATAGGGCATAAAAAGATAGACCGGTTTGAGGCGATTAAAGTCTCGAAGGTGCGATTGCATGTTCTTAAAGCGGCGGCGAAACCAGTTATCCGCAAACTTGCTGTTTACAATACGAGTTGAGCAGCGATAAATTTGCGAGGAGTGGTATTGAGTAAAACATATTATTTAAGAACCAAATTTTTCCTCCGGTAACTGATAAAACAGTGTACTCGTGACGAAGTTTTAAAGATTTTGAAAGGGCGGCGAGATGAAACAGGAAAGTAAGATGTTAGTGATTTCGATGATTGTTTTGGCTGCAGGTTGTGCGGTTACAGCTCAAAGAGCAGTTCAAGTTGACACAGCAGGCCGTCAGCGGCTTAGTATGGATTTCGATTGGAAGTTCCGGCTCGGCCATGCGTCTGATAAGGACAAAGACTTTGATTACTGGGGCGGCGACCCATCCGGCGCTGCCAAGAGCGGCGATACCGCAGGTCCTCCGCACTCCCGTTTTGATGACAGCGATTGGGAAGTTGTTGATGTCCCGCATGACTGGGGTGTGGGTGTCGGATTCGACGAATCTGCTGACCCGTATCACGCCTATAAGAAAATTGGGCGCGACTGGCCTGAGAACAGTATCGGATGGTATCGCAAGACGTTTGAAATACCTGCTGAAGACCTTGGCAAAAGACTTACGATAGAGTTCGATGGTGTTTTCCGTGATTGTCAGGTCTGGCTTAATGGTCATCCGATGTGGCATAACCAGAGCGGATACACAAGTTTCGGCTTTGATATTACCGATTACGTCAAATATGGAAGAAAGAATGTATTGGTGGTGCGTGCTGATGCCACCGGTTATGAGCTGTGGTCTTATGAAGGGGCCGGCATTTACCGGCATGTATGGCTTGTCAAGACCAACCCGCTGCATTTGGCACGCTGGGGGACATATGTTAGTTCGCATGTTAAACTCAATAATGACGAGGCCTCGGCTGAACTTACTATTGAAACAAAACTTGAAAACGAACAGAGTGAAAAGGCTGGATTTGAGTTATTATCAACTATCATAGACCCGGACGGCAAAGAGGTGACAACCGTTACATCAAAGGAATCAATCGGCGCCTGGGATACTACCGAACTCATACAAAAGACAAAAGTTAGCAGTGCAAAGCTCTGGTCCCTTGATTCGCCTAATTTGTATACAATGATTACGCAGGTAAAACAGGGGGGAAAGATTATTGATACATACGAAACGACTTTCGGCATTCGAACGTTTAAGTTTGACCCTGATAAGGGATTTTTCCTGAACGGCAAGCAGATGAAGCTAAAGGGTGTCTGTCAGCATCAGGACCATGGCGGTGTTGGAATTGCGGTTCCCGACCGTGTTGAGGAATTTAGAGTTGCCAAACTTAAAGAGATGGGCTGTAACTCTATACGCGTGGCCCATAACTGGGTAGCATCTGAAATGCTGGAGGCGAGTGATAAACTGGGGATGCTGATAATGGACGAGACGCGAATGTCCGGCAGTTCAAAAGAATTGCTTGAGCAGCTTGAAACTATGATTCGTCGTGACCGCAATCATCCCAGTATAATTATCTGGTCTTTAGGGAATGAAGAGCATGTGCTTCAGGGCAGTGAAGTCGGTGCCCGGGTATTCAGGACTATGAAGCGTCTTGCACGAAAGCTCGACCCGACTCGGCCTGTAACTTTAGGGATGAACGGCGCCTGGGGCTCGGTGGTAACCGAAGAGATGGATATACAGGGATGCAATTACCTCAAATGTGGCGACATAGAAGAGCTTCGGCGAAAATTCCCCGACAAGCCGATTATTTTGAGTGAGTCGTCCAGCTCGCTTACTACACGCGGGATTTACGATGTTGCTGAGGGCTCCGGTCATAGCTCTGATTATGACGAAACCTATCCCGGCTGGGGTGAAACGGCAGAAAGAATGTGGCAAATCGTAGCTGAGCGTGATTGGCTGGCTGGAACATATGTCTGGACGGGTTTTGATTACGGCGGAGAGCCGTTACCAGACTTCTGGCCTGCTGTTAACAGCAATTTTGGAATAATCGACAGAGCAGGATTTGCCAAGGATAATTTTTACTTCTACCAAAGCTGGTGGAGCGACGAGGTTGTCCTGCATCTTTCACCGCACTGGAACTGGGCTTCAGATGAAGGCCAATTGAAGCGCGTTTTTTGTAATACTAACTGTGAAGTTGTGGAACTATTCGTTAACGGCAGGAAGATGAGCCGCAAGTTAGTTCCGCGAAATTCCCGCGTAAGATGGGATGTCGAATATGAACCCGGCAATATTGAGGTGCGCGGATATAATGATGGTAAACTTGTTGCAACCGACAGACGAGAGACGACCGGTGAAGCCGCTGCAATTGGGCTCAAGCCGGACCGGACTAAAATCAAAGCTGACAACAGGGAAGTCTCTTTGGTGACACTGAAGATTGTGGATGATAAGGGCAGGGTGGTTCCGACCGCAAATAACCTGATAAACTTGAGCATTACTAATAACGCCAAAATCATCGGTGTTTGCAATGGTGACCCGAGCTGTCAGGTTCTTGAGAACCAGACGACGTATCCGGCCTTCAGCGGTTTGATGATGGTCTTTGTACAGTCTGGCTTCAATGCCGGGCCTGTCACGCTGAAAGCTGAAGCGAATGGACTTAAAAAAGCTGAGGTAATTATTGAGGCCGAGCCCTGCATTCGTAAGCCGTTCGTACCTTCAGCAGCCGAAGAGATTTCTCCTGCAGCTAATGCCCCATTGCTGCAGGGAGGTAACTTTGTCCATATTCTCGGTCCCAGTCCCGCTATCCTCCCCGGCGAAAAGGGCGCCTGGGACGACAGGGCGCTTGAGAGCGGAGACTGTTTCAAGGATGGTGATACATATTACTGGTATTATCACGCCTATTCCACCTGGGACAACGTTGATTATCAAATTGGTGTTGCCACTTCCAAAAACCCGCTCGGCCCCTGGGAAAAATATGACGGTAATCCAATAGTAAAAGTTTCTGAAAAGCCCCATGAGAGTTATTGCGTTGCCTGTCCGATGGTTGTTAAAGAAGGTAACAGATATTGTATGATTTACCTCTCTGCCGGAGATAGTCCTGTCGGTTGGGGATGGTCTGTTTCTTTAGCTTATGCGGACGACCCGCTTGGCCCCTGGGAAAAATATGAAAACAATCCGATTCTTGTACATCAGCATATGGGTTATCCGGGTGGTCTTATGAAAGTTAAAGGCAAGTGGTATATGTACGGTACAGAACCCGATGAAGTCCAGTCGGACTACGGCAGAATGTATTTGGCGACAGCAGATTCTCTTGAAGGTCCCTGGGAGCTAAGAAAAGAGCCGATATTGAGTGAGGGCCCCAAGGGTTCCTGGGAGGAAGGCGGATTTTCAGAAGCGGAAGTGCTTTATTTCAACGGGATGTTTCATGCGTTTTACGGTGGAGGCGATTTTAATGAAGATCGTTTAAAAGTACGTGAAGGAATCGGCTATGCTTACAGTTCAGACGGAATAAACTTTACCAAGTATGAAGGTAACCCGGTAATACCATATCAGGCAGTTCCAAACTGTTCTGCGATGGCTGAGGTCCATTCTGTTATCGACTATCCCTATATATACTGTTACCACACTTTGCGTTATATTGAAACTCCGGAAGGTGACAATCCAAGATGGATGCCTTGGATAGAACATTTGGGTGTTCAGTCGCTTCAGATAAAAAATTAGGTAAATGGTGATTGATTTGATTTCAATTTTTAAAGGATGGAAAATGAAAGGTAAACTGTTGGTTCTTTTTGGAATTGTTGGTGTTTTTTTCTGTGGTTGTGGCCGAGTAGAAATTCTTTCAGCTAAAGGACCGTTGCTGCAGGAGGGTAACTATGTTCATATTCCCGGCCCTAATCCTGCTATTATATGCGGGGAAGAGGGAACCTGGGATGACAGGGCTCTTGAGAGTTCGGACTGTTTCAAGGATAACGGCACGTATTACTGGTACTATCACGCTTTTGACCAGCCGTCCTTACAGGAGTGTTACTATCGGCTTGGTGTTGCCACAGCTCCGACTCCGCTTGGGCCCTGGACAAGATACAGCGGTAATCCGATATTAGAAAAAAGCAAAAAGAGCTGGGAAGATAGATGGGTGGCGTGTGCTATGGTGATAAAAGAGGGTGATATGTATTATATGTTTTACAACAGTTCGGATATTGATTGGGTTTACCGTATCTGCCTGGCCACTGCCAAGCACCCATTAGGGCCCTGGAAAAAATACCAGGGCAATCCTATTATTGACCATGAGAATTTTGGATATATCGGCGGGGTTGTAAAATATAAAGGTAAGTTTTTACTCTATGCCACAAATCCAAACGAGATTCAGGGGGACTATGGCAGGATGTATTTAGCCACTGCTGATTCTCCTGAAGGCCCCTGGGAAACACACCCGAAGCCGGTTTTTAGTGAAGGCCCGAAAGGTGCATGGGATGAAGGTGCGTTTTCCGAATTTGAAGTGCTTAATTACAACGGCATGCTTCATGCCTTCTACGGAGCATGCAAAATAGACAGTGGCCGCACAGAAAGTATTGGCTATGCTTACAGTACCGATGGCATAGACTGGACCAGATTTGAAGGTAATCCGGTAGCCAAAATTGATAAGGTGCTAAACGCCTCTGCTTTCGCCGAGGTGCATGCGGTTATCGATTATCCGAAAATATATCTCTATCACACCTTAAGATATTTTGACAGTCCACCCTGGTATCCGGCAGATTGGTGTGGTACTGATTCGCCGGATGTATGTTTAGACGTGGAAGATTTAGGTATTCAGGTAATTCAGATAAAAAAATAGATGACCGGCAAATGAAACGGAAGCGTATTTGTCGCTGCTGTTGGTTTTCGGTACTGCAAGAGAAAGGATGATTTGAAATGACAAGTAGAAGATGTTTTCAAACAGCAGTTTTGGTGTTAATGAGCCTCATTTGCTCTTCGATAGCTGGTGCCGCAGGTATGGCTACGGTAAAAATATGGGAAGAGAAGGTGGTAATTCCTACTTATGAAATTGGTGAACCCGACCCCAATCCGAGGTTCTATAACGGCAGGGCACATCAGGGCGCCCAGGGCAGGGTTTATCCTTATGCGATGCAGGATGTTCTGACAGATGACCGTGTGGACAAGACTTATACTGAGCTTTTCCTTGAAAACGAATATATTCGAATATCAGTTACGCCGGAACTCGGAGGCAGATTGTTTTCTGCGTTGGATAAAACAAACAATTATGATTTTTTCTATCGCCAGCATGTAATTAAACCTGCTCTTATAGGTATGCTTGGGGCCTGGATATCAGGCGGTGTAGAGTGGAATATATTTCACCATCATAGAAATACGACAGTGATGCCGGTTGATTACAAGCTGGAGGAGCATCCTGACGGCAGCAAGACGATATGGGTTGGAGAAACGGAGCGCCGGCATCGTATGAAGTGGCTTGTTGGTACAACACTTCATCCAGGTAAATCTTACATAGAAGTAACAGTGAAGATGATTAACCGGACGCCTTTAGTGAATTCGATTTTATATTTTGCAAACCCGGCTGTTCATATCGATAAGACGTATCAGGTTATTTTTCCACCGCGGACCGAATATGTTACGTATCATGCAAAGAGAGCATTTACGGAGTGGCCCAATTCATACACTCGGTATCAAGGGCGAGAATATAGTGGTACGGATATTAGCTGGTTTAAAAATCTTCCACAAGCGGTTTCATTTTTTGCGTGGAATTACGAAGATGACTACTTTGCGGGATACGACCACGGCAAAGACGCAGGCACGGCTTATTTTGGGAATCACCATATAGCACCGGGTAAAAAGCTGTGGACATGGGGTCATGGGGCCACGGGCGAGAGATGGGATAAGAAGCTGTCGGATGAAGATGGTCCGTATATTGAAATTATGGCCGGTGCATATTCGGATAATCAGCCCGACTATAGCTGGATACAACCCTACGAGGTTAAGATTGTCAAACAATACTGGTATCCGATTCGGCAGATGCAGGGCTTGAAATTTGCCAATCTCGACGGGGCGGTTAATCTGGAAGTAACGAATGAGCATGAAGCGAAGATACGGCTCAATACAACTTCGCAGCATAAAGGCGCTAAGGTCGTCCTTGAAGCCGAAGGCAAAAAGCTTTTTGAACAGACTATTGATATAAGTCCGGCTAATCCTTATGAAAAAGATGTAGTTATCGGTGAGGAAATAAAGCCGGATAAGGTCAAGGTCTCATTGTATTATCCTGACGGAAAAGAGCTGCTGAGCTATAAAGAAGTCAAGCAGCCCGGCGAGTCGATTCCTGAGGAGGTGACGCCACCTGAGGAACCGAATGAAATTGATACAGTTGAAGAATTGTATCTGACAGGGTTGAGATTAGACGAATTTCATAGTGCCCGACTTGATTCTTTGTCCTATTATGAGGAGGCACTGAGAAGAGACCCCGGCAATTCGCGGGTCAATACACAGCTTGGTATCTACTACTGCAAGCGAGCATTTTTTGAAAAAGCTGAAGAAAGACTAAGAGTTGCAATTGAGCGAATCAGCAAGAATTACACAAATCCGAAGGATGGAGAGGCCTATTATTATCTGGGAGTAGCGTTGAGAAACCAGGGCAAATATAAGGAGGCATACGATGCCTTGTACAAGGCGACGTGGAGTTTTGCGTGGCATGCAGCAGCTTATTATCAGCTTGCTGAGATTGATTCTCTCAGAGGTGATTTTACAATTGCCTTGAAGCATCTTGATCGCTCTTTAGCGACAAATCAATATAATAAAAAGGGGCTGAACCTGAAATCTGCGGTGTTCAGAAAGTTAGGGCGGTTGGAACAAGCGGAAGAGGCGGCCAGGCAGGCTGTATCTGATGACCCTCTGGATTTCTTTTCAGGTAATGAACTTTATCTGATAAAATCGGCGAAGAATCAGAGAAGTGAAGCGTCAAAACGGCTACTGAGCTTAAAAACCTTGATGAGAGAGGAAGTGCAGTCTTATCTGGAATTAGCAACAGACTACGGCAACTGTGGTTTATGGGATGAAGCGATTGACGTTCTTTCAAGAATGGAACCCGGCGAAGGTAAAGAGGGCGGCACTGATCCGCTTATCTACTATTACTTAGGTTATTACCGGCACAAAAAAGGAGAAAATCAGAAATGTCTGGAGTACTACACCAAAGCCAATAAGATGCCTGCTAAGTACTGTTTTCCATTCCGTGCGGAAACTACAGATGTATTGCAGGATGTTATGGAGCGTGTTCCTTCTGATGCCCGGGCGCATTACTATTTTGGCAATCTTATCTTCGAGAACGAACCTGAGAGGGCAGTCAGTTATTGGGAGAAATCCAGGGATTTAGATGATAGCTTTGCTACCGTTCATCGCAATCTCGGAATGGCATACACCCGAATGGATAATGATATTTACGAAGCAATATCGGCTTATGAAAAAGCGGCTGTTTGTAATAATGAGGATGCGAGAATTTACGCTGAACTTGGCGGCTTATACAACAGGGCAGGCGTCCCGCCTGATAAGAGAGTTAAAGTTCATGATTTCGAAACTGTAGTCAAGCGTGATGATGCTTTGTCCGTAGCAATAGACCTTTATGTTCATGAAGGCAGATATGACGAAGCGATTGAGCTTTTGACAACGTATCATTTTAATATCTGGGAAGGGGGTGGCGGTATTCGTAATGTTTATGTTGATGCCTGTCTGCTCAGAGGCATACAAAACTTCAAGGACAAACAATATCAGCAGGCGTTGAAAGATTTCCAAACAGCACTGGAATATCCCGAGAACTTAGAGGTAGTTAGACGCGAGAACGACTGGAGGTCTTCGAGGATATATTACTTTGTAGGGACTGCTTATGAAAAGCTTGGCAATACAGACAAGGCCCGAGAGAGTTTTGAAAAGTCAGTGTCGTTTGATGTAAGTGAATCAGAGATTCTTTACTACCAGGGCTTGTCCTATTTGGAACTTGGTCAGCAGAATGAAGCTACAGAGATATTTGATAAGTTAATCTGTACCGGCCAAGAAAGGCTCGAAAAAGGTGAATCCTTAGATTTCTTCGCTAAATTTGGTGAAAGGGAAGACCAGGCAGCTCGTATGGCATCTGCTCACTACTTAGCAGGATTGGGATACTTGGGCAAAGGCACAAAAACTGAGGCCAAAGCCGAGTTTGAAAAGGCGCTCGAGCTTAATGCTAATCACCTCTGGGCTGCAGCTCAGTTAAGAGAACTCAAATAGAGTGTGAAGTGTGAAGCATGATGCGCTTCACGAGATAGCGTTTAGCGGTTGGTTTTTAAAGGAGGTAAAGCAATGATTCGTAAGATATGTAAGGAGGAAACAGAAAGAGAAGTGTTGGAGTTTATGGTTATGGTGCGATGGGCAAGGAAGTTAATCATTTTGGCAACTTTGTACTGTGTGGTTTTCTCAGGCCTGGCTTATGCTGGAGATTCGCCTGAAAGGCCGGTATATCGCAATGAGATTATTGAACACGGACCATTCATTCAGATTCCGGGTCCGAACCCTCTTATCAGCCCGGGGCAGGAGGGTGATTGGGATGGCGCAGGCCTTGAAGCAGGTGAGGTATTTAAAGACAGAGACACTTACTATTTCTATTATCACGCATATTCCAGCGGAGAAGAATGGCTGGGAGGCGGTTGTAGAATCGGTGTTGCCAGTGCACCCGGCCCATTGGGGCCCTGGAAGAAGCACGATGCTAATCCTTTTATCGATTTGGGACCGGATGGTAGTTGGAAGAGCAAACATGTGGCGTGTCCAGCGGTGCTCAAGGAAGAGGGCGACAAGTATTATATGTGGTTTGGTGGTATGAATGGTCGGTGGAATATGGGACTGGCTACGGCTTCAGGACCATTGGGGCCTTGGAAAGAATATGAAGGCAATCCGATACTTGAGGATTTCGGCTTTGTTGGCGGTGTGGTTAAGGTGGACGGCAAATACATGATGTATAATGTTTATCCGGTGGGCTCGGTGTCACCAGACTCTGGGCCAATCTGCTTAGCTATAGCCGAGCGGCCCGAAGGGCCCTGGAAAAAATATGAAGGTAATCCTGTTATTGAAGCGGGAGAATGGGGCGCCTGGGATGACGGTGGGTTTTCTGAAGCAGGGATGCTTTATCATGATGGTTTGTTTCATTGCTTTTACGGTGGTGTAAAATGGGGAAAGCTGGAAAGCATCGGTTATGCGTACAGTCTCGACGGGGTAAACTTCATTAAGTACAGCGGCAACCCCGTTGCACCTCGGGAAAACATTGCCGACATACATGCATATGCTGAAGTGCATGCGTTGTGGGAACCGCCTTTTCATTATGTTTACAATACGTTTCGATACCTTCACGACGGCGGCAACAGGGAATATCTTGGTGTTCAGATATTGGCGAACCAGAGACCGTTCAGCCTGAGGATGCCGGTGTTGAATATTGAATCGATTGAAGCAGGAAAGTCGACTTCGTTGGCTGATTCGCCTCCGATTAGCTTGGGTAATATTACCCGCCTTGCTTTGACCGCCGAGTGCAGCTATAGTAGGGATGCGAGCAGGCCGATTTTGATACGTGTAAGGTCCAGTTACGACGGTCTCAACTATGACACGACCGATTTGTATACTTTTGCGAATAGCATTGAGCCGGGAAAGACAGCGAGAAGGACTATCGAGGTGGAGCCGAAGGTTCAGTTTATCAAGGTAATCGTGGAAAACCAGGACCGTTCGCAAAGTGTCTCGGACGTGAAAATTACCGCTACGTTGGGAAGCTGATTTTAGATAAACGCTGTAATAGATGTACTTTGAGCTTCCTTAGATATTGAAATATTGTCAGTTTTTATTATTTAAAAAATTTAGGAGTAAGTCATTATGAAGCATTTAAAGAATTCTGATATGTTGCTGATTGTCATTGTTGTATTATTGGTTTGTTCATTTGCTGCGAAAGCCAGCGCTTCGAATGAGGCAAAGCAGAGAAATGTGTTCGCAGAAAGGGGATTTATACACATACTTGGGCCTAATCCAGCCATAATGGCAGGTGACGAGGATGCAATAGATGGATGGATGCTTGAGTCAGCTGACATAATCAAGGTTAAGAACACTTACTACTGGTATTATCATTTTAGAGGTAAAGAAGAAAGAGATAACTACGTAAAGGGAAGGGGGCATCCGACTGGGTATCGATTAGCAGTAGCGACCGCCCCAAACCCTCTTGGACCCTGGACAAAGTACGAAAATAACCCAATTCTGGATTACGGACCT
>JBHPEQ010000035.1:0-23957 GCA_042576845.1 Planctomycetota bacterium
GTCATTCCACGTGATGCGCTGCGTCAGGGTAATAGGGTTTGGGTTGTAAACGATGGAAGTTTGCTTGTTCAGCCTTTGAAGGTGGCTCGAGCGGATACTGACTTTGCATATGTTACTGATGGTATTAAAGATGGAACTTTAATTGTTGTAAGTTCAATGGATTTAGCCACGGAAGGAATGAAGGTCAGAGTTCAGCAGGGTCAACCACAAACACAAGTTTCACAATTGGATGTTAATCATCCGGCAAACATGGAGATAGAATAAGTGGAAGATTTTAAAGAAAGAAAAGGTTTGCTCGGTTGGTTCGCTTCCAATCATGTAGCGGCTAATCTTCTGATGTTTTTGATTATTATTGGCGGGATACTCACCATCTTTACCATCAAAATGGAAATATTCCCTGAGCTCAGTATGGATATTATCACAATTACCGTGCCATATCTTGGAGCTCCTCCGGCGGATGTCGAAGAGGGAGTGTGTTTGCGTGTGGAGGAGGCTGTCGCTGGAATCGAGGGAGTCAAGCGAATGACATCTACTGCTGCTGAAGGCGCAGGTGTAACTGTTGTCGAGGTTTACGAATATGCCGATACACAACGGGTCCTTGACGATATAAAAGCAGAGGTCGGCCGAATCATTACATTCCCCGAAGAAACTGAAAGGCCGATTATCGCCGAGATAAAAACTCAACACCCGGTTATCACTGTCGTTGTCTATGGCAACGTGTTGGAAAAAACCCTCCGGATATTGGCAGCTCAGGTTCGTAACGACCTTACAGGAATGGAGAACGTCAGTCAAGTTGGCATTGCCGGCGTCAGGCCGTACGAGATTTCGATTGAGGTATCCGAAAAAACACTTCGTCGATACGGCCTGAACTTTGACCAGGTCGCGCGTGCCGTCAGAGAATCCTCTCTTGATATTCCTGCGGGAACTGTAAAAACAGAAGGTGGTGAGATTCTCGTAAGGACAAAAGGTCAAAAATATTATGGCCCTGAGTTTGAGAAAATTGTTGTTCTTGCAAGAGATGACGGAACGAAGATAACGCTGGCTGACATTGCTGCCGTAAAGGACGAATTTGCTGACGTTAATCTTACTTCAAAATTCAATGGCAAGCCGGCCTCGTATGTTTTTGTATCCAGAATCGGCGAGCAGGATGCTCTTGATGTCGCCGACACAGTAAAAGAGTATATCAAAAACACAGAAGCTTCCTTACCTGAAGGCGTTTCGATTGCCTTATGGGAAGATAATTCTATGATACTCAAATCAAGGATGAATCTTCTTAAGAGAAATGCATATATCGGCTTGATGCTTGTATTCTTATGTTTGACTTTGTTTCTTAACCTTCGTCTGGCGTTCTGGACAACGATGGGCATTCCGATATCGTTCTTGGGGGCGTTTTGGCTCATGCCCGTTTTTGACGTTTCCATTAACATGATTTCTCTTTTCGCTTTTATTATGTCACTTGGTATCGTTGTAGATGACGCCATCGTCATAGGAGAGAACATCTTTGCATACCGCGAACGCGGCCTTAGCCGAATTGAAGCAGCTATAAAAGGGGCAAAAGAGATGGCTATGCCCGTTGTCCTTGCTGTCTTGACAACAATGTTCGCGTTTATTCCTCTGGCCTATACTACAGGTGTAATGGGCAAAATACTACGTGTGCTGCCAATAATTGTCGTCAGCGTGCTTTGCTTTTCTCTGATAGAAGCGCTGCTAATATTGCCTGCTCATCTGTCAGGGAAAAAAAAGTTGAAAGACAATATATTCGTTCGCTTCACGAATAAGCTCAATAGCTGGATGGAGAGAAGGCTCAAAAACTTCATCCATGGACGCTTTACAAATTTAGTCAATCGTGCCGTCAAATGGCGTTATGTCACCTTGACAGGCGGCATCGCTATTTTTCTCGTAACCATAGGTTTTATTATTGGCGGTTATATTGAGTTTACATTCTTTGACCCGGTTGAAGCGGATAATATGTTGGCGGTTTTGAGAATGCCTCAAGGAACTCCTTTCAAGCAGACACAACAGATTGTCTCTCACATTGAACAAGCCGCCTCACAGGTTATCCAGGAGATAGATGAAAAACGTCCAGGTAAACCTTCGATTGTGAAACATATCGCTGTAACCGTAGGTGATACTCCCACCACGAGCAGACATGGGGGCCCCGGTGAAATGCAGGATGCAAGCAGGGCCGAATCCCATCTCGGCGAGGTAAATATCGAACTGCTTAGTGCCGAAGAAAGGGGCAATATATCATCAAAAGATATGAAAAACCGCTGGCGCCAGCTTGTTGGTGAAATACCGGGCGTTTCCTCGCTTGTTTTTCTCTCGGAGATAGCAAGCGTCGGTGAACCCATAAACATCGAATTATCTCATGATGATTTTGACGTCCTCTTACCGGCCGTAGAGGAGCTAAAATCCATCCTGCGTGAATATACAGGCGTAAAGGATATTTCCGATAGTTTCGAAACGGGAAAAACCGAGATGAAACTTGAGCTGACTGATGTCGGTCATTCCTCTTCTCTTACACTTGGCAACCTCGCAAGGCAGGTCAGGCAGGGATTTTATGGTGAAGAAGCTCAGCGTATTCAAAGGGGGCGTGACGATATTCGCGTTATGGTCAGGTACCCTCAGAGTGAACGCAGAAGTCTGGGAGATGTTGAAAATATGCGAATTCGACTGCCTGATGGTACTGAACTGCCGTTCAAGACGGTCGCAAAAGGCAAATACGGTGAGGGTTACTCGACCATAAAACGCGTTGACCGCAGACGGTCTATAAATGTTACTGCCGATGTGGACAAAGACATTGCCAACGCCGCAAAGATTAACAAAGACCTTGTAGCGAATGTGCTTGGGCCATTGATGCAGAAATATCAGGGCCTAAAACAACGCTTTGGTGGTGCAGAAAGGGAGCGAAACGAGTCTCTTGGCAGCCTTAAGACTAATTTCCTGATTGCAATGCTTGCAATTTATGGTTTGCTGGCAGTTCAATTTCGAAGTTATGCCCAGCCGCTGATTGTAATGTCAGCAATCCCGTTTGGTATCGTGGGTGCTGTCTGGGGACATGTATTGATGGGCTTTGTATTTATGACTAAATTCAATCTGAGTATTCTCTCTTTGTTTGGTATCGTTGCCCTTTCAGGAGTGGTAGTGAATGACTCTCTTATTATGATTGACCTCATTAACCGTGAGCGCGAAAGTGGAATCAAGCTCTATCAGGTAATTCGTGACTGCGCCACTCGCCGCTTTAGGCCTATTATGCTGACAACACTGACTACTTTTTTCGGTCTTGTCCCTATGCTTCTTGAGCGAAGTCTCCAGGCAAGGTTTCTTATTCCGATGGCAATCAGTCTGGCTTTCGGCGTGATGTTTGCCACTTTGATAACCCTTTTCCTTGTCCCTTCACTATATATGATCCTCGAAGACGTCAAAAAATGGATATTCAGTGTGCAGCTGGGGGATAAATCCGGTATTGAGATGGAAAAACAGCTTTGAAATGAAAATACGCTAAATTTTTTAAGATATTTTATAAACCGTACTTAGCAAAATCCAATGTAAGGAAATCTCTTTTTTGAAAAGATTTCTCTGGCCAATTTGCATTAAAACGTGGATAATATTGAAAATTGATTTATATTTCTGTTAAGGAGGGTGAGCAAAGGTTTTTAGTTCAAGTGCGAAGGGATTTGTTTTCGCCAGTCGGTGAAGGTGTTATTATGAAAACAGCTTCTAATTACAAGGCGAATCTTGAGATTGTTTCAGATCTGGAGAATCTTGCCCATCGAAGTGTCGGTGTATTTGTTGAGGATGCCAAAAAAGCAATAGAATCCAGGGGGAATTTTTTCGTAGCCATATCCGGGGGACACACGCCAATACGATTTTTTGAACTGTTGGGCCAAAGTCCTGAAGTGAAAGCTCTCCCCTGGGACAAAATACATCTGTTCTGGGTGGACGAACGTTATGTCCCGCTGGATTCACAATGGAGTAATTACAGACTGGCTTCCGGTACTTTCTTGCCTGAAGTCGACATACCACAGAAAAATATTCATAGAATTCCAACAGAGCACAGCGATATTAAATACGCAGCCGAGTGTTATGAGAGCATTATTAGAGAGATTTTCGGTCTGGCAGAGGACCAGATTCCTGAATTTGATTTAATTGTCCTTGGCATGGGTGAAGACGGCCATGTCGGTTCTCTGTTTACCGACAGCTATGCTCATTTTGACACTACAGATTTGGCATGTGTTGTTTATGTTCTTGATGAGAAGCTAAACAGAATTACTCTAACACATCCGGTTTTGTGTGCCGGTTCTCATTTGGTCGTTTTGGTCAGCGGGGAAAATAAATCTGGTATTCTTAAAGAGGTGCTCTCGAGTGAACTGGATGAAGTCCGCTATCCTGTGCATTTTCTCTGGCCTGTTCTGGACAAGGTTACCTGGCTTGTAGATGCCGAAGCAGCAAGATTGCTTTAGCTAATCGCTATCGTCTATGCCGTTTACCTCAAGGGCTGCCTAATTTATGCAATCGTATGAAGCTCTAACGTTTGCTCAGCAGAGTAGGTACGTTATTAGGGGATGATAAGTCTCATACCAGCTCTTAATTGGTTCGGGTTTTTAAGGCGTGAGCGGTTTGCTTCGAAAATTCTCGACCATTCATTTGAAGAGCCGTAGTATCGCTCAGCGATTGAAGAAAGGTTCTCACCTTCGCTTACGATATGGATTCCGGATGTTTGTGTTTTAGTGTTCTGCTCGTCGGTGCTGCTGTTGGAACGAACCGTTGTCGGTGTTTGTTTTGAGCTGTTTTCCAGCCCTGTTGAAATCGTTTTTTGCGTTACAGCTTTTTGTTCTGCTGTAAAAGAGTTCGGCAGAGCCGCCTGGTAACGAAGGTGATTATCAGCCGGCTGAGCAGATGGAAGAGATTTCTGTGAGCCCAGAAGCTGCGATTTGATGCTGAAACGCTCTCGTGTGCAAAGCCAGAAGGTTGCAACCGCTGTTATGGCCAATCCCAAAAGCATTCCTGTTTTAAAATCCTTTTTCATCTGAACTTACCGATAAGCTGACTTAATTGTTCCGCAAAACGCTATTTCTTCTCTGTCTTTTGAGTTTTTTTAGCCAGCAGCAATGTCGGTGCTGCAATCGCAATGGATGAATATGTTCCTACAATAATGCCGAGACCGATTGCAAAGGTAAAGCCCCTCAGCCCCTCGCCGCCGAAGATGTACATTATCAGGACCACGATGAATGTCGTAAACGAGGTTAGAATCGTTCTCGATATGGTTTGATTGATGCTGTTGGTAATTATCTGCGGGTTTAACCTTCCCTTTCGGCGATTTTCACGAATACGGTCAAAAACAACGATGGTATCGTTCAGCGAATATCCAATCAGTGTCAGGAAAGCCGCTATCATCGCCAGGTCGATTTTGAAATCTCCGACAAGGAAGATTTCGCCGATTTTTGTTGATGCCACATAAGTGCACGCCGTAACAACTCCAAGTGTGATACAGACATCGTGCACCAGTGCCGCAATTGCCGCAAAACCAAAGCGGACATCTCCGAAGCGAACCCAGATATAAGCAACAATTGCAAACAGTGACAGAACAATGGCAATCAACGCACGAGTCTTTGCCTCGGCTCCGACTGAAGGGTCAATCTGCGTTACCCGAGGCAGTGAAGCTTCGAGCTGTGCAGCAGAAAGAACTCTCCTTTCCTCGTTTCCAGAAAATTGGTCCCATTCATCTTCGCTCAGCTCTCGCAGACCTGCTTCCGGATGAACGCTAAGATACGCAAAGGATGTTACCGGCTTATTTGGTTCCTGAACCGTTGTTAAATCCGAATTGCGGATTTCATAGTTGTACCAGGTAAGCTCTTGCGTATCCGGTTTAAATCGCAGGTCTTTTACTCGCCGGTCGATTTCCTGAATTGTCGCGGGCCTTTGGATTTCACAGATGACTTCAATTCCGCCGGAGAAATCTGTCAGTTCGGGGTAGGAACTTATCAATTCCGGCGTGATTTTCTCCTGCGAGGTGATTGTCGGTCGCAGATTCTGCTGAATCTGAAGTTCGTCTGCAAATGCCTGCTTTATCGCATCGTTTACAACTTCCTGAACCTGCGGTTCTGAAATTTCCGCATTTGGGAATGCTGTACTTAGAATATTTTTGACTTGTACAGGGTTTATCTGGCTTGTTGTTATCACAAATGATACCGGATTACCTTCGGATTTTTGTATGCGCAGATTAGTCAAAGTGCCCGCTCGTTTGGCCTGAGCTTGTTTGACAGCAGATTCTATGTTTTCAACTGTGTAATTTTCTGATTGACCGAAGCTGACAGTGGCGGTCGTTTTATTCGTTTCTGTGGTTGTGATTTCATATTTGTCGTTGGATTCTCCGATGCTATAAACGTTTGCCGCTGCCAGAGCAGGATTGTTGAGTTCGTTTCCGATTTCCCGAACTCTGTTTTGCACGTCCTGTCTTGAAAGATAAGCATCTTGTTTTAAGTTAATCTGTACACTTGTTCCACCGGTGAACTCTATATCATATTTGTTGTTCTCTGTGTCATTTCTTGTAAAGAAAACCGCCAGCCCCCCTGCCATAAGCAGTCCGGAGAGGCACCAAAAGACCGGCCTTTTGGCCATCCAGTTAACCTTCGGCTGATGTATCAGCCGAAGCATAACAAGATGGTCTTTAATAACCCGCCATGATAACAGCAGGTCAAAGACAACCCTGGTTACAAACAGAGCGGTGAACATGCTGGAGGCTATACCGAGCATAAGCACGATAGCAAAACCCTTTATTTCTTCCGAAGCTACCCAGAAAAGTATCGCTGCAGTGATGAAAGTAGTCAGGTTTGCATCGAAAATAGCTCTGAATGCTCTTTGGTACCCGTTTCTTATTGCGATTCTCAGGGAAGAGCCCTTCTGTTGCTCTTCCCGGATTCGTTCGAAAATCAGAACGTTGGCATCAACACTCATACCAATCGTTAATATGATACCTGCGATACCCGGCAGCGTGAAGGTCGCTCGAAGCAAAGCCATTATTGCAAGGACAAAGAGAATATTCATCAACAAAGCTATATCGGCGATAGAACCGGCTAACAAATAGTAGCCGAGCATACAGAAGACCACAACTATCAGCCCGATTAAACCGGCCTTAACGCCCGCGTCACGATTGTCCGCACCAATAGAAGGGCCTATGGTTTTAACCGAAATAGGTTGCTCAATAAGCATAGCGGGTAGGGAACCGGCGTCGAGCTTGTTGACCATATCGATAACTTCAGTTTGTGTAAAGCTGCCTGTGATTACTCCGCTTGTTGTTATCCTTGACTGGATATTTGGAGCCGATATTGCCATATCGTCCAGCAGTATACACAGCGGCCGGTCAATATTCTTCCCAGTAACATTACCGAATAGTTTGCCCCCTCGGGCATCGAGTGTAAAGCTGATCGCCCTTCTGCCCATTTGGTCGCTTGTTGGTCTGGCGTTTACAAGAGACCAGCTCCTTGTATCGCCAACTTGGAGCACCGTATCATCTTTCTGATTGCTTGCCAAAACATAATATTTATCCCCAAAAGCAGCAGCATAAGCCGGTCTCTGTTGACCGTCCCGGACCGTAATGATGTCCGTTCCGCTTTCGTCTTTAGTTATCCATTCCGCGCTATCTTCTATCTGACACCATACATATTTGTCGTCCGAGGCATATCTTGGCCCTTTTGTTTTGAGTGTCTGAACATACCTTTGCATTTCATCTGAGTTGACCTGGGGATGTCCTGCAGTTGGCAAAATTCTAAACTCCAGAACGCCTGCACCTTTGAGCATTCTCTGCAGGTCTTTTGGGTCGTCGAGCCGGCCGCTGAACGGCCGATATTGTTCATAAGCAGCAATAACTGCGTCAATTTCCTTTATCCGGTCGGGGAAGCTGGTTTTTAGTTTTTCGATTTCTTCTTTGCGAGTTGCTGATTCTGGGTCCATCTGGAGAACAAAATTTATCTGGTCTTCGCTGAGGTTCAATTTGTCGAGGTTTCTTTGTGCCTCCTGATAACGGATGTTTAGACCGGTTTCAGGGTTTGTCAATTTCTCGAGAACTTCGGCCCAGTCGGCGTATGTTTTCACATATTTACTAACTATGGGTATGCTATTGCTGTCTTCGGTCCCGAGAAAGTTTTGAAGTTGCTCAGTTAACTTCTCTTCGTTTAGTTTACCCCACGCAATTGCGTTTGTCTTAAGCTGGTTTACATTTAAGCCCGCAGATTCAAGTTCGCTTTCTTTGGCACTAAGCTCCTCTGACAAGTCATCTCTTTTGTCCCGAAGTTCTTTTTGTTCGTCATAAGATGATGCAAGCTCCTCAAGGAAAGCTGATTTGTTCGGGTCGCCCTGAGCTATTGTATTAAAGTAATCAATGCGCTGCTCGCCGGCTTTTGCCAGCGAGCGCATAATTGCGGATTTGCTGACATTTTTATCGAACAGGTTGGTTAGAACTTTTTCATATATCAATCTTTTCTCACGAGCTTCCTGGTTCGCCAGCGGCATTTGTATTTCAAATCGCGTATTACCCTGTGGTCGCCACACAAGATTCTGTACATTTGCCGGGTCGACCCTCCTTCGCAGAACATTTATCATCTTCTGGGAGAGATTTTGCTTTTTTACTTCGTCAAGTCCCTCATCGTTGATTTCGTAAATAAGACTTGTTCCGCCGGCAAGGTCGATTCCCGGCTTTAGAGTTTTTTGAGGAGGGAATAACGTCCAGACGGCGACTAATACCAAAATAAAAATCAGTATAATCTTCCAAAGCAAATTTTTTTCCATAATCGCTTCCTTGTATTAAGCTTGTCCTTTCCTTCGTTGTTTTTCTCGAGTCTTTACTTTTTGTCAATTTCCGAAATATTAGTTCCTATAGCACTAGGCGTAATTTTAATCTTTGTATTATTTGATTCGTCGACCTTCAGAGTAATTTCATCGTCTTTTATGTCCACGACAGTCCCGATAATTCCGCCTATTGTCCGAACTTTATCATTTTTCTGAAGTGTACTGACCATCTTCTTGTGTTCCTGCTGTTTTTTTCGCGGCCCTCTGAATATCAGAAGGTACATCATTAAAAACATCAGTATGATAAGTATCCATTGCATCTGGCCAAAACCTCTCGGACCGCCGCTTTCCCCGGCAGCATTTGGGTCTGGTGGAGTAGCCGTCTGGCTCTGCTCCATAGTTACGGGTTCTGAAGAGACGCCCGAAGAGTTTTCTGCTCCTGGGGCCTGGGCTAATATCCAAATATCATTCATTTATTGCCATCCTTTCACGAATATCTAAATATATTCTCAAAAACGATTCTTATAACCTAATTTAACAATGAAATACAGATAATTTTTCAAAAGTGTGAATTTCCTGCGAACACCCGGAAAGGACACACATTAGTTATAAAGCCGCTTATATTTTTCTATTTTTTCGTCGGCCCAGTCGGCGAATTCATCTTTTTCGATTCTTTGTCTTATTTCATTTGTAAGTCTCTGGTAAAAGCGCAGATTATGTATCGAAAGTAATATCGGTCCAAGCATTTCACCGACATTAAAGAAATGCCTTATCGCTGCCCTGCTGAAATTTCGGCAGCAGTAACAATCGCAGCCGACTTCAATCGGGCCTTCGTCGTTGGTATAAAGACTGTTCCTAAGTCGCAAAGGGCTCTCTTCCGTAAAGGCAAAGGCGTTTCGCCCGTTCCGCGTCGGCAGCACACAATCGAACATATCAATACCGCATTTTACAGCAGCGATAATATCCGCCGATGTCCCGACACCCATCAGATAACGGCCCTTTTCACTCGGAAGCAGTTTAGCTGTGTGGCTTACTGTCTTGAGCATATTTTCATATCCTTCGCCCACGCTTAGACCCCCTATTGCATACCCGTCGAAGTCCAGCTTTACCAGTTCCCGGGCACAATATGCTCTGAGCGCCGGGTTTATTCCACCTTGAACAATGCCAAAAAGAAGCTGCTGGGGATTTGAATGTGCATCTTTACATCTCGACGCCCAATTAATAGTCCTTTCTACCACTTCTTTTAGCTTCTGGTCATCACCCTGAAGGGCTGCGCACTCATCGAAGCACATTATAATATCAGCCCCAAGCCGGTTCTGGATTTTAGTTGCGATTTCTGCGTTCAGATATATCTTTTTGCCGTCGATGTGACTTGCAAATTCAACTCCGTCGTCGTCTATTTTAGTCAGTGAATTGAGTGAAAAGACCTGGTAGCCGCCGCTGTCGGTTAGTATGGGTTTTTCCCAGGCCATAAATTTATGAAGACCACCGATTTTCTCTACCACCTCAACGCCCGGCCTTAAAAGCAAATGGTATGTGTTAGCCAATATAAGCGTTGAGCCGACTTCCTGAAGCTGTTGTGGAAGGACACCCTTTATGCTGCCCGCTGTGCCGACAGGCATAAAAACCGGCGTTTGGACCTTTCCGTGCTGTGTCTTTAGAACACCTCGACGGGCTTCGCTGTTACTATCTGTCTGTAAGATTTCGAAGCAGCTCATTTTAGTTTTTATAAATATTGATAATTTTCGAATCAGGGTAGTAATAAAAAAGTATTTGCCTGGCTGTTTTGCCGTTTCGTGCCATCGCCTGGGCGCCACACTGACACATCCCAACGCCGTGGCCAAAACCGCGACCTGAAACAAATGCCCATTTGTTCGTCATATCTACTATCTGACAAATAGCGCTTTTTATTAATCGGCCTGTCGGGTCGATTGTCAGCCGTAAATCCTCTGCACGCAGAAATTCAGTTTTTCCGGCAGAACCAAGGAGCTTGAGCATTGTCAGCCGTGAAAATTCCCCATAATCACTTTTCCGGGCGGGAATAATATTTTTGATTTCGCCAAGCTCTTTTAGAGCTGGATACTTTTGGAGCAGTTTTTGTGTAACTTTTGTTTTGTCGAACTTAACCATAGGCCAAAAGAAGAATCTTGGTTTCGCAACCTGCTTGCAATAAGGACACAAAACGCCGCCAAGCGAGTCGAAAGACTCTCCAAATACGTTTTGACTGTCTTCGGTATGTCCGCCGCAGATTGAACTGTAGTAAGCAGGGAATATACTATCGGTTCTCTTTGATGCCAATACCAGAGACCACGTTTTATTGACAGCTTTCCAGATTTTAGCAGATTCGGCACCAACACCGCCGTAAACCTGGTTAGCTGCAGTTTTGGTGACGTCCCAGTGTCGGTTTTTCCCGAAACGCCTTTTGGTATAAAGACAATATGTTCTTGCCGCTATCGCCTGTACCTTCAGCGCTTCCGGCTCCCAGTAATACGGCATCTCGGAACCAACAACCCCCGCCAAATACGGTTCAAGCGGAACCATATTTACTGCGTCTAAAGATTCACCGTCGGCATTCAATATCAAGCTCAACTTCCCCCGATAATCTTGTCCGTTCAGATTGAAGATGTGGGGGCTTTGCGGTGTGATAATGAGTTTTTTTGTTGGGAAAGAGCATCCATTGATAGCGATTTTGCCCGATGATATTGTAACGCTCAAGGGCATATCAGAATTTTGAAACTCCGCCTGTGACGCCCCTGTTGCAAAGTCAGTAAGATTCAAAGACGTTTCAGCCATTAATGTGCACTCTCTAACATCGTCAAGGAGCAAAACCCTGACCCAAAAACGGCTGTCCGCATCCATTTGCGGAGTTTGTTTTACCAGTTTTCTTTCGGAACAACCGTAGATAGTAATAAGGGCCGCCAAAAGTACCGATATCCTGAAAATTAATTGCAGACATATTTTTCGGCAGGCCAGCTGATGCTTGAGTCTGTCAGAGTGAATATTCGAATTCTTAATAGTAGAAAATATGAACTTAGCCGCTAATTTCTCAATCACTATCAATAGCAACAGTTAAGGTATTTTGATTGCCATTTGCTCTTCTGACGTCTCCGGTAAGATTTACCAGTTTTTAATCCAGACTTCTCAGAGACAGCCCCAGAGCATTGATTGCTTTATTGATTTCGTTTAAGCTTGTAACGCCGAAATTCTCACATCCCAGCAGTTCCGCTTCGGTTTTATGTACCAGGTCCCCGATTGTTTTAAGATTGAGTTTTCCCAGGCACTTTCGGGCACGGACGGATAAATTAAGGTCATCAACAGGATTTTTTAAAATCTCCAGCTCTTCCTTCGTTTTCTCAGACTCATCGTCTTCCTGTAAAGCATCCTCTTCTTCTTCCAGAGCCATACCAAGATGCAACCCCTTCGTTGTGAGAATTTCCTTAATCTCCTTCAGAGAAGTCTCTCCGAAGTTTTTATACGATAAAAGCTCCGTTTCCGTTGTTCTCAAAAGGTCGCCGATTGTTCTCATGCTCATTTTCCTCAGGCAGTTTCTGCTTCGTACCGACAATTCAAAATCAGAAATCGGCGTCTCAAGGATTTGAGTTTTGCGATTTATTTTCTCTTCCTTCTCCTCGTCATAGTACATTATTTTAGAGCTTTCGATGTCTTTCTTGAACAGTATTGCTCTTTGATGATTAGGGTGAAATTGTAAGATTTTGTCGACGCATTGAGTTGCTTTATCAAGTCGGCCGGCATCCTCATACAGCACCGCCAAATTCAAAAGAGCACTTGTGTGAATGGGGCTGGTTGATGCGATCTGCTTGTAATAATCGATGGCCGCTTCTTCATCGCCGGCTAAGTCGCAGCAATAAGCCAGGTGGAAAAGGGTTTGTCGATGGTTATCGGATAATTCGAGGGCTGTTGCGTAATTATCCATCGCCTCTTCATAAAGACCCTGGGCCTCATTAAGTCGGGCAAGTTGAAAATGGTAATCGGCACTTACATTTTCAAAATTTGTGCAGTGTGATAGCTCAGAGGCGGCGGAATCAAATTTTGACACCCGGCGGTATGTTTCTGCTTTTTCAAGTCTTACAGTCAATAAATCCGCCTGGAAATCGAGACTCTTTTGCAGGTTCTCAATCGCCTTTTCATATTCGCCCAGTCGTCTGTAAGCAAAAGCAAGGTAAAAGAATTTTTCTTTGCAGTCATTCGCTTTTTGGAGTTTCTCGACGGCTTCAGCATCTCTTCTAAGGATATACAGACCTGTTCCGTTCGCCAGAGACGCTTTCTCACTCCGCCGGGAAAGATTACCTTCAACACGTTCGGTAAAGGAAATCAGGCTTGCTTCGCTCGAATAGACAAACTCACTGAACTGCCGGATTTCATCCATTGACGGCGGATTGGCGGCATACAAATCAATTTTGCATTCGGTACTCGGCTCCATAGGATTTTACTCCATATCTGTTTTTCATATATCGACTTTCAATACGAATAAAACATTATAGTATCAGGATAAATATTTGCAACACCTTTTTTGATACTTCGAATTTCATCATCTTTCTTCCTGTTTTATCGGCGGATTTACCGACGGTTCTGCACTTCCCAGCAGCGATATCACAAGATACCGATAAAACAAACACAACCTGCCAGGCATATACTCAGTCAAACCAATACATTAACCATCCCAATGTGCTGAAGATACAGCTTCCTTTCGAGCCGGCTTTTGCCTTGATTATCATAACCGCCTCGTTTAAACTTTATTTGATGAGCTTTTGTTAGATGGGCCGATTTTCTTAACCGGCCAAAGATAGGTGTTCATTTTGACTGCCAGGGGATTTCTTTATGAAATTCGTTCTTAATAAGCTTACTTTCCATAACTGCCCTGTAACAGAGCGTGAGAAAGCTGCGTTCACAGAACATCAGCGGCATCGGCTGTTAAAAAGCATACACGCTAAACCGGACATCAAAGAAGCTGCCATTCTCCAGACCTGCAATCGAATTGAGTTCTACTGTTATGCAAAAAAAGATTTCGATGTAGCAGGTTTCCTGAATGAGCTTATTGCCGAAATCAGCCCCCCTGCTCTTGAAATCTGGAAACAGTTCAGCCGGGAAATTACCGGAAAAAATGTGGTTACTCACCTGCTTAAGGTTGCGGCCGGCCTTGATTCTCAAATGCCCGGCGAAAACCAGATTCTTTCACAGGTAAAAACCGCTTACAGAGAATCCACCGATTACCGAACCAGCAGATTTGTTTTCCATCGGCTGTTTCATACAGCCTTTCGTGCCGGCAAGGCCGTTCGAACCAAAACCGACATTAGTTGCGGGACCGTTTCGATTAGCTTAGCCGCTGTTCAGCTTGCAAAACGAAAACTTGATTTACCTTCCTGCGCTGTGTGCGTGATAGGCGCAGGCGAGAATGCAGAACTTGCCTGTAAATATCTGCTGAAAGAAAACCCGGCCAGATTGATTATAGCTAACCGACGTAAAGAAAAGGCAAAAGAGCTTTCTGAACGTCTTAAAGCCGGACAATTTATTTCTTTGGAAGAGCTGTCCGCTAAACTTCCCGAAGTGGATTTGTTGATTTGTTCAACTTCTGCCGCTGAACCGATTGTAACATACCAGCAGGTCCGCAACATTTTAGCTGATAGAGATAAGCCATTATTGATAGTGGATATCGCTGTGCCCAGAGATGTTGAGGAAAAAGTCAAAGAGTTCGAGTGTGTTTCGCTGTTTAACATTGACGATTTGTCCGAGCAGATAAGCAAAAACAAAGACAACCGTAAAAGGGAAATTCCAAAAGCACGCCGGCTCGTTGCAGAATTCGCTGACGACTTCTTCCAATGGTATGAATCTTTGGCGATTCTTCCGGCGATAAAGCGGTTAACCCAAAAGGGCACTCAGGTTGCCCAAAGCCAAGCCGAGCGTTATGCAAAGGATTTCTGTTCCGATGATAGTGAAAAATTGAAGCTCTTTGCCGTCTCGCTCGTCAAAAAGGTTCTTCACAGTCCTATCAGCTATCTGAAAATAGGCAAAGAAGAATTGAATTACGAACAATACTGCGCCGTTGATTTGATTAATAAAATGTTCCTTTCGGAAGATGAGCAGGACTGACGATGGAATCTTTTACATTAGCAACTCGCGGCGGCAAACTCGCACTCGCCCAGGCAGAGATAATCAGCAATGCGTTAAAAAGACAGCGCCCGAATATACAAATCAAGATTAAAACAGTTACCACAAAAGGCGACCTTGACAGACGCACTTTTCTTTGGAAGCTCAAAAGCAGCGGTTTTTTTACCTCTGTCCTGGAAGATAGTTTGCTTTCCGGCCGGGCCGGAATTGCCGTTCACAGCTTCAAGGATTTGCCTACGCAAAAACGCGAAGGTTTAACTATCGCTGCTGTTTGCGACAGGACTTTTGCTGAGGATTGTCTGATAGCGGCCAAGAAGGTTCGTTCTATACACGAGATGCCAAAATCCGCCACAATAGGCACTTCCAGCCTGCGTCGTATGGTCCAGATAAAACATTTAAGAGAAGACCTTAGAGCCATACCTGTTCGGGGCAATGTAACTACTCGAATCCAGCTTGTTGGCCAAGGCAAATATAATGCCGTTATTTTGGCAAGAGCCGGCATAGAAAGACTCGGCCTTAGCGGTAAAATCTCGTTTTGTTTTGACCCCGAACAATTTATCCCCGCACCCGCCCAGGGCGCTCTGTGTGTCCAGACAAGGGATGACGATAACGCCGCCTCGCAAGTCGTTGCCGAAATAGATGACAAAAAAATCCGCACTAGCACTTTGGCCGAAAGACAGGTTCTAATTACAATGCAATGCGGTTGCCACGCACCCGTTGGTGCCTTTGCTCAAATTAAAAATGGCGAAATTCAAATTCACGCTTTTATCGCTGATTTGGAAGGTAAGAATTTCATTAAGCGCCAAATTAAAGGCCCGATTGATAAAGCTATCGAACTTGCCGAAAAAATCGCCAATGACCTTCTTAATGCAGGCGGAAAAGAAATTCTGGAGGAATTAAAAACAAATGAACGCTAAACATATGAACAAAGGAAAAGTGTATCTTGTAGGGGCAGGCCCTGGCGATGCCGGCCTGATAACCGTCCGCGGGGCAGAAGTCATCTCCCTGGCAGATTATGTCATTTACGATAAGCTCGTAAATACTGCTCTGCTCAAATACGCTCGTCACGACGCTGAGCTTATATACACACCTAAAAGAATCGGCCACGGCTCCTTCAAGCAGAAGCAGATAAACGCTCTTGTCGTACAAAAAGCTACAGATGGTAATATCGTTGTTCGGCTAAAAGGCGGCGACCCCGGCATCTTCGGCCGGGGTTCAGAAGAAGCTTCTGCACTATCCGAAGCAGGAATCGATTTCGAAATCGTACCCGGCATCACTGCTGCCATAGCCGGCGCCGAATATGTCGGCATTTCGCTTACAGACAGAAGATTCTCCTCCCAGGTTGTCTTTGTTACCGGCAGAGAAGCTGAAGGCAAAGAAAATAGTAATATAGACTGGCCCTGGCTCGCAAAGTTCAACGGCTCCATTGCTCTATATATGGCCGTTGGAAATCTCGACTTTATCACGACACAGTTTCTCAATAACGGCTTGTCGCCGGATACACCCGCCGTCGCCATAAAAGATGCCACGCTCCCAACTCAAAAGGTCATCAAAACAACACTTGACAAACTCGTCGAAGCACGCGACACCGGTCAAATCCAGCCGCCCTCGATTATTATAATCGGCCCTGCTGCTGCCGGCGACCCTAAGCTCGACTGGTTTACCAAAAAACCTCTCTTCGGCAGGAATATTGTTATTACTCGAAACGAAGCCGGCAACGCCATTTTCGCTGCTGGGATTATAAAAAGAGGCGGAAATCCAATCCGCTTTCCAACGATAACAATCCAGCCCCTGACCGACAAAAGCGAATTTCTAAAAACGCTTGCGCAAATTAATACTTTTGACTGGATAATCTTTACAAGCGCCAACGGCATAGAAATCTTCTTCGAATGCCTTGACAAGCTTGGCAAAGACGCACGTGTTTTCAGCTCTGCAAAAATCGCCTGCATAGGAGATAGTTCAGCTAAAAAACTCGCTGAATTCGGAATCAAGGCCGTTTTTGTCCCTGATAGGTTTACAGGCAGAGAGCTTGCTCGACAGCTTACCGCTCACGCAAATCTCAAAGATAAAAAGATTCTGCTCCTGCGCTCACAGCAGGCTTCTAAGCAACTGCCCGAAATCCTCAAAATGGCCCAGGCCCACGTCACGGACACCCCGCTTTATACAATAATTCCCCATCAAAGTAACTCTGCCGCTCTGATTGAACAAATTAAAACCGGACAAATCAACTGGCTCACCTTTGCAAGCCCCTCCTCTGCCAGGAGTTTCTTCGAACAAATCAGCGTTGATTTGGTCAATTCAAGTGCCGTCAGAACAGCTTCCATCGGCCCTGTTACATCCGAACAATTAAAACAGCTTTCGGTTAACGTGGATTTACAGGCCGAAGTATATACAATCGATGGACTGCTTGATGCTATAGAAGCTCAGGAATGATACAATAACCCAAATATAAACCTGTTTCGTCTTTGTAAAATGATTAACGTCTCGAAACTATATTGCGGCCAGTCCGGCCAATCTGATGATTTACGTTACGGCTCGGATAATTCCCCGGGCCCAGTCATAGTATACAACTGCACTGCTCGATGTAATCTAAACTGCCTGCATTGCTACAGCTCCTCGACCTCTCAAAAAGCTGCCGATGAATTGACAACCGAACAGGCCGAAAGTTTATTGTTACAGCTTAAAGAAATCAACTGTGCGGCGCTTTTATTCAGCGGCGGTGAACCACTCTTGCGTCAGGATTTATTTGACCTGCTTGCTGAAGCCGAACATCTGGGCCTGCGGAGCGTCATTTCAACCAACGGCACATTAATAGAGTCCGATACCGCTAAAAGACTTGCCGACCTTGCTGTTTCTTACGTGGGTATTTCTCTCGACGGCTCTCAGCAGTTTCACGATGAGTTCAGAAAAACTAAAGGCGCTTTCAATGATACAATGAAAGGCATCGAAAACTGCCATAAAGCCAATCTGCGTATCGGCCTGCGATTTACAATTACAAAAGCAAATTTAAGCCAAATACCTGACCTTTTTGACATCGCATCCTCAATGGGTGTTCGTCGTATTTGCTTCTACCACCTCATCTCCTCGGGAAAGGCAAAAGACCTTTACAATCAGACACCAGACACTGAAGAAACTCGCCGGGTTATGGACCTTATTCTCGAAAGGACAAGCGAGTCGGTAAACAAAGACCTTCTGGATGAGGTCCTCACTGTAGGAAATCATTGCGACGGACCGTTTCTGCTGGCAAAAATGAAGTCGCGGAACAGTAAAAATTACGAACAGGCAAAAAATCTTTTACTTAACGCAGGCGGTAACAAAATCGGCGAAAAAATCGGCTGCGTCAGTTGGGATGGCAGCGTCTTCGCCGACCAGTTCTGGCGAAATTACTCGCTGGGAAATATTAAACAAAAAAGCTTTAAGCAAATCTGGCAGGACTCCCACAATGTAGTATTGAACAAACTGCGCAATAAATCAGAATTCGCCGACGAAAGATGCAAAAGCTGCAAATGGTTCGATTTATGCAGGGGGAATTTCAGATTTCTTACTGTCGATGCTGCTGATAAAAATTGGTTCAACGAACCCCCCTGCTATTTGACAAATGAGGAAATAAGACTATAAAGGAGGAAAGTCGGTCAGCTCTTCGGTGTCGAAATAAGTGAAAATGAGACATACAATAATAATGTGAGAAACACGGTAAGATAAAATGGCTTTTCCCGAACATAGAATGCGGAGATTAAGAACAACCGACGCTATGCGGCGGCTCGTTCGTCAAACAAATATAAGTGTTGATGATTTTGTTTATCCTCTGTTTGTTCGGCCGGGCGATGGCATAAAAGAGCCGATTAAGTCGATGACTGACTGCTTCCATTTTTCGCCCGACACGGTCGCAGAAGAAGCAGCCGAAGTTGCTTCTCTCGGTATTCCTGCGGTATTGCTTTTTGGGCTGCCGAGAAAAAAGGACGAAACCGGCTCAGAGGCCTGGGCCGAAGACGGCGCTGTCCAGCAGGCTATAAAAGAAATCAAAAAAGCCGCACCAGAGCTGCTGGTTATTACGGATATTTGCCTTTGTGCATACACCGACCATGGTCATTGCGGCATAATCCGTAATGGTAAAATCGACAACGACGCCACCTGCGAATTGCTGGCAAAAGTAGCTCTTTCACACGCACAGTCAAGCGCCGACATAGTTGCACCTTCGGATATGATGGATGGCAGAGTCAAATTCATCCGCCGGGCTCTCGAAGAAAACGACTTTCACAACGTTGCTATTATGTCATACGCAGCTAAATTCGCATCCGCCTTTTACGGCCCGTTTCGCGACGCCGCAGAATCAGCTCCCGCATTCGGAGACAGAAAAACTTATCAGATGAACCCTGCAAATTCCGACCAGGCATTGCGCGAAATCGAACTTGATATCGAAGAAGGCGCCGATATCGTAATGGTAAAACCCGCTCTGCCTTATCTGGACATCATCTGCCGGGCCGGCCGACGCTTCGATGTCCCCATAGCCGCATATAATGTCAGCGGTGAATATATGTGTATTAACTCCGCCGCCGAAAAAGGCCTCATCGATAAAAACGCTGCCATGCTCGAAGTCCTCACCTCTATAAAACGCGCCGGCGCAGACATAATTATCACTTATTTCGCTAAAGACGCTGCAAAATTACTTGCAAAATAACCCCCAGCTTTATTGCGTTCAATCAGTGGCATACGATATGCGAAAGACGAAATACGATATATGATTTTTACGGTGCCAGAAATGCGTCCTCTTCACTACTCGGAACTTCGACACCTGTATAAATCTCAGTGTCGCGAAGTGTAAATATGTCATCTTCGGTGATATTCGTATGGCGTGTTTTGATGAATTTAACAGCGCCATTACAAAACAGCACATTTTGTCCACGCCTGTTATGGTTAATGCTGTTACGTTTGGCGAGTTGGTCGGTTAACTTGCGTTTTAGCTGCCCGGAGTAATCCTCAGGAAGCTCTTCAAAAAGCGGATTCAAATCTGCAATCAAGGCATGGTCCCCTGAGGTCTGTTGTATTTTTGTAGCCGGACAACTTATTCGCAGGCTGTAGGTTATATGGTCCCGGGTAGGAAAATCATAGTGTTTGTCAAGTCCGGAAATTACATAGTTCAGTGCCCGGCTATTCTTATTGCCGGGACATGCAAAGTTTTTGTACTGGACGTAATCGTTCTTAACAAGAAGCCACAAACGACGTGTATTGGAGTAATTTTCATTACCCTGGTCTCCTACCTTCCACCAGGGTTGTCCAGCAAATGTTGCAATAGCAGGAAGTCTTCCGTTATTCTCTGACATATAATTATCTAAACCTCTGAAGATGTTGCTAAGTTGCATCTTGCATTTCTGCTGCCAGGATTTTTGGCGCAAATAATTCGTGGAAGGGATAAAAAGCAAAGAAAAAAACAAAATCACTGCCGCAGTGGCAAGCAATTTACCTGCATTCCGCCAAAATGGATTCTTCACCCGGACTTCTCTTGTTTCCTCGGCTAAAAGGAGTTCTTCGAGCCGCCCCTGACCTGCCTGGGCCTCCTCCTCCAAAAGCATAACGGTTTTCTCTGACAAATCGTCCGGACAGGACTCAACCTGAAGTTTATCGAGCGGCTCCAAAGCTGATTTGAGTTCGGAGTAAATTTTAGCAGCTATTTTATTGCTGGATATTAATTCTTCCGCTTCAGATGTTTGTTTTTCGGTAGTTAAACCTATGCAGAAATCAAAAACGAGCTGCTTTTGTTCATCGTTTAACGGGTTCATTGTTCCCTTTCACTCCCGCTTACAGACTTCCATTCCTTACAAAAACGACCAACAGCCGTATGTAAACGGCTTTTGACTGTACCGATAGGTATACTGAGTATCTGGGCCATTTGTTTGTAGGAAAATTTATTAAAATAGGACAAAATCAAAATTTCTCGAAGATTTTCCGGCATATTTACTATAATCTTTCTAACCTGCCTGGAAAGTTCATCTTTTTCAAGATTGTCGTAAGGGGTTGTCTTATCGTAGCTTAAAACATTCAATACGTCGTTTAACGACATTTCTTCTGAGTCCGATATTGTTCCGATAGGAATTGTTAATTTCCTTTGCTGTTTGCGAAGAGTATCCTTTGCTTTATTAGCTGCAATGGTAAAAAGCCAGGGACGCAAACTCCGGCTGGTATCAAAGCTTTCCCTGCTTAGATAAAGCTGAAGGAATGTTTCCTGAAAAACATCTTCCACCAAATCTCTGCGATTCAGAAACCGCGACAAAAACATATAAAGACTGTTTCTGTAACGGCTTATGAGTGTGCGGAACGCATCTTCCTCGCCTGCACAAAATTGCCTGTAAAGCTCAACATCATTATTTGTTTTTTTGAAATTCGGTCTCATCTATAAAGCATCTTTAAAGATAAACGCAGGCGTAGTATTATATGATTTTACAACCGAAATGAAACATTTATTACCAGAATTTTCACTTCAAAATGTTTGCACAAATATACCATTCCGATCTCGGTCAGCCAATGTCGCAGTATCCTCAGGGTTTGAAATTGGGTTTGTTTTGGGTTTGTTTTCGTTAGTCTGAAATCGCCGTTTATTTTCATAATCCCTTGTTATATATAAACTTACGTTTATTTTGGCTTTTTTGAAATTGGCTTTGTTTGGCTTTGTTTTGGCTTTGTTTTTCTCACGTTCACCAAGTGTCCATTTTACATAATTCCTTTGTTAATACTTTATTTAGGTTCATTTGACTTTTTCAGAATTTGGGTTCGTTTTGCATAAAAGGTGAATACTTTCGTACGAAACCTTTCGTATTTCGTATAGCGTAGAGCGTGTAGGACAATGAGGATAGTGAGGATTTGTGCTTCTGCAATCATTATAAGTTTTCCTAAATTCATGATTCACTTTGCTTATGATTCGCTTCTTAGGGCGGTTTAAAAAAAACGCGCCCCTCTATAATTAGGACGAACTTGCGCGTTTGGTCGATAATTCGTGAATTTTTTGGGTGGCGAAATTTGTAAGTGCTTGTGTGATAAGGAGATAAAAATTTTCAAAAAATCTGATTTTTGTTTTTACCCCCCTGCGCGTTTGGTCGACCATTTCATCGCTGGCCCGGCGTTTTACTTTCTTGCCAAAGATCGGATATGACCAACAACCTTCATAAATTCTTTGTCTTCTGGAGACCAGTGCAGCTTCCAGAAGTATACGTTGTCGGTCGACGCCTCCACCAAGTAGAAATGGCCATCAAATCCGAATTTCTTGTTCTCTCTGGGGATTTCTTTGAACTTGTCAGAGGTCACCAGTGCTCTGATCTCTGCAATCTGTCCTTCATCAAGTGGCGTCTGCAATGTCTCTTTCTTGCTATGAGTCCCGGGATACACGGTCAGTTGTCGATTTCTCAGGTCAATCTCGATTGCTTCGGCAACAAACCCCATAGGTTGGCAAAAAAGGCGGACGCAGTCTCTGTCAAGTTGCCGAATACCACGTTGCCTGCAGTAACCTTCGATGCACCAAAGATTGGATTTTGTGTACACCGGCTTGATGTGTGGGAAAACCACATCAGGCTCCAATGGCTCTACCTTGTTGACTTCAGCGGCCTGCGACATCTTGCTCTCGACGGATTCCGTTGAGGGCTGTTCGCCAGAATTGGATTGTTGTCGAGATACACCATGACAACCAACGAATAACGTAGCAAGTAGAATAAATGGTAGCGCTATCTTCATGATCCGTCCTTCTACCGAAAACATATTCGACAGCGATTTTACGGTCTATTTACGCCGACACTATATTAAAACTAATGCTGGCTGTCAAGCCCAAAAACACTAATATCTCCCTATGCTCTGAATTTACAGCAGCTGGTAGTCTGATAGTAAAATCAAAAGGCAAAAAGCAAAAATGCGCGAAAAGTGAACGAAATTGACCAAAAATGAGCGTTTTTTGCAGTTTTTTGTAGTTTTTAACCACAAATTTGATTCCCCGTAGCAAATAACCCCGCACCAATTAGGCTTGAGTTCACACTCAATTCGTGCGGGGCAGGCAAATTCAAATCACCAACAAAACAGCCGGGGCCTATGCGAAATGCATAGGCCCCGGATTGATGTTAATTAGAGCTGATGTAAATCAGCATTGTCTACCGCCTTTTACGGCCACAGCTCTTCTTCCATCCAGTGGTCCGCCAGTATGGCATAATCCCTGAAGTCAATCTCATCGTTGGGGAAGCCCTCTGCATAGAGGTTGGCATCCTCATCCACCGGTATTTCTACGGGTATCGGGTCTGTGCTGCCTGTGGCCAGATACATAGCTTCTTCAGTCGAGACAACATAGTCGTAGATGCAGAACTCATTAACGTCGCCCGTCATCAACGAAGTTCCTTCTTCGTCCATCGGGAAACCACCCCATGTACCACCGATTAGGGTATTCCAGGGTCTGTCGGGAGCTAAGTCGTTGTCAAACCATAGATCGCTGCCCCATGGTTCGAAGCCGCCGCCGGAACCGTAGCCGTCTACAAAGCAACTGTGGTATCCGCTGTCAGCGTTATAAGTAAACACAATGGTGTGCCAATTAGCATCAGCAACATTAGCATATTCGGTGTTACCAGCTATACAGGCATGGTCTGCGCCCACGCCCCAATCACCCAGCAGTTCATAAGACTGATACCACGTTATCTCGGATTGACAGAGGTGTCCGTCTGTCCCAGTCAAAGCTGCATACATAACGGGATGGACATAGTCGTAGCTATTCTGACTTCTGTCTTCATGGTCGCGGACTTTCATCATGAGAGTGTAGGAATTGGAGAATACATCGAATGAATTGAAGTCGCCGCCTACCTGAACCGCGTTCATATCATTCGGCACTGTCCAGGTCCACCACGTATCCTCATTTACTATTGTCAGCATACCGTCATGGACGCTAACGTCGTTAACGGCAACACCGTGATAAGCATTTCCGGATGAGTCAGTAAGGTCGGAATCGAAGGTGTATTTGAGCGTCAGATTGGCATCAGATGGCGCCACAGGATTGATGTCAAAGTCCTGGTCATGTGCAAGCC
>JBHPEQ010000036.1:0-23346 GCA_042576845.1 Planctomycetota bacterium
ACTTTTACACATAAGCTAAAATAAGCTATTAACGCCCATCTCACATCTGATAAGCTGCTGTTTTAATACTGAAAAGGGTGTTTTGCCATTCTTTTACTTAATACCTTCAGGAACATAGATATTTCCCAGCAGTATGCCTTATTCTTTTTTGGACAAACTTTAAAGTAATCTTAAAAGATAAGCCGAATTAAATGCCGGTGTATGTATCATTTTATTTTTCTTTAATATTTAATATAGGAGAATTGCTTATGCATTTTTTGGAAGAAATTAAAAAATGGTTAGGAGAAATTACAGAAATTACCCTACTGTTGATTGCTATTGGGATTGCGGTAGAAATACTTTTTGGTCCGCAGGTTCTTTTCTTTGGTGGAGTTGTTGGCAATCTTACCGCATTACTCGGTACATTAGGTGAGAACGGGCTTGTTGGCTTGATTGCTTTGAGCATTATTATGTACCTGTTTTACAGAAAGAAGGCAGTTGCATAAAGTAATACTTTGTTTTCCATCCTTGCTGATACAGTTTACAGCTTTTGTTAAAGCCGAAATATAATAGACCAGCTAAGAAGTCTACCGGCCTTTTTCAAAAGGCCGGTAGGTTGTAAGCTTACGTAAGAAAATGTTGACCTATCTACGTTTAGCTTGCAGCTTGTGGGCAATATTTTTGTGCTTATCAAAATGCCGTTTAAGATTGCATGTTTGTTGTATGCATCTCTTTACAGAAGAGTCTCGCTTTGGATGATTTAACCATAGAGTTTCACAATCTCCCTGGCTCATACGCTTCAGCACTTATACCAATTATAATTAATTTTTTGCGCTTTTGAGAAAAAACTTCTCTCAGTCATTTCGACCGGAGTCCTCCGAAGGTTTACCGAAGGAGAAGGGAGCGGAGTAATCTATTAAAACAGACCTCTCGACTGCACTCGAGGTGATAGTGACTGTCGCCCTCACTCCAGTCAAAATGACTTATGGTCTTTTCAACAAAACCAAACTTTTACATTTGTTTTACTGTTAGCTCATTTCCGCCGGCATTACCATTTTGGGGACAAGGACGTTTACAGGCAACAGTGTTTTTCTTTGGTAACTCAGATTGCAAATTAGAATATTTATTCTTCCCAAAATGGTTAGAGATGACTGCTAACGCATCATTAGATGAAAAGATAAAGTCGGCAACTGAGATTTTTAACAAATATGAAGGCCTGATTCGCTCTGCAATCTATGTTAATTTAAGCGACTATTCGAGAGCGGATGATATTTACCAGAGCCTGTTTTTGTCTCTCGTGCACAAGCCCATACCGACATATGTTCGAAACACCAAAGCATATCTATATAAAATTATTCAACGTAACATTTACGATACTATTCAGTCGACAGACAAAAATCAGAAGCGGCTTTACGAATATGGTAAGTGTCAGAGGAGGGGAAGTGAGATACGGAAACCTCAGGATGTACTTATCCAGTAGGAAGAGATAGAAAAAATATTTATGCTCGCAGAAAATATTCTTCCGTCCCCTGAGCGAAATGCGCTTATACAGCGGTATCGGTATGGTCTGGATGTTGCAGAGGCGGCCAGGGAAATGAATGTAAATAAACGAAGTTTCTCAAGATATATATCTGTGGCGTTGAGAAAGATTCGCAGCTTTGTCAGTGATGAACAAGCCAACAAATATAAACATTAGAACGGGCACAAGAGCTTTGCTCGCCGGTAAAACGGGGACTAAATGTTTGGCATCCTATTCGGTCGGGGCTCTTTTTAACTGCGAAATCAATAGTTTATTTTGACTTTTCATTCTACCTAAGCTAAACTAACAGGTCAGCAACCTGATAATCGTGAAAGCAGTAAATCGATATTTTTTTTAGTTCTTTTTCAAGGCGGCTAAATTGCTTAAAGCGAGCCAAAATCCTCCTGTTGTCTGGCCTGAAGGTAAATCGATTCGGGAATTCCCCGGCCTATGGTGGGTCGCACATACGAAAAGCAGAAATGAAAAAGCACTCGCTAATGACCTTATTGGAAAACAGACGAATTATTTTCTTCCTATGTGCTGGAAAATCCGCCGACAAAGGGGCAGGAAAATCCGCTCGCTTTTGCCGCTGTTCAGCGGATATTTGTTCTTTTGCGGCGATGAGAACGACCGGCTTGGTGCCCTGCGGACAAATCGTCTCGCAAATATAATCGAAGTCGAAGACCAGCAAAAATTCTTAAAGGAACTGCTGCAGATTGAGCAGGCCATTCGAAGCGGAGCCCCTGTACAGCCCCACAAATACATAAAAGAGGGCCAGCTTTGCAGGGTTACCGCAGGGCCTTTAGCAAACCTGCGCGGCATAGTGGTGGAAGCAAAAGGAACTGCTCGTCTGGTGCTGAAGATAGATATGCTCGGACAGGCGGCAAGCGTTGAAATTGACACCGACATAATAGATGTGATAGAGTGAACGCCTTGCTGCTCCTTCGTCGGCTTTATAACATAAACTGAAATGAACGAATTAAAAAAGTAGTTTTACAGCAGGAGACAAATATATGAAGGTTTGCGTTGTTGGTGTAGGTTATGTTGGATTGGTTACTGCCGCCTGCCTGGCAGAGGCGGGCAACAGTGTCGTTTGTGTTGATAATGACAAAGAAAAGGTAACGGGTCTCAAAAAAGGAATCATTCCCATTTACGAGCCGGGCCTGGAGGAAATAGTCAAACACAACATAAAACCCGACCGCCTACAGTTCACAACCGAACTAAAATACGGCCTCGACAATTCACTGATTATCTTCCTCGCCGTCGGAACACCGTCTGCTTCTGACGGTTCGGCAGATTTATCCGCTATCCTTTCCGTCGCCGGAGAAATCGGTGAATACCTCAAAGACTATCGAATAATCGCTACAAAAAGCACCGTCCCCGTCGGCACCCACAACAAAATAACCGACATCATAAAATCCAAGACTGACGCCGCCTTCGACTATGTCAGCAACCCGGAGTTCCTCAAAGAAGGCGCCGCTGTTGAGGACTGTATGAGCCCCGAAAGAATCATCATCGGCACAAACAGCGCTAAAGCCCGCAAAATAATGAAGCAACTGTATCAACCGTTTATGCGAAGAGGCAACCGCCTGGTTTTTATGGACCCCACCTCGGCAGAGATGACAAAGTATGCCGCCAATGCGATGCTCGCTACCAGGATTTCATTTATGAACGAGATTTCAACTCTCTGCGAAAAAACCGGAGCGGACATCGAGCTAATCAGGCAGGGATTGGGAAGTGACTCACGAATAGGCAGGGCGTTTCTCTTTGCGGGTGTCGGCTTCGGCGGAAGCTGCTTTCCGAAAGATATCCGGGCTTTGCTCTACACGGGCCAAAAGCAAAATATTGAAATGAATATTGTAAAAGCGGTCCAGCAGGTAAACTTAAATTCACACGAGAGATTTGCACAACGCGTCATCGATTATTTTGCCGACCGACAGAAGCAGACGACTCTTGCTATCTGGGGACTTGCATTCAAAGCCAAAACCGACGACATCCGAGAATCGCCGGCTGTTTACTGTGTTAAGAAGTTTCTCGAAGCCGGCTTTAAAATAAAAAGCTATGACCCGAAAGCCGCAGCCGCTGCAGAAAAAGAATTCGAAGGTAAAATTGTAATCGAACAAGACGGTTATGATGTCCTCAAAGACGCCGATGCTCTCGTAATTCTGACAGACTGGCAGGAGTTTCGTAATCCCGATTTTAAAACAATCGCAGAGTTACTAAAAAAACCTCTTATCTTCGACGGAAGAAATCTCTTCGACCTCGAGATTGTAAAAAAAGCGGGTATCGAATATCACAGCATAGGTAGAAAATCTATCCTGCCGGACGCTTAGCAAAAGAAAGGAGTAATAAAATGGTTATTGCCGTAAAAATTGTCGGTATTATTTTCGTAATCATGGCGATTGTGTACCTGCTGAGACCCGGTATCCTCAAACGGTTGATTGAATTCTTCAAAAAAAGAAAGAGACTCTATTTTGCAGGATTGCTTCGCCTTGTTCTTGCGGTCTTCTTTTTACTTACCGCCCGCGAATGTAAATTTCCCTGGGTAATTGGCATCCTCGGCGTCATCATTCTCATTGCAGGCCTGATAATATTTATAATGAAAATCGAAAAACTAAAAGCTATCCTCGAATGGTACCAGAAGCAGCCGGATTTGCTCCTGCGGCTCATTGCCCTAATCGTACTGGCTATCGGCGCCACTATTATCTTTTCTGCATAAGGACTGCTTATGAAAATATTGATAACAGGCGCTGCCGGTTTTATCGGCTCGCACTTAACCGAACGGCTTTTAAGCGAAGGTCATCACGCAATCGGCCTCGACAACTTTGATGATTTCTACGACCCGAAAGTCAAACGTCGTAATATAGAAACTTTTCTTGAAGATAAAAACTTCAAACTCATCGAAGCAGACATCCGCGACAGTGCCGCCTGCGAGAAGGTCATTAGTGCCGGCGTTGATTGCATTGTGCATCTGGCCGCAAGAGCAGGTGTCCGACCCTCAATCGAACAACCCGCACTTTATGCTGACGTCAACATCAACGGAACCCTTACCCTGCTCGAAGCCGCAAAAAAATACAGCTTAAAAAAATTCATCTTCGGCTCAAGCTCGTCTGTCTATGGCAACAACAAGAAAGTCCCCTTTGCCGAAGATGACAATGTAGATTTTCCCATTTCGCCTTATGCAGCCACCAAAAAGGCATGCGAGCTGCTTTGCCGTACGTACCACCATCTTTGTGGAATCGATGTAACGTGCCTGCGTTATTTCACCGTCTACGGCCCAAGGCAAAGGCCCGACCTGGCCATACACAAATTCGCAAAACTAATCGAGCAGGGTAAGGCCGTACCCGTCTACGGCGACGGCTCGATGATGCGTGACTTTACTTATATCGATGACATTATCGACGGTACAGTCGCTGCAATCGATAAATGTGCCGGCTACCATATCTATAACTTCGGTGAATCAAAAACTATTTCTGTAAACGAGCTGATAACAGAACTTGAAAAAGCGCTCGGCAAAAAAGCTGTGAAAGAAAATGTGCCCAGACAGCCCGGTGACGTTGAAAAAACCTATGCAGATGTTACCAAAGCCGTCCACGAACTCGGCTATAATCCTTCCACAGACATCCAGACAGGCCTGGCTAAATTTGTCACTTGGCTGAGAAAAGAACCTTGAAAATCAGAAATAATTACATTATAATTTTCCCCAAATCGCAGTTCACAAGATTATTCAGGAATGAAATATTAAAATTGTCAGGAGAAAAATATGGCGGATAAAAAAGCTGACCTCGCAGGACCTGGTATCGGAGACTATAATGAATTAGAGAAGATACTGCCGGCTGATTACAGCTCACTGCTGAGTCCCAAAGAAACCCAGCTCGCAACGTATGCCGTAAAAGACTACATCGAGCAGAATCTATGCAAACAGCTCAACCTCATCCGCGTTACCGTCCCTCTCATCGTAGACGTTGAGAGCGGCATCAACGACCTGCTCGACCGCGACGGCGCACGCACTCCTATACAGTTTCACATCTCAAACGACCGCGACAAAAACCCAATTGATGCTCAGGTCGTCCAGGCAGCGACCAAGTGGAAACGAATAGCGCTGAAGCAGTTCGATATGGAGACAGGCGAGGGTCTTCTGACAGATATGAAAGCCGTCCGCAAGGACTATTTCCTCGACCACGACCACTCCGCATACGTCGACCAGTGGGATTGGGAGCTTGCAATAACCGAAGAGCAGCGCAACCTGAAATTTCTGCGAGAGGTAGTCGAAAAACTCTGGCTGGTTTTGAAAGGCGCAGAACAGCACATCCAGGAGCTTTTCCCTCAGCTAAAAAACGACAAATATCCCGACCTGCCGGAAAAGCTTACCTTTATACACGCAGAAGAGATGCTCGAAAAATACCCAGACCTGCCGCGAAAAGACCGTGAGACTGAAATTGCAAAGGAGCTCGGCGCAATGTTCATTTACGGCATCGGCTGGGTCTTAAAGGATGGATACCCGCACGAGATGAGGGCTGCTGATTACGACGACTGGGTTACCGATACATCCGCCGAGACCGGCAAAGAGACGCACGGGCTTAACGGCGACATCCTCGTCTGGAATCCGGTTACCAAACGCAGACACGAGCTGACCTCTATGGGCATCCGGGTCAATGCAGAGACGCTGAAAAAACAGCTTGAGCTTTCCAGCCAGCTTGATTTCTTAAAGCACCCTTATCATCAGGCAATCATAAACGGCGAGATTCCGCTTAGCATCGGCGGCGGCATAGGCCAGTCACGGACCTTTATGCTGCTCTTGAAAAAGGCGCACATCGGCGAAGTCTCCGCTACCGTCTGGCCGAAAGTCCTCAAGGATATGTGCAAAAAGAAAAATATTTATGTAATTGAATAAACCGTTTGCAATGCCTGCTCGACATTTATGTCTTCTCGCTATTGCTTCGATAAGATATTGCAGCATATTTTTACAGCCTTTGTTGCATGTTATCGAAGCCCTTCGTTCCTTTTCTGCTACCCATAATTTTACAATTCGTAAAGCCAAATTCATCCTCCAATTGAAAACTGCATAAAAAAAAGCCAGCCGGGACAGGTCCCAACTGGCTTCGGAGGAGGGTGATGAAAAGCTAAAACTATAAGCGTATAATACGAATACCGGCAAATCATTAAAGTAAAAGTTTCGTAAATTCTTTACGCCTGTATTGTCAAACCGGAGCCCGTAGTAAACAACAAACATTTATTAGTAAATTTAAACGTACTCTGTCCACATCTCAGAACACCAAAGCCCATACTCCCACAAATCTCAATGTGCCACAACTTATTCAATCCGGTAAGAAATAATTAAAAAAAATGGACTACCAGCACATACTTGAAAGCATACATCCATAAAATTCAGGCAAGTCAATTGAAATAACGCCTAAGTTAATTTACTTTACGGTTAAGTCAGTTCACTTTGTCTCGACCCAGTCAGTCATGGGTTGGGCATACCGTTTCTCGACTTGAAGGCGCCTGCCAGAGGTACAGGCGGTAAGGTAAGAACCTATGTTATCGAATGGCACGAGCAGCCCCCAGGCGGCGGTGAATTCGGCTCGTGGTCGCAGGTCAGCATCGCAATAGAGAGCGAAGCCTCATTCATAGACCAGTCTCGCGGCCAGCAATTAGAATACCTGTTCAAAGCCGTCAATGTCGGCAGCGAAAGCGTAACATATTATGATAACTGACAGTAGTATTGGTCAAAGCGGTTATTGCTTTTTTCTGAAAATGAGATTTACTGGTGGGATATCGTTGGGGTCGATTTCCAGTTCGAGAGTTTCTCCTTTACCATCTTCCAGCCTGTTAACAGAAATCCTCGGGAAGGAAAACCACCGTGCGGTCCAGCTTTTATGGTCATCTGAGACAGAACCGGTAAACCAGTCTTCACTGCTTCCTTCCATTACCATATTGACATCAGGTCTGTCTATACGAAAGGAGTCAACAGCTATGACGACGGCAAGCTCATTACTGCTTTCTGAGTAATCCACTTCACATTCCCCCATCTGATATACTCCCTTTCCATATCTAAACACAGCCTCTGTAACCCTTTGCCTGGGATCAACACGAACTTTCCCATAATCAATGACCGCCGACGATATCATACCGTCCGGCTCAAAGACAAATTCCCAACTGCTTTTGTTTGCTATCCAGGTGCCGACGAGGGATTCTGGAAATCCATTGGGCTCTTCAGCGGTTTCAATATCAGCAGGCGCTGCCGTTTCGTCCGTTTGAGACTGATCACCGGAACTGTCCTGCTCTTTTGATTTATCGGAGCATCCACAAACAAACAGCAAGAAGGAAAAAGCCATCACAAGGAATATCTTTTTCATAACCTTAATCCTTACTGGAGATCAAATGGTAAATACTTTAAAGGATATTGTAAGAAAATCAAGCAAAAAAAGCGGCGGGCAAAGCGCAGTAAAAAAAGCTGGTTTTTTCACCAAGGTGATTTGCTTAACGGCTAAGTCAATTTACTTTACGGCTAAGTTCTGTTATATGTGTTTTGGTGTGCTTTATAGTAGTTTTTATGTAATATCAATCTATGGGGACTTTAGAATGATTTACAATTTTTCCCGATAAGGTTGTCCGGCCCTATACAATTGTAAACGGTTACGAATATTTTCAGCTATATCATGTCTTCCCGAAGACATTGCCAGTTCAAGGGCCTTTTCGGCGTTTTCTATGGCTTTATTAAACCTTCCGTTCTGGGCGTATGCTGCTGAAAGAGTATCAAGAAAGACGGGTTGTTTAAAATCTGTTTCTTTACAGATATGCAAGGCAAGGCGAACAGCCTCCGGACCGTTACGATGCACTGTTTCAGGGTGGGTTGCCCAAATCCAGGCCAGGTTATTCATGGCAATGAAATGCTTAGGATTGAACCGCAGCGTTTGACGAAAATGATGAACGGCGGATTCCGTCTGGCCACTCTTAAGCGAAACGGCCGCGAGATTATAATGGTAGTCGGGAACGTGAGGCATAATCCTGACAGCCTGTCTGTAGTGCTCCATTGCCAGGTTAACTTCTTTGTTTCGATAGTGGATATTGGCCAGGTTAAAATGTACCTGTGCTAGGTTTGGATTGATTTCTGCAGCCAAACGGTAGTGCTTTACAGCCTCTTTTGTCTTGCCTGAACGCTGGTACATCGATGCCAAATCAATCTGTGCCATGACCTGATTCGGAGCGTACTTTACAGCCTGTCGGGCAGCCTGTAGGGCCTTGTCAGAATCAGCTGTCCTCTGATACGCCCATGACTGCATAAGCCACGCTGCTCCCCACTGCGGGTAGTTTGCAAGTTTAGCATTGATGTCTGCCGAAATCTGGTGAATATTTGTCTGATTGCTGAGAATGTCTTTTTGCAATCGTCGCAGGGCTTGCGTTTCCTGGAAAAGAAGGGGAGCATGCCCCGGCTTTGAGAGCAGACCGTCTTTGCAATTCTGCAGAACGGTCATGATGTCCCGCTCAGCATGTGATTTCAAAATATAAGTTGAGACATTGTATGCCGATTGGTATTGCTGCTTCCATTTCTTTTGTTTTTCTTCGGATACTCCTGTCCAATCAATATGGCCGTAAATAGAGTTCCGTCTTGTTTTTTCGATAAATTGAGCGAAAAGATCCGGCCATTTCTCCAAGCTATCGCGATAAGCGAATTCGACATAGGGAGTATAATTGCTGTTGGTATGATACTTGCCGAGATATCTGCGGATATCATTCTCATCGCCAATATAACCATTTAAGATATCAACGCTGCTGTGGAAGTTCATATAAGAAGCACTTTCTTTTATGTTCGCCCGTTCAAGCTCGTTGTCGATATGACTAACGGAAAATTTTTGCGGTTCACTTGAACCTATGAGATAGAAAAAAGTATACGGCCTTGTTATTGGAAACCATGCTGTTGTGTAAGGATAGACATCTGTGAAGGTGCCGAGAATGCTGTCGAATATTTCTTTTGACAGGTCACCTATATGAGCTTTGGTTATAAATAAACCATTCGTATTTAAGTGCTCCCGGGCGGCCATAAAATGTTCTTTACAGAACATTTGCGAACTTCCGGAGTGCAGGGGTGCGTCGGCACCGTTAATGATGATATCATAACGCTTGTCTGTCAGATGCAGGAAGTTTTTACCGTCCATATACTTCATATTGACTTTTTGCTCTAATTGTTCCCCAAGGTTGATATGCTCAAAATAGCTCAGAGCCATCCGGACAACTTCCTCAGATATCTCAACACATTCGATCCTCTCTAGATCATGTTGCGATAAACATGCGGTTGTTTCACCCGAACCAAATCCTATTGCCAGGACGGTTTTAGCATCTTTATTCAACAGAGGTCCCAAATGGCCTAAGGTTTTCTGGGGGACTCTTAGTTTGCCGTCTCCTGCGATTGCGACGCCTTCGGAACTTAATGTCAGATACCCCGAACTTTCCCTATGGACTGCGACGGTACTTGTTGTACCTTCCTCGATAGCCAGAATTGCAAGCGGACGTGTTTTCAGTGCAACCACCATATTTTTCTTGAATAGTTCTGAGGGTGTAAGAAATGATGGTATGATAAATCCGATCGATATAATTGCGAATACGACATGCCTTCTGAGCCTGACTTTGCCGAGAAATGTCTGAATCATTGCTCCTCCGAGACATATACCAAGCAAGCCCAGCAGAATGACCGCTCCATGGGTACCAAGTAAAGGTATCAGCACGAAAGTGGTAACCAAACCGCCAAAAACAGCTCCTATTGTATTGATACCATAGACAAAACCAGTGGTTTGGCCAATCTTATGTTTTACATTAACCCATGCCTGCAAAGCCAGGGGAAAGCCAATTCCCATCATAATCGTTGGAATAAGGAATAAAAGAAGACTACTTACGAGCGGTATAACCCGGTCAATAATACCCGGTGTATCGAACCATCCCTTAAACATCGGATAAATGTTATAAGGGATGATTTTAAGGAAACATTGACTGAACCAGGGAATGTAGAGGATTCCGAAGAAACCTAAAAAGCTGAGGCTAAGGCCGAATCCTACTGCCGGTTGTCTTAATCTTTTTGATAACAAGCTGCCGATTGCAGCACCAATAATATTACCCAGCAGGTAAACAGTCAAAACCGCAGAAAACACGTAAGTATAGCCGCCTACCGGGATTGATATGCTTCGCATCCAGAGCATTTCATATCCTATACTGATTAAACCGCTGCAGAAGAAGGCTGCTGCCAATATATAATTTTTTGTAGATTTGACTTCTGAGGTGATTATAGCGGGTGTCTTTTTGACTTCAGATGCCTCGGCAGTATCGCTTTTTCGAGAAAGTATCCATCCGCCAATGGCTACTATGAGGTTAATACCTGCTGCTATGTACAAGGCCCCCATAACTCCGAGATTTTTTATTAAAACAAAGCCGGCTAAAAAGCAGCCTAAGGCAGCACCTAACATGTTCAGGTAATATAGTTTACCGACGAAACGGCCAACCTGTTTCTCCATATTAGTAACATATCTTCCTAAAAGCGGTAAAGTACTGCCCATCACCATAGCTGGGGCAAGTAGGATAAGAGCAGATATAATTATCTGGGCGAGGATGACGGCTACGGGAGACATTTGATATTTTAAGTAAAACCATCTATATCCTTCGTCAGTAAAATGTAAAATCAACGGGACTAACAGCGCAGATATTGTTGCGCACAATTCTAATATAGCATAGATACGTAACGGTTTTTTAATCTGGTCGGAATATCGGGCCATAATAAATGAACCCAGGGCAAGTCCTCCCATAAACATCGACACGACGATAGCCGATGCATAAACAGTATTGCCAAGGGTCAACTTAAGCAGACGTACCCATACAACTTCATCAATTAACGAGCATATTCCTGAACAAAAATAAATTGCCATAATCCAGCGGACAGCAGTTTTATTTTTAAAAGTTGGTTGAGCCATTTGTTGAATTTTTCACCTCTTGATAATCACGCTAATTTTACACTTGTTGTTACGTTTCAACGGGATTTCCCCATTATTACCTTGCTCAGCTACGCTGCGGAGCCTCATTTTCAACAACATAACAAATCTGTTTGAATATGCCAATGATTGTTAATGTCGGCGGCGAGAGCGTCCCGTCAAACACGGCAGCGGTCGTGCTGTAAGCCGATATAACGTTAGATGCAAAATCCCTGTTGATTTATCTTTATCGTTCGCCAATGGGTAACAACCGGCAGGCTCCGGCGGTGCCGGCACACATCCTGGAATCCCCTCAGGGGCCCGACTGGTAACTGCCGCTGTCAAGTCGCCGGTATCAAAACAGTAAAACCGTTATGAACGGCTTCCGGAGGCCCTGCCGAATCACCTCACGATCTGCTGATAACATACAATAACAAAAGAGGCAAGCCATTTTGGCTTGCCTCTTTTTGTAAATAAGGTTCTGCTTCCTGGTCTTACTTCGTCTTATTTACGACGACGACGCAGGAACAGACCGCCAAGACCGAGCAGCGCAATCGTTGCCGGCTCGGGTATCTGGTGAATGGTAAGTCTGTCGAGTATAGTACCCTGCCCATGGCCGGGGATCATGGTCATCTCCTCGGTGGTATCATCCAGGTACACTTGGTCAGAGAAAGCAACCAGCTCGAGAATTACATCAGTTGCTTCAAGACAGTGTAATACGATGTTATCCAGCAAGGTGTAAGGCCCCATAGTGTTGTTTGTCACGTTTCCACCGCTGAAGAGCGCCCAGTCTTTAGTCGCGTCAATCAACTGCCAAGGACCTTCCCAGGCCACGTCCATTATATACTCACCCGGACCTGGAGCAACGTCAGTCGGAACAGGGGTGATGTGTGTAAAATCTTGAGGAATCAACTCTGCCTGAGCGTTACTGAGTTGAAGGACTAAATCACCGCCCATATACTGGACGCCGCCAAAGTAAACATCCAGGTCTATGTAATCTGAAGGTGCTATTGTAATTTCATCCCCAGCTATTTCTCCATTAACACTAATCTCGAACAATGATGCATTAGCGACCGTCGCTAAGCTCAAAATCATTAATAACGATATAATCTTTTTCATTATATCCTCCTTCTTTCAAAAAAACAACTCTTACATTACATTACTCTACTGGCAATACGCAGGCGTACAGCCCTGTCCTGACTTGAACAAGTTGAAGGCTTCGATAACATCACCGAATGTCTCAAACCCGTCCATATTGACGTCGCCTTCGCCGTTACTGGTGCTGTCTTTGAAGTAGTTAAACGTAGCAACAACATCGCCAAATGTCACAAATCCGTCGACGTTGACATCGCCGCACCTCCAGCACAGTCCACACCAGTTTTGAGGCGCTGGAGCACCCCAGCCTTCCCAGGTCTCCGTTTGTTCCGGGGTCAGGTTGCCACAAGCAGCACCAACGAGCTCAACGCAGCAGCCCTTAAAGGTAATATCGGGAGGTGTTCCGGGGTTGGCTCTGTTTACTACACCGGCTCGCGTTGTATTCGCAGCAATGGAAACACAGATTGTCCCTTCGCCGCTAACGGTGAACTGCAACAAATCACCGGTATCGTTCGGTTCCTTCTCGCCTTCGGCAAAAAGCGAACCCTGCTCTGTGGTGATACCACCTGTTCCGAGGCCACCCAGTGCTCCCGGGTCGTCACTCGGAGCCACTACCGACCAGTCGTCATCGTAGGTACCGGGGAAAACCCAGTAATCGTCGGATTCGTTCCATGCATCTTCGATAACACCATCATTATCGACGGTGATATCCAGAGCGAATGCACGAATCTCGCACGGGTCCGGCGCACCATTGGCATCGTAGGATATGGTAACTAAACCGTTACCATCCCATACTTCACAGGTAGCGCTTATCGTGACTGTTTGTGCCATCGCGGGTACTGCCATTAAGAGTATCGCGAGTACAAAAATCATCTTCTTCATAATTATTCAACCTACCTTTCTTCTCTTCATTTCATTACGCAGAGCTACACACTCCGCAAATCTTGGTTTTTACACATTATCTTGGTTTTTACACATTTTCATTCCTGCCTCTGCAAAAAACTTCTCGCACCGCTCTAATACGCCGGTACCTGACCATCTTGCGCATTAAAGCCAACGCACCGGTAGACAGGAGAACCGGTTGATGGTAAGAAAACATCTAACGTACTACGTGCTCCTCCTTTCTCGCCTTTTGGCGAAAACAACTGTTACCAACTTTTTAATCAAAGATGTTAACATCAAGCAAAGGTGCAAATATTGAAGATGAAGGTTAATTGTAAAATATCATAACAGCCAAAAAAATGCAAGCAAAAAATGCTGAAAGTCCGATTTTTTTTTACCCATCTTCGCACAATAAAGAAGTTTACATTGCCCCTCCAAACACTAAGTCGTTTGTGATAAAGAAGTTACGATGTTTTCAGGCCTACTTCCGATAAAAACTTAAAAAAAACAAAGGAATTTTTTTTTCTCCTTCTTGCTGTTGATATGGAAATTTTGCACTTATGATGGTATTTTTAATAATATGTACAAATTCCTAAAAGGAAGACTGATAGGCGTAAGAATACTCCTTCTGGCCACTGCCTTGGCCTTGATTGTTTTCGGAATAGCTACTATCTACGCTATTGGAAACCCCGCCCAAGCGAGCCAGACCGCCCAGGAAAGCGAATTTGCAGGCCTCTGGGAAAAACAGGCCGTTTTCGCTGTGCTCGCTGTTTTCGCCTTCATAGCCGTTAATATGGTTAATTACCGCCGCCTCGGGACCGTAAGCTACTGGCTGTATGCCTTTGTTCTTGTATTGCTGGCAATCCTGCTGCTCGATAAGTTTGTTGATATCAGTATCGCCAATGTGCTCACCATACCACTAAGAAACGGAACTCGCAGATGGATAGTATTCACAATAGCAGGATGGTCTATCTCTATGCAGCCATCGGAGCTCTGCAAGCTCGCATATATCCTGGCCCTGGCGTGGTATCTTCGATATCGAAGCAACTACCGCAATTTCACCGCACTTATTGGTCCGTTCCTTCTTACTTTATTACCGATGTTCCTGATTCTCCTCGAGCCGGACCTCGGTACCGTTCTTTTGATGATGCCGATATTGTTCATTATGCTCTTTATCGCCGGCGCCAAAGTAAAGCATCTGTTGATAGTAATACTGCTTGCCGTACTCGTAAGCCCTTTGCTGTGGTACAAAATGAACGACTATCAGCGAATAAGAATAAGCAGCGTCCTGCTGCAGAACGAATGGGTACAGCAAAAGGCCATAGACCACCCTGCTCTGGCAAACGTCCTTGTAGGAAAAGAATTCACCAGACGGGAATGGGAAAATAACTGGGGATACCATCTAATCCGCGCAAAATACGCCGTTGCATCCGGCGGAATGAAAGGTTACGGCTTCAGAAAAGGGCCGTTCATAAAATACAACTTCTTCCTGCCGTACAGACACAACGACTTCATTTTCGCTGCCATCGCACACCAGTGGGGGTTTCTCGGCTCTGTTGTGTTGCTTTTGTTGTACGTTGTTATCATCTACTGCGGCCTTGAAATAGCTGCAAATAATACCGACCCTTTCGGGAGACTGCTGGCTACGGGAATTGTTATAATGTTTGCTGTTGAAATTATCGTCAATATCTGTATGACTTTGGGAATGACGCCGATTACAGGATTGACACTACCGCTGGTAAGCTATGGTGGTTCCAGTCTGCTGGTCAGTATGATTTCAATCGGATTGTTACATAACGTCGGAAGGCAAAGACCCTTCAGCGTTGCTAAAAAATCATTTGAAGAGCAAAAACAAACGAAACTTGAATATAAAGCATAGAATTTTACTACAACAATATACGATAGAAGATAGACAAAAATGTTGAAAGGCTTCAGACAAATCGCTTCCCTCACCGCTCTCTCAAGAGTCTTCGGCCTAATCCGTGACATAACTTTCGCACATTTCTTCGGTGCCGGATGGCTTATGACCGCTTGGACTATGGGATTTAAGGTACCAAATCTTGCCAGACGCCTCTTTGGAGAAGGTGCTGCCTCGGCATCTTTCATCCCCGTCTATTCCGAACAGCTACACAAAAACCCACAGCAAGCAAAAATGCTCGCAAACACCGTCGTAACCGTTGTATTCGTAATACTTGCGGCAATAGTCCTTATCGGCGAAACTATTCTGTGGACCTACTATCAATTCGAACCCAGAACCGGACCCCGCCTCGGACTTACACTCTGCTCAATTATGATGCCCTATATGATATTTGTTTGCCTCGTCGCAATTCTGGCTGGCATCCTGAATGTCCACAGACACTTCGCCGCCCCAGCCGCCGCGCCAATTGTCCTCAACATCTTTATCATCGCTGGCATCCTGGTCACCGGCCGGATATTAAATATCGAAGCCCAAATTCAGGTCTTCTACGTCGCCGTTGCCGTTCTGATGGCAGGCCTTGTACAGATTGCCATCCAGCTGCCCCCCTTGCTCGCCCACGGAGTCTCAATCAGGCCGCAGTGGCAGATACATTCCGACGCATTCAAAAAATTTATTATAATGATGGGACCTATGATTCTGGGTCTTACTGTAACGCAGATAAACACGCTCTTTGACGACCTTATCGCTCTGAGCTTTATGACAAAAGAGGGCTACCCATTGGGCTACGGTGCACCTTCATATCTATATTATGCACAACGCCTGTATCAGTTTCCCCTGGGAGTTTTGGGAATCTCATTGGCCACAGCCATCTTCCCTGTTATGAGTGCCGCCGCCGCAAAAAACGATTTCAATGCCCTGCGGCTGACCATCGCAAAGGCAATTCGGAGCGTCATCTTCGTAGCCTTTCCTGCAACCGCTGGCCTTGCCCTCGTAGCAAAACCACTCGTCTCCGCAATCTTCGAACACGGCAATTTCACATCCGCTGACACAGCTGTTGTTGCATGGACTCTTGTCTTTTATGCAATCGGCCTTACAGGTTTCTTCGCCCAGCAGATTACCACCCGGGCCTTCTATTCTATGCAAAACTCAAAGGTCCCCGCAAAAAGCGCTGTCGTTGCCGTCATCATCAACGTCATTCTTAATCTGACCCTTATATGGTTTATGGGTACTGCCGGATTAGCTCTCTCAACCGCTATTTGCTCATACGTCCAGGTCGCTATCCTTCTCTGCGTCCTCCGCAAAAAGTTCGCTCAGCCAATCCTAACTAACTTGCCTGTCACACTGCTCAAAACCCTCGCCGCAACAGCTGCTATGTTCATAATTGGTTTAGCTGTAATGCTTGCTTGCAGAAATCTCCCCTATGACAGATTATACAACATCTTAAGACTCGCTGTCACCGTCCCAGCCGCCGCTGCAACATACATCCTCGTTGCAAAAGTCCTGAAAATCAAAATGCTCTCTCTGTTAATCAGCAAAAAAACCTGAACACTCTCGCCAAGCGTATCTCTTATTTCGCATCACGCACCACACTTCACGCATCAACTCAACTTCTCCGCTGGTATGAAAGCTTGAATTCTTAATCAGTTAGTGCAAATTCATGTTAATTCGTGGCCGAGGCAACTTCACAACCTCTGCATTCTGAGCGGTTATCGCTGCCACAAAATCCGTTAGTACTTGGTTTCCAAACGTCCGAAAAACCTTCAACAAAGCGAAAAACATCCAACCCACGCCGAAAATTATACGTAAAGGAGAGTGTAAAATTGCCCGAAATACTGCTTATTAAGCAGGTTTTGCGCTGTCTCCGCATCCCAGTAGTTGCCTGCAACGCGAGAAATCTGCCCGAACGGAGAAAAATATGCCTGGAAGCAGAGTTAAAACAAAGACTAAAATCACAAGATGCATATCTATTTGCCTTTTGCTTTGCGTCTGCCTGGTTATACCTTTGAACCCGACATTTGCTCAAACTTCTTCGCAAGTCAACCCTGAGAAGCTTTTTTCGCCTTCTGTAGGACTCGACTTCTATGAAATCGCCTATGAACTGACAAATCTTTCGAATACCACCCAGCTTACCCAATACGGGCAAAACGCCACAGATACCAACACCCCCCGGATAAACCAGGCACTTATCTTCTTATCAGCCGTTCGGAGTCTCGATAAAGCCGCTGATTACGTCTTGGCCGATATGCTCAGAATCATCACTCGTTATCAACCAGACGGTAATTACACTTCCACAGAAACAGACCCGTGGTTACAACTGGTCTATCAGCTTATATCAGCTTATAACGATGAATCCGCAGATTTTCTCGTGCTGAAAGATGCGGTTCAATACCTGCTTGATAATTTAAATACACGCGAGGAGCGTGAGAAGCTCCTTCAGCAGTTATTAATTAACCTGGGCAACAAAAACAGCCGCTTCGATTCATACCTCGCTACCAAACTCGGGCTGCTTATGGCTGAAAAGACGGATGTTCAATCCGCCACACCATACCTGTTGCATGCATATAACAAAAACAATTACAACAACGCAGCTTTCTCAAAGCTTACCGAACTGGCTCCCGAACAGATACATCCGGCGTTTTACCTCAAACAGTTAAGACTTATCCTCTGTGAAAATCCTTTTGAACTCACCGCCGCTCTGGATTTCGCACAATATGCCGAGCAGCTTCAGCTCTACCAAACAGCGGCGGATGCATATCAATACTCCGCCGATTTGTTTGCTTACCTGAATCCCTCCGAACCACTGCCGCCTCGGATTTATCTGCCGTGGGCGTTAAGCTGTTATCACACAGACAGAAACCGTCACAAATGTCTGGAAATTGCTGAGGATATTCGCAAAATCGGCCGCCTCGACCTTCTTCTGGAAGCGATAACGGCCAAAGCTGCCGAGAAAATTCCAGGTGCACAGAAAGCAGACGAGATTCTCCAAAGTGCCGAAGAGAATGCACTGAGGTTGCTTATAGAAAATATCCCATCAGGGGCAGTTGACGAAGCTCATCTTGCGTGGTTCTACTGCTTTGGGACGCCACAACCTGCTGAAGCGCTCGACTGGGCTAATAAAGCTTTTTCAACAGACCCGAACTCACCTGCAGCCGCTTCGCTTTTGGCTTATGCCCTGGTTCTGAACGGACAAACAGATTGGGCTCAGACCATCATTAAAAATTACGCGCCCAGCCAGATATCCGACTTAGTCCTTGCACAGATTCAAATACGCCAGCAAAATAATGAGGCCGCTATCGAAAATCTAAAATTGGCAATCGCCAAAGACCCCGCTTCACTCGAAGCAGAACTCGCAAAACAAATGCTCGCCGAACTTGGCGGACAGTATATACCAGCGATAGACCCGGCACTTACTCTGAACACACTAAAGGAAGAGCTTGAAATCGCAGTGGTGCCCAAATTTACGACCCCGCCGAATCTAATCTCAGTTCAGATAAGCACCCGCGGCAGCAAATTTTACTACGCAAATAAATTCAGCGGTTATATGGTTATCACAAACAATTCTTCCCAGCCGCTTGTCGTCTCGGGAAACTCTCTTTTCAGAGGGTTCATCAGAGTTGATGCAGACATTACCGGCGACCTGAACAAAAGCATCCCAAAGCTGGTAACCACCAGAGTTATGCCTTCCTCGCCGATTCCGCCCGGGCGAAATCTGCTCATTCCACTCCGGCTAACTACCGAAGAGCTAAGGCGAATACTCCTGGAGCATCCACAGGCATCTTTCAATATCGAATTCACCGCTTATATGGATCCGGTTACAACCCCGGACGGTCGAATAACGAATAGAATCCACCAGATAAAACCTGCAAAAACCACTGTAAAAAGGCCGGGTGTCGAACTTACCGGAAAATACCTCAGAAACCGATTCGATTCACTTACCAAAGGACAACAGGGCCAGAAAATGCAAACTGCAGAGCTTTTCATCGGACTGCTGAAAGAACAAAATGTTATGGCGAACCGCAGGCCTTTATATGAGTTTATGTACGCCGACTGGATGCCGGAACTGCTCAAATCAGCACTCATATATAACCTGACTGACAAGGACTGGGTTCTCAAAACTCATACTATGGCACAAATGCTTTCTTTACCTCTCGATTACGAATTGACAACAGCCGCTGCTGAAAACCTCAACGATACGCACTGGCCTGCTCGTCTGATGGCACTGTATCTGCTTGCAAACAAACAAGGGAACGACTTCGAGAAAGTCCTCGATTGGGTAGCCGAACACGATGAAAATAATCTCGTCCGAAGTATGGCAATCGCCTTAGGAGCTACCCCACCGCAGAGAGAAGCTGCTGGGCAGCAGCAGGAAGATACACCCCAACCGCCGGTGGAAGACAGCACTCAACTGCCAGATTAAAAAATAATTTGAAGTTTTATCATCCGCATAATATCACCCTGTACAAGCTAACCTCATGTTAAATATAAGTAAGCCCAAACCACCCTGGCTGGATTTATTTTACCAAAGATCTTGTGCTGCAATACATGAGGTCGAATACTACTCCTTTCCATTCGAGGAATTTAGCATTCATCCCGATTGACCTAATCGCCGAACGGCATCGAGATTTTCCCAATATTGAGCCAAAGCTTTGGAACCTATTCGCGTAAGTTGATAGCTGGTATTCGGAACTTTGCCCTTGAAAGACTTTTTGACTTTGAGATATGCTGCGGATTCAAGTTTCTCCACGTGCCGGGACAGGTTGCCTCTTGTCAAGCTAAGAGTAGTCAGCAGGAAATTAAAATCAGCTTGTTCAAGTCCGGCGAGAATCATCATGATCCTCAATCTTGCGGGCTCATGGATAATCTTGTCAATCTCCATTAGCCGTGTCTCTTTCAAGATGTGTGAGGCCTTTTAGCTTTTTCAACGCATAACGACTGTAAAGATGGCCGATTACATAAGTCAAAAAGCCGTATCCGAACACGGGCAGCATCATATTCCAATGGCTCAAATTTTCTGGGAATAAGATCGGCACACCAACAACAATCAGAACGGCGTGAATAGTATAAAGTATCGGCCAAAGCAGTGCTAAAGGACTAATTATGGGCCTTTGCCAGATATACAGAAAGACAAGAAACGGAACAACATAAACCGCCGATATCGGCTGCATATATTCGATTGTAAAATAACCCATAAACCCCAAAATCACACTGCCCAAAATGCAGCTGCCGAATATCATCGCAACCACATAACCTACCCATTTCTTTTTCTTCATTGATTCCGGTGCTGATATTGATATTGACCCTTCACCAGCGTATACTCGTTGAGTTATCCGTTCGATAATTTTACTTCCCCATTTTGGCACACTTATAATAATCACACATATCATTGAAGTAATTAACACAAAAATACAAATCCAAAACAGAACCATATTTCCATTTAGATAAGCTTTGCCTCCAAAATATGAAGGGATTGCAATACCTGCAAACAGGCACAAACTGATCGCGAGGGCAATCAGAACAGGGATGGTTCGATTTTGGGCATACTTGCGTGTCCATTTCGGAATTTCTTTAAGTTTTTCCATATCCTCCGGCACTTGATTTTGTTCGGTTTCCATAGTATTACTCCTTTTTAGTTTAAACTTTTTGTTTCATTATTACAATACAGCAAACATGTTTGCGATGCAAACAAAAAATGTAAAAATTTTGAAAAATTTCAACTATACCTCCTTTTTTAGTCAAAAAACGGTGATAATTTATGAAGAATTCTTTCCGAGGTTGACCTTACTGTGAATATAAGTGTGCTCAAACCACCCCGTCTGGAATTGGTTTACTACTACTGTTCTACTTTAGTGCCAAGAGCAATAAGGTTGCCGTTGTCGTCTATAGTGAAATTCTGGACTGGATCTGAGGCTAGAGTCAAAACACTGCGTGTAGGAATATAACGAATCTTGCGTTTAAGGCCAGAGTAACTATGCACTGTTGCAAGCGCCAGTTTACCATTACGCCATTTAATATCAATCTCATAATTACCCTGTGCCCTAAGACCTTCGACATAACCGGCGGGCCATTCATCGGGAAGTGCAGGTAAAAGGTCGATTTCGCCAGTATGACTCTGCATAAGGAACTCTGCCACCTCGCAGGTATAGGCAAAGTTTCCATCAATCTGAAATGTACTTGGACCTCGATCGTGACAAGCAAAGAAATTGGGCAGGGTCATATTACCGAGCTGGTCTCGAATGTACTGGTAAACCTTATCCTTTTCCCAGAGTCTTGCCCAGCAGTTACCCCTCTTAGCTATCTGGTAGCCCATTGTATCAGAAACAACACCACGCCACTCAAGCGATAATTTGGCACCATCGATAATTTTCTGCGGGCTATGCGCAGGTGACAGTTGGTTTCCAGGATACAGAGCCCAGAGATGAGCCACGTGATGCGTGTAGTTATTGTTGGGTATATCGATATCTGCTTTCCATTCCTGAAGTTGACCGTACTTACCAATCCTCAAGCCGTCAGATAGTTTGCTCTTTTTTTCAATCAGGATATTTCTAAAAGTTACATCCGTCCCCAGAATCTCGCTTGCCTCGATAGTAGCGGTGAATATGCCCCACGCAATCTGCTGATCCATAGCAACGCCAACCGATAATTTTCCATGCTCAGGGGAATAGGAGGGAGCGGAAACTAGGGTACCATCATTATTAAGTAGATCATAAACAAGGTAGTCAGCAACAAACTCAGACGCTCCCTTCATTATGGGATACGCTGTATTCCGCAAAAAATCCTTGTCCAGGGTGTACAAATAGTGCTCCCACGCATGCCATGCAGACCACGCGCCAGCCATAGGCATACATCCCCATTCAAAACCAGACCCTGGCGCGGTATGACCTAAAGGGGTATTTTCAGTACTCACAGTCCATCCGGAAGCATTATAGTGCTCCTTTGCTGAAATAGCTCCCGGTTCCATCAGACTGTATAAATAATCAATAAAGGACACATTACATTCTGCCAGGTTGACAATTAAGGCCGGCATGTAATTCTGCTGAACGTTTATATTAAAATGGTAGTCGCTATGCCATGGAGGATTATGTTTTTCGCACCAGATACCCTGGAGGTTCGCGGGCAAGGTCCCTTCACGGGATGATGCAATGAGCATATACCTGCCGTACTGAAATAGAAGGGCTTCCAGGTGATTGTCCATTTCCCCGGCGTTATACTCGGATAAACGTCTATCAGTGGGCTTGTCCATCTGAGTTGAGTTCTCTCCAATATCAATTTTAACACGGTCGTACAGGTTTTTATAGTCCGTTTGATGGAAAGAAAGAAGCTGGGCATACCTTTTTCCTGATGCAGCCTTAATAGCATCAGTTGTAATAGCGACAGGGTCGTTTCCAACATACGCATATTTTCCGATCTCAGGTGTGCTAAAGACATTCTTATACTCTGTAGCAACGGACACAATAATCATTACAGAATCAGCACCACTGACAGCAACATTGTCACTTCCTGTACTTATAGACCCACCAACTGCTGTAACCTTTGCACGTGCTTGAAAATCCATTCCACCGTTAGTTCTGTTCAAAGCAGTCATTAAAAGCAGGCCATTAGATGCTGAGATTACGGCATCGCGATGTATAGACTTCCAATTGATGTTAAGGTTCAATTTTCCAGGCGCGTCACAATCAAGATACAGTACCATTACCTTATCTGGAAAACTTACAAAGTATTCCCTGGTGTATTTATCTCCATTATAGTTGAACTCAACCCGGCCTACGCCATCTTCAAGGTCCAATTCGCGCCTGTAGTCAGAGACAGTAATGGTGCTAAAGTTCGAATATGTGATAAACAGTTCGCCCATACCCCGGAAACACCCATAAGTACTGGAGTCCCCGGTGAGCCAGGTTTGAGCCTCAGCCAGGGCGCTTTCAGGTTTCCCAGCAAACAGCAGGTCTCTAACATCCTTCAGATGGGTATAGGCCGGGTTGAGTTCAACTATAATGGAGATA
>JBHPEQ010000037.1:0-23078 GCA_042576845.1 Planctomycetota bacterium
GGTTAGGTGCCTCCTTAGTATTTGATGACGAAGTTATTGAAGAGCAGACCTCATTACGGAAATTGGCCCAACAACTTGAGATCCCCGCTGATTTAGCTAAAGATATCCATGACAAAAATTTTGCTGTCTCAATGTTCGCACAGGTGTCCAAAGAGTCGATGCTAGACATGCCTTCTGGTTTGACAAAAGAACAAAAGATCAAGTTCTTGAACAAGGAATACCAGAAATGGCGTGCACGGGTGAACCACCAAGACACAAAGGTCCGAACGGAGGCTGAAATGCGGATTCAGGCCATTACGAAACTGAGGCACGAACTAGAAAAGGAGTTGGAGAGTGCCTGAGACAAATCCATTCATAAACCTTTGCGAAAAGGTACGTTTTTGTGGAGATGCCAGCACAGTTTCCAATGATGCTGATGCCTCTCGAAGGCTCGGAGAGTATGCGTTCAGAATGCGATCTAGAGGGCTACGCATCAATCCAGCTTTGACACCAAAACTCCATGAAGTCTTGTCTAAAACAGCAACCAGACTTAAACTTTCGACAGAACCAGAAGCCTATGTCTTGGCAAACTCTGACCCTAATGCCTATGCACCGATCTTTAGTGCTCAGGATCGCCCCCTAATAGTGTTGACAAGCGGAATCATAGAGCTTCTATCTCCCTTGGAACTTCAATTTGTAATTGGTCATGAATTAGGCCATTTAGGACTTGGACATCCCGGTGCACCAGAAGAAAGCAGAGATGAGAATGAGCTGGAAGGTTTAAAAAGGCTTTCATTATTCAGAGCTACAGAGGTCTCTGCAGATCGAGTTGGATTGATTGCGACAGAGAGCTTGTCTATCGCGGCCAATGTGAACATTAAAATTGCTTCAGGCTTGACATCCCGTCATATAAGACCGGATGTCCAAATTTTTATCAATCAGATTGAGCAGGAATCAGAAGGAATCTCTCACGAATGGGAATTGTACCAGCTCCATCCAAGTCTTCCTCTACGGCTCTGGGCATTGATACAGTTTTCAAAAACAGCAGCATATGCAAAATTGACCGGCCAGGGGGCAACAGGGATAAGCATAGAAGAGGCAGATGGCCTGATTTCAGAGAAATTATCCCAATTGGGAGACGGAAAATTATCCAAGTTGGAACAGAGAAATTTTGACCTCGCAGTGACATGGTTAGGTGCCTCCTTAGTATTTGATGACGAAGTTATTGAAGAGGATGAAGAAAAATTGCTTATAAGTTTGATTGGGGAGGAACTCGCACAAAAAGCATTGCTTTTTGCCAAAGAGCATGGCTTAAATCCGGTAATTGAAAAACTAAAAGATTCACTTCAAAGACTGAATATGAATGACAGCCGGATAAAGAACAAATTGATGAATACCTACGAAATGTTTCTTCAGCGGGTAAACATTTTAGAAAATCAACCAAAGGCATATAGTGTCTTAAAGTCTTTTTTGTAATCCTGTTTCTTAGGCTTTGGCGGCTGGCCAATAAGATAGGCAGGTTATTATGGAATTGGAAGACAGATACAAAGCGTTGAGAGCCAAAGTTGTTGAAAGAAAGGCGAAGTTTGACGCATTTATACAAACCCGGATTTCCCAAGTAAATCCGTGCAAAAAAGTAAGATTTTGATAGTATAGAGCTTATGGATGCTGTTCAAGCCGGTTTTGCTGTTAAGATTTGGAGAACCCGATGGGTGAAAGCAAAAAGGACGCTTTGCGAGTCAATTTTGACAACAAATTGAAGCTCGAATTTCACGGAGTGAAAGTCACCAGTGACGCAGGTTTATTAGCATACAGAGAGATAGACGATGTGTTTGGATTGACGGAAATGGTCGCTTGTGGACTGAGTGATAACCGAACAGGCAAGAATACGCAACATAGTATAGCCGCTTTGTTGCGGCAGTCCGTTTATAGTCGCTTGGCAGTACCGTAGATGATCTTGAGCAATCCCTGCTGGATGACGGCTTCAGGATGCCATTCAGGACTCATTTACTGGAACTTGAGCTAAGACCCAAAGAGATGGTTTTACCCTTGTTACAGAAGGTCAGGGAATTAGCTGACCTGACAGAACCACCAAAGGGGAATACCAGCTGCAGTGATTGCCAAAAGCTGGAAGAGTTGATCCGACTAACGGCAAGCCAATAAAATAAGGAATAAAATATGAAACATAAGAAATTAAAATGGAAAAGAGTGCAAAAGGACCGCTTTGATTTGCAGCTCCTTAATCCTAAAGAGGCTAATGTCCGCCAATTGAGAAAGTTGCTTCGCAATGTTGAAATAAGTTCTGCCAATTGGAGGAAAAACATGAATTTCAACCAGAGAGCAACCAAAGCATTTCGTGAGTGGTTCCTTAAACCAAACTTACCGCTTCCTGGATATTCGTATGCTCTGTTGAGCAACTGGTTTAAGACAAGCTTAAAATTTATCAGAGAAAGTCCTCGTGGCCAAGCTGCTTTAGAATTTTGGAAGGTGATGTTTTGTGCTGTTCCTGAAAGACGGCTAACTGAACCCAAAAGAAATGACAAAATAAAAGACAACGAATTTAGCTTATGGTGGGATAAACAACAAAAGTACCAAAAAGATTGTTGAGTAGCCTCGTAAAGTAATCGAAACCCACGGTGGCTGGCCAATGAAATAAAAAGCAGTAGTTGTAGGGCTGGCGTAACCAGCTTAGTCCAAGACAAAACTCAAACCTTCCTACTAAGCACTTCATAAAATGGTCTTAGTTGATATTCATGCCTTGGGGGTATCCTTCGATACTAACTGCATTTCTACCTGCGGCTCGCTTCTTCTTTACTCACTCCGGCACTGTACTGCCTGCGTGTTTCTGTACTATGCTCAGTTTATTTCACCTGATCAACTTTCTACTGTTCTACTCTCCTCGGCCATAGGCCGAAGCCTACGGCAGCAATCTCTTTTTTATATGTCATTTTTGCATTTTTATTTTTGGATTGTTATTACCCGAAGGCTATTTGGGTGTTCTATTATCCTTTATTGTGTGCTCTGACGTAATTTATTCTCTTTTCCAACGCCTCTTTATCAAAACAATACCGCTTATCGTATCCTTTTGTCTAAACGCGTCCACTACGTCCGCTTTTTCTGAGCGCAAAATAAGCTGCATTTTTATATTGCCTGACAATGTCTTCTATTGGCTTATCTATATTCTCTGCAACAACATACCCTCTGTATTTTTCTGAACTAGATTACTCCAAAGTACTGGTTGGAAATATTTTTGGATTTCTTGAGTGGGTAATTTAACAGGCTGTCTATTGGAAATTCGCAACTGTTCTTCAATTGCTTTTATGCAAAGATAAAAGTTTTCAAAGGTTAGAAGATCAAGCTTGTATCGAATTTGATAGAGTTTCCATAATTCCTCTAAATCCGTTTGTCTTGCATGATGTGCTATAAATTTCGCTAGTTTAGGGCCAATAGCAAATTTGAATCTTTTGGCAACATTTAAAGAGCGTATAATACACGTATTAGGATTTGGATTTTCTTCGAGATTTATTTCAATGGTCTTCTTTAGTATGGCTTCGAAAAAGCCCTTTGAATAAATCTTTCTCTTTTGAAGTTTTCTACAAAATAACTGTACAGCAACCGCTTCTATATCTAAAAATGTCGTTTTGGGAAAATCGCTGAAACCTTTACCCTCAACATGCTTTTCTACAAAAGCCCATGTTTTATTCAACGACCAAACGTCAATAGACCAATCTTTAAGTTGAACTGATACACCACCATAGCAGTTCCATTTCTTGTTAGAATCAGAAAATGAATCAGCAACTTTTTCTACTTCGATATATCCAAGAACAATATCAAGATCACGAGGAACAATGCTATTCTGGCGGTTCGCTAATAATATATCCCTTACCGCTCCACCACATAAGAAAGCATATCTATCAAGCTCACGAATTTTCTGTAAGGCATTGTAACGAGGCAAACACCAACTGGAATTATCAGCCACAATACGGCTGATACGATCCCGAATATCGTTTTCCAACTTCTGTATTCTTGAATCAACCATTCGTTAGCTCTTTATGGAGTGTACACGCAAATGTATCAGTCATTCCACAAATATAATCGGTTACAAGCTGCATGCAACAATAATTTTCCGGCAATTTATCTTTCCCCCTACTTTTTTTCGAAATAGCATGGTATTTATTCAAGAACTTTGGGGGGTTCTGAGCATTTTCAAAAACCGTACGATAATTTTCCGACATCAGCTTATATATTTTTTCCTCAAATCTTGTTGGGTTGTCCTGCTTTTTTGATACTCCATCCCAGAACATATCCATCAAATCGTGTATGATTCGCTCAGCCATTACCTCTTTCTTCAGGTTTTGCTCGGCGCAATATACGTATTTTTTACCTACGTTTTTACAGGCCTTGATTAATGAATAGGCATCACTATCTTTAAATAGCTCATTATGATAACTGCCGTTCATGATATCTTCATATTTTTCTTTAAATGTTTCGATTGCCGCATGCACGGACTCACCTATTGCCCATACTCGAAAGGCTTGTGCCATTGCTTCGTCGTAAGATCTCCCTTTTAATTTAACAAGAGGGTCCTTAGTGACTAACCTCTTTGCTTTTTTAAAACACATTTCTAATATTTCTTTGTTGTCTTCACAATTGTCTTTTAAAAGGTCTTCGAGGCTTTTCCAATCGATCACACCTTTTTTGACTCCATCTTCAAGGTCAACTACAGAAAAAACTATATCATCAGCAGCTTCGACGATAAATGTTATTGGATTCCTCGCTTCGCCGGTTCCTGTCTCATTTTGTACTAAATCGATAATGAGTTCCTCTGAAGCGAAATATCCTACTTTCTCCGTTTCATGAAATTCTTCATTAATCCTGTCAGATGGAGCCAAATATTTACACGCTGCAGACATAGTCGCACATGTAAAGTTTAGACCATAGGGATCTGACAATATCTGCAACTTCGAAATAAGGCGAAGGGTCTGCGCATTTCCTTCAAACTTCAGGAAATCATTCTTGAGTTGCTTTTTTCTATTTCCTGTATTGCTAAAAACCAAAAAGTCTTTTTGTTTATTCTTTCCCTTGAACCATTCTGCAATGGCTTCTTCACCAGCATGCCCAAAAGGTGGATTACCTAAATCGTGTATCAGACCACAGGTTGCAGTTATTGTTTCGATAGCCCTTACTTTTTCCTCAGCTTTCTCAGGATTTAGTTTTTTTTTCATCTCTAACCAACGCCCAATTGCCCTCGCCATATCTCGTGCAACCGTGGAAACTTCTAATGAATGAGTCAAACGCGTTCGCACTGAATCATTAGGCTCAAGTGGGAATACTTGAGTTTTGTCGTGCATACGCCTTACGGGAGTGCTGAAGATCGCTCGGTCATAATCTCTCTCGAACTCCGTACGATTGTTTTTTTCTCTTCGTTTTGGCTTAACAAAAAAATTCCTTACTCGTTTGTCAGATAATAATTTATCCCATTCCATTTTCATCTCTTTAACTTTCTAAAAAAATTATGTTTATACCTAAGATTCCTAATAAATAGGTTTCATTTATCAAATAGTAACACCTCATCTAAGTTATTTGTTGTGTATTAGCATAAGGTACAAAATCCTACATTCATCACACTCTCCACAAACCTCAATTTACAAAACTTTTTTAAATACACAACAAATAACTTAGATGAAAACTTCGCGTAATCATTGTAATCCGTGGTTAATAAATCCATGTCTAATAAACACCTCTTTTAGCCAGCTCCAATAAGGTCACAGAATCTCAAAGGACACCTCTCATAGCCACTTTACGCTCGTAGAATCGCCGATCTATCCTTGATGGTAGTCATAATAGCCTATTTTTAAAATCAGCCTTAAAAACGTCAGAAAGCTTGCGTTTAAAGGCAGACTTGATATTTTATTGAAAATGAGGCTTAGCGGTGTGGCTAAGCGTTTAATATGGGAAATGTCAGATGAATGTAGGATTTTGTACCTTATGCTAATCTATTTCAAAAGAAAAAAATGGTTATAGGAGTTCATTATGAGTATTATGCTTTTTATAATCGTGCTTGTTGCTTCCTTTATTATCGTTAGGATTGGGGCTATTGCATTTCAACTTTCCGGTCTCGAATGGTCACTGGCAAAATTCCAAGCATTGTCTTGTTTTAGCGGCACTGGCTTTACAACCAGAGAAGCAGAACTGATAACAGGACATCCACAGAGACGGCGTATTGCCACATTCCTAATTGTCTTAGGCAATGCTGGCCTGGTAACAATGATTGCTACTATCGCTAGTGCTTTAACCCCTCAGCAGACACTATGGTCCAGGCTTTCTGAGTCTTTCCTACCTTTTTCTGTGCCGCAGTTTCTTATACCATGGATAAATCTGTTATTTATCGTTGTGGCGTTATATGTAGGCTACAGGCTCGCCACTAATAAGAGGTTTGTCAAAAAAGTAACAGGTACACTTCGAACTAAAATCATCAAAAAAGAAATAATCAAGCCTGTGTCATTTGAAGAATTGCTTATGTTGGCTGGAGGATACGGTGTTTCAAAAATAGATGTTTCATCGGATAACCCGCTTATCGGCAAAACACTCATACAGTCTGATCTGCGTAAAAGCGATATCATGGTCTTGGCTATAGTAAGGGCCGAAGAGACAATTCCTAATCCATCAGCTAATACACAAATCTTATATGGTGATGAGCTTATATCCTTTGGAAAATTGGAAAATATTAGGAATAAATGCGTCCCCAAAAAAGAAAGGATGGCTAAGTAAAAAGCTTGTTTAAATCGATTTTGCGTGAATAACTAGGAGCAATAATACATGGGAGATATATTACTTTCAAATTCTGGATTTTATGCATGGCTTGTTTTACCACTTTTAATCTTTCTTGCACGAGTTGCTGATGTAAGCATAAGTAAAGACCTATTATGTGGCACACAAATTTCGGAGATCGGATTTTAGAGGGTGCTAAGGCAAGGCTCTTTGCTGAAGCACTCTGGGACCTCGTCTCGGAACTGGAAGTAGAGGAAGGCGACTACGATGTGGGCCTGGAGGTCTTCGACCGCCTGACATACGGCCAGAAGGTTTCTCTGTTAACCGTAGGTTCCGCTGAAAGTAAAAAAACGCTAACTTCAAAAAAGATGAAGAAACTTAATAGCTTAGCTCAAGAAAAAAAGACGATAGTAACAATGGTAAAAATGTACTGCCGCAGCCATCATGGTACGCTCAAAGATCAGTTATGCCAGGGTTGTGAAGACCTATTACAATATGCTCTGCAGCGTCTTGACAAATGTCCATTCGGAGCGGGAAAAGGCCCTTGTGCCCAATGCACAATACATTGTTACAAACCCTCAATGCGAGAACTGATTCAAGAAGTGATGCGATACTCAGGTCCACGAATGCTTATCAGGCATCCGGTCTTGGCAATTAGCCATCTCCTGAAAAGATGGAAAGCCAACTAATACATCGGACACAAAAGTACGCTCTTACTGCTCGGCTTGAGTGCATTGATGTTGAGAAGGAAACACAGTTAAACCACTCCACAGAATCTCACAGGACAGCTCTCACAGCTACTTTACGCTCGTAGAATCGACGATCTATCCTTAGGGGTAGTCATACACCTTCTTTTCAAAAATCAGCCTCAAAATCCACTCACAGGAACTCTTTACTCTCTTTTCTTAAGACCTAACTTATGTATTCTCAATCTTACCGCAGGTACTGGCCTACCAAGACGGTCAGCAATTTCCTGTGCAGTTCTACTCGGATATAATCTCGTCACCAAGTTTATTTCCCTTTGTTTCCAGCGCACGTATGGCTTTGTTTTTCTTAATCCCAGCATGAGTGCTCTCTGGGTCACCGCCTGGATGGAGCGTCCGATTTGGCTTGCTATGTCCCGTTGGCTATAATCCGGATGCAGTTTCTTAAGCAGGGCCTCCTCCTGCTTTGACCAAAGAAGAGGCGTTCCTCTTTTTCTAAGGCCTATTTGACGGGCTTTGCCTCTTACACATTCAGGATTCCGTCCAAGTTTAGCAGCTATGCTTGTTGTGCTCTCCTTCAGGTAAAGTTTTTTGACCCGTCTGACCTCACTGGCTGTCCAGAGACGGTACCCTTCTGTTTTAAGTCCCAAGTCATAGGCTTTCTGTCTTACTGATGTAAGAGGCCGTCCGGTTTGCTCGACTATTTCTCTGGCCCTTCCCTTGGGGTACAGTCTCTTGAGTAGCTTTACCTCATCATCTGACCAGAGAACCCAACCTTTTTTCTTACCCTTTGCCATTACGCTACCTAAATTCAGATAATCCGCTTTATTTCCGTTTTTTCCATACCCAGTATTTTATCTCATACCGGCTAAATAGGCAATAATTTGGCCGGTTTTTCCTTGCATTTCATCTTATAAGTGATACAATACTATTGGTTTAGCAGCTTTGAGGAGGCAGCATATTGACATTCGGATAACCAGATGGATTAGGATGGTTTGTAGAGATAAAGTGATGAAGAGAACAATTTTTTTCGCAATTCTCATATTATCGATATCAGTTTCATTTTCCTTTGCAACCGATTTGCTTTTGCCTGTCGCTAATACTATCTGTGTAGAAAGCGGGTTGTTTACCATTCCTCCAGATTCGCCGGGGCCGGTGGTAGAGAGTCGATGGAAAACATTGGGCGGGGACTTTGACAGGTCTGGTTTGAGTGACGTAAACGGGCCTGAGCTTGGCTGTGTTAAATGGCAATTCCAGACGGATGGGCCTGTATCTTCGAGCGTAACCATCGGAACCGGCGGAAATATACATATCAGCTGCGAGGACAGCAATGTTTATACCGTTGACGCAAACGGTTTGCTTCTTTGGAGTTACGATGCCAATTCACCGATTCTGAGTTCGCCTACCATCGGGCCTGACGGTACTATATATGTGGGAGACCAGAACGGTATACTTTACGCCATAGATATAGACGGCGACCTTCGATGGACATATAGCACGAAGGGATTAATCTATTCATCGCCTGCGATATCGGAGGAGGGAGAAGTTTATGTATGCTCGGAGGATGGAACGTTTTATGCAATCGGGCAGGACGGCAGCAAGTTATGGAGCTTACCCCTGGACAGGCCGGAAGAGATTTTGGCCAGCTCAATCTTTGCTTCTCCTGCGGCAGATTCCAACGGCATGGTTTATATAGGCGGATTATATAATCCCAACCTTTATGCTTTTGATGTCAATGAAAGAACAGTTAAGTGGAAGTGTAATTTTGAATCAGGCGGCTGGCTCTTTGCCTCACCGGTCATTTCAAAAGATGGTGTGATATATCAAACACTGTTTTATGATGCGAATCTGTATGCAATCGATGCAAACAACGGAAATATAATCTGGGAGACGGAGATGTCGGATACGGATTCCAACTGGTTTGAGCCGTATTTTACTTACCAACATCAGGGTTTAAAAGAACTATATAATGTAAGCGAATGGAGCTGGTCAGAGCCGGCTCTCGGTCCTGACGGGACAATCTATGTAAGCTTTGACGACCCGTATCTGCGAGCGGTAGAGCCAAACGGGACTATCAAGTGGATAAACCGATTTGGGATGATGGGCGGGTTTACTTTGACCGTGGGCAATAACGGACTTATTTACGCAGCCAGCGACGACGGATACCTTTGTGTAATTGACCCCAATGGCCGGGAACTTGGACGGTTCGAAAGTTACGGACAATTGAGTTACCCTGTAATAGCGGATGACAATACGCTTATAGTAAGTGACGCAAATAATACGGTATGGGCAATTGGAGGCGAGGATTGCGAAGGTCCTCAGTTTGACCTTCATAGACCGCAGGACCTTAGCGGCGATTGGATTGTGAACTTTATCGATTTTGCCTTATTAGCTGAGCGCTGGCTCGAGTGTACAGATAAGGAATTATATCCTGATGATTCACCCTGTCCTAATCCCGGTGAACAGATTTATTATATAAGCGATGTAGACAGAAATCTTTATGTGGATTTGGATGATTTGGCAATGCTGGCGGAGAAGTGGTTGAACTCCGATTAAAGAAATTCGAGGCAAAACTATGAAAGCCGAAAGCAGATTTACCAGAATGGATTTTGCAGTTATGCTGTTCTGTATTGTCTTTTTATTTTTGAATCTCGGTGCAATCAGCGGCGGCGCCCGCAGGCGGGCCAAAAAAATGGTTTGTCTTTCAAATCTTCGAGTGTGGGGAAAGGTTTTTCAGATGTATGCTGAGGACAACGATGGTTCTACGTTATCTGATGAGGTCTTTAATGAAATTTGGGGCCACACACCTTTATCCTGCATACCCGGTCCTGAATGCTGGGCGTCGTATCTTAAATACTACTACGAGGATAGCAAAATGCGTCTGTGCCCGATGGCTACGAAGGGATGGGGAGATAACATTGAATCTTTCGGCAGGAAGTACAGTGCTTGGGAGATCCCACAGGATTCGTGGGAGTTTCCCGAAGGCGGTATAGGCAGCTATGGTATAAATGAGTGGTGTTATAATCCGCCCCCGGAACAATCTTGCGGGCCATGGGGTTATCCTCTTGAACACTGCTGGCGAACTGTCAATGTGACAGAAGCAGATGAGATACCACTGTTTATGGGCTGCTTGCATATTGGATTTATTTGCGAGGCCTGGGTAGGCGGATATGTCGGTAAACCACATCCCATTGAGGATAGACCGTTTACAGGTGACGGGACGGGGTATGGCCGTATTTGTATGGACCGTCACGGAAACGGAACGATGAATGCGCTGTTTCTGGACTTTTCCGCCAGGTCTGTCGGCCTGAAAGAGCTATGGACATTGCGGTTTGCCAAGGACGGCGGCGGATGGGTTTGGGACACTTGCAATAAGTATACTATATGCGGCGGCGCTACAAGTGAAGACTGGGACGACTGGGCACCCTGGATGAAGGACTTCAAGGACTACTAAAGCGGTGGAACTGGCTTTGCTGTTGTTTTCATTTGGTATTCTGTCAACACGCCATGCTCTTACTTCTCAGCCTCGGTACGGTGATGCTGAGAAGGAAAAGATAGAGTTTGTTTTGTGTGAATAATTTAGTATAATCACTAAAAACCGATACGATTTTAAGGAGTTTATTATGTGCGATGAGAAAAACAAGTGCCAACAGCCAGAGAAGCTGGAAGAAAAGCCGGAGGAATGTTCGCCTGAGCAGGTAGAAGAGTGCCACGGAGAAGCCAAAGAACATCCCTGCACTGAAGAGACTGCACAAAAGGAACAGATGGGACAAGACTCAGACTAACCATCCATGCTCTTACTGCTCGGCCTGGGTGTGGTGGTGTTGAGAAGGAAACCTTAAACTAAGAGGGTAATGATTTACCCGATTATTCATGGCATTTCATCTTTAAAACTGACTGTCCTCTGTAGGTTGGGCTTTACAATCTGGGACCACAACAATATCCTACAATATCCACAGTCTTTCGCCTTGCTTTCCCTTCCTTTTCTGCTTGACTCCACAGAGTGCTTTTGGTAAGATGCATTTAGATTTTTACTGCTCATTCAGGGGCTGCTCCTTTCACCTTTTCGCTCCTTCTGAGAGCGGCCCCTCTTTGTTTTTCCCTTGCATTTCATCTTATAAACTGTATGATAGTATTGGTTTAGCATCCTCAGAGGAGCAACTAAGCAAAAATAACAAGGAGCAGAGGCGATAATGACGATTTCAGGGAATAAAATCAACAATGTCGTATCAAGCCGCACATCCCCTGTGCCGGAAATTTTAACCTCTTTTTCAGGAGGCGAAAATGGAAGCTAAATTGACAGGACTACAAGTGTCTAACTTTGTTTTAATAATCATTCTTTTGCTTATCGTTTTGTTTTTAGGCGGGGTATTAATATGGCAGCATTTTTATTACCGTCAACACCTGGATGAGGTGGGGGAACGGCTTGTGCGGTTGGAGCAAACGCAAGATTCACAAGAGGTTCGGTTAGACGGTTTTACAGAAAAGGCATCTTCTCTTTTGGGTGCGGTCGTTCAGACACAGGAACAGGTCAGCAGCGGATTTAACAGATTTGACCGAAATGCAGGCGAGCAGATGCAGAGGATGGAGCTGATTTTAGACAGGCAGGGAAGAGTTAGCAGCCAATTATCAGATGTAAGCAGAAGTATGAAAACGATGGAAGCCGAGATAAGCAGACGCATAAAAACGATGGAAAAGGTTACCGGTAATTTGTCTGCGTCTCTTCAGCAATTTCAAGGGCAGCAAAAGCGTAGACAGGCAAGTGATAAGCAGTGGGACCCGGAGAGAGTGCGTATTGAGGTTGACAATCCTGAAGGTGACAGCGGCTGGAAGGATGAATATGAGTTTTGGTTGAGACCAGCGTTTGATTTGCATGAGAATTACGGTCTCAGGGGGTGGAAACCATTCGCGGTAGAGGCTTCTGAAGAGAAGCCGGAAGGTTTTCCCGAATTGCCTGAATTCAAACATGATATGCAGCGTTTTTTAACTTTCGAACTGGGTAATACAAAGGAAAATGTCTTTTACGGAGTAGCGGATTTTGATAAGCCCGAGGAAGAATATTTTCCTTTTGACCTTTATGTTGATACCGACCGGGACGGTGAGTTTGAGGAAATAGGTAAGCTTGAGGAAAGAGATGGGAATGGTCGGCCCGATACATTTAGGATGTGGGTGCCGTATAAGGACGATGACAGCGACCAGTATGCCATCTGGCTTTGGTCCTATCTCAAGAAAGGTCCTGGGGACCCGAGCTTTTCATATTTTGTAAAATCGGCTCGATACGCTCTTTTCCGAGCAAACAAAAAAGTTATACAGGTTTTAGTGATGGATAATACCGGCAACGGGATTTTCAACGACGAGTCAGATAGGATAGTTCTTGACTGGGATTTAGACGGTATGATTGAGTGCGAGGATAGGAATGGCATGCGTCCATTGTATGAGCCGTTCGGTATAGGCGGTGAGGTTTATCGCGTTACAGAGTGTGACCCGAGAGGTCGGAGGATGGTTATCAGAAAGCAGGGCGAGCAGACTCTTTCTGCACAGATTCGAGACGATGGTGAAAGGGCAGGTCATAACGCAGATACGCAGATTCTCTGCCCGCAAACGGAGCGTATGGATTCAGAGATCGCACGCGCATTGGCCTATTCCAGCGATTGGCCTCAGCTTACGAGCAACGTCGTAATCGGGCGACTGATTCTCGACGGATATGGAGATGTGCAACGAGACATCAAGACCCAGATGGACATCTGGCCGGACGGGTACTTCGTTGCATTAGTCGGCGAAAAAGACAAACCACTGAGTTTCCGAGCGCATGGGTGCTACCCGCTCGACATCAGTCTCGGTCTCGATAAACCCCTTGATTTGGGGATTATCCGCATGCGGCGAGTTCCCCCTGCGAAACAGGCACGTTTGACTGGCGTTCTCAATTTTGAGGGCGGAGGGGTCCCTTCTCAGGTCGTTGCCACTGCCGACATTGTCCAGAAGAAAAACACCCCCGGCAATCACGCAGCCGATAGATATGGACGCTATAAGAACACCAATTACCAAGGACACCCGATTCCCTTGGAGGTGACGGCGGACGGGGAACTCCGCGGAAGTGGTTTCTCTCCGGCTGAGTACGAACTGACGGTTTCGGCCGAAGGGTATGTCACAAAGAGCATGCCTATACAATTCCGAGCTGGGGAGACTCTCGATTTTGGTACTTTGAACATCGAGAGGCCAAAGATAATCCATCTGGTTTACACAGGCTCTGGTCTCGATGGGAAGAGGTTGAGCACGACGCTGGCTCCGGATGAAGCATGGCGTCCCCCGCTGAATGGATCATGGAAGCTTAGCTTCGAACAGGAAGCTGGGCAGCTGCGGCTCGATTCTGGCTATGGTCCCTGGTACGGCAGTGACTTGGGAACTGGAAAGTTGGCCGACTTCGCAGGGATCGAGGAAACGGAGGTCTCCCCACAGCGGTATCCACGTTTCAATATCAGAAACGGCCACGTATACTTTATCAAGATGTACCGGGGAGAGTGGCTTTGCTTTGAGGCACGGATTGAAGGATCGCGGGTTGATAGTGATGATGCATTTTCTTCAGCAAATGTTGATGTTCGCCAGGAAGAAAAAGGTCGAAAGTCTGCACAGATTCGAGCTGATGATGAAATGGCGAAGCGTTTAAGCCCTGTCAGCCGTGCCACGGATACGAAAAGTTTTTTCTCACGTGAACCTGACCGGTTCTCCACCGGCGGTAACCATCTTCTTGTTTCTTACACGGAACCGGTCTCGCCGGCAAAGCTGGACCCAGGTGAAAAACTGCATATCAAAATTCAATATCAACTCGGTTCTGCCGAGAGTGTGCAGATTTTCGCAAGGCCTTATACCAACGGTGAAAAGACACCCGGTTACGCTGCCCATCCTTCCTCTATTTATAGAAAGAGCGAAAAAGCGTTCGGCGAGGCGGAGGGTTGGTTTAGATTTGGTAAACCAAGTTACGTTAACCAAATAAAAGTGAAGATGGTTGAGACAAAGACCGGAGAGGCGGTTTGTATCACTTCGCTTCCTGTGAATTTTCAGTGGGGAGAATACGGTGATACGATGACAACAATGAAAGCAGTTGATACTGATACCGATGAAATTCAGCAGGGACAGCCCTTCCCCGAATTGAGGTTTGAAAGTCTCAGCGGTGAGATTGTGGATATCGGTGAGCTGAAGGGTAAGGTTGTCTTGCTTGATTTCTGGGCGGTTTGGTGCGGGCCTTGTGTTCACGAGATGCCTGAGATTGTATCTTTATACCGTCAATATCACGATGATGGATTTGAGATAATCGGAATCAGCCTTGATCAAAACCGTGATAAACTTGAAAGTTACCTTCGAGACAACCAAATAACTTGGCCGCAATATTTTGATGGCAAAGGATGGAATAACGACATCGCACGGCGTTTCGGAGTCCGCGGTATACCTACTACCGTACTCCTTGATAAGGCAGGTGTAGTTCAGTTCCTCAATCTGCACGGCTCCGAACTGTTGAATACCGTTGCAGGATTGCTTGGACAGCAGGATTACAGTCCATTATTACCCTCGAACCCACCACCATCTTACTCCTCGCCCTCGGTGCGGTGATGTTGAGGAAAAAACTACTTGCCAGGACTACCAAGATTCTGCTTTATCCGCTCGTAAATAACGCTTGCTTTTTCCTTGTTGCCGAACAGCCCGACCTTAATGCTCAGATTCGTAAGGTCACCTTCAGGTTTTAGTCTTATCGTAATATTCTTGCCATCGGCACCTTGAGCAACAACCTTCGCAGAAAAAACATCTTTTGCTTTGTCGGTAACCTCTATCTCCAGTTCTCCGAGTGCTGCCAGTGTTGCGTTGTACATACTGGTTAGGTCGTGACTGGCCACCGCGTAAAGTGTGCAACGCGAATACACTCCAGCATCTGTCCCGACGATAGAAGGAGCGCAACTACTGGCAGCCAGCACCAAACCAGAAAGTACGAAAACTAATGAAATATTTTTGACTAACATTTCTTTTGCCTCCTACTTAATTTGCGATTTGAAACTATTATTTGCTTTTCCAACTCACTGTCAAGAGTCTATCTGAACGATTGTCCTTCATTTTTACTTTCAGCCCTGAAACGACAGAATGAACCTTTCACTAATCCGCTCAGCTTCCCAAATGATGAGAAGGGAGCAAATTTAAGAAAAAGCCCCTGCTGATAAACAGGGGCTATATATTAATTGGTCTTCCTTGACCAAGACTTAACCGAATATATAATATCGTCCAAGTTGGCTATTTTTCTTTAGTGGATTTACAGAAGAAAAGAATATTGCCAGACACCCTATTTAGGAGTCCCCAAAACCATTTACTTGCCGGAGCGATAGGAACTCTATTCTCGATAGGGGTATGCCTTCACCTGCCCCTACCCCTATCTTTCAGAAAAGGCGAATTATCCTTATATTTCCTTATATGTTAGCCTCTCCTGCTGCCTATATTTGCCCGTACATTTCCGTACACTTTCGCAGGTTATCTTACGGCTGAAACTCTATTTTTCTCTATTAAATCGTAGGCTCTAAAGTCGAACATTTTCTAACAAGTCTATGCCAACAAAAGTCATCATCCACTCTAAGCGATAATCCTGCATTTACCCGTATATTACCGTATATCTTCTAACATTTTCTAACCTGCAAATCCCCACAATTCCGCACAAAAACCGCTTTTATTGTCTCAAAAGCCGTATAACGAAATTCTCAAATTTTATGCTTGCAATGAAGAAAATAATCTCATACAATAATTGGGACATAAGAGGACCGCAGCTAAAGATATGCAAACAAAATGTTGTCTAATATTAAACACAAATTAAGGAGGAAGAAAAATGAGAGTAAAAACATTATTAACCATTTCGGCAATGTTAGCTTTTTTAGGTCTTTGTGGAGTAACATCGGCCGGCAGCTCACTGGAGTTTGATGGCGTGGATGATTTTGTGGATTTAGGGGATAGCAGCAGCTTAAAACCCGACCTTCCGCTAACGCTTAGTGCGTGGATTAAGTTAGACAGTTCAGGCAGTCGACAATATGTCATTAGCCTGGATGACCAATCTTCGAATTATTATGGAGTCTGGATGCAGGTGCAACCAGATGGCAATGTAAATATATCTTATGGTGATGGAGGAGACCGTGAGCTGGTACATAGAAGGACTAAGAATGGAACAACAATATTAAGCACCAACGACTGGCACCATGTTGCAGCAGTTGTAAGAGGACCTGTAGATATGGACATTTATATCAATGGCCAAAATGACGGAGGCACTTATTCTGGAACTGGTGGCGGCCTGCAATATTCTTTTAGTGGAAACTCTAATATAGGAACTCGCCTTGATTTATTAAACGCTTTCGACGGTATTATCGATGAAGTAGGTCTCTACGACAGGGCCCTGACCGAACAAGAGATAGAACAGATTATTTACTCTGGAGTTTTTGCTGACCCGAACCTGCTGGGTTACTGGGCTTTTGAGGAAGGAGAGGGTCAGGTAGCTTCAGATAGTTCCGGTAATGACAATGATGGGCAGTTGGGTTCTACACCGGATGCAGATGATAACGACCCTGTATGGGTCCAGGAAGGAGCGCCCGAAGGTCTCACCTACCATGTGGATGGTGTCGATGGCGATAACGGCAATAACGGCCTGACAAAGGAGACGGCATTCGCAACGATTCAGAAAGGAGTCAATACAGCACAGGATGGTGATACGGTGCTGGTATGGCCCGGTGTCTACAATGAGTCGGTTAATATTGTTAATAAGGCGATAACGGTCAAGAGTGCAGCGGATGCAGCGGCGATAGACGGTGGCGATAACGATGCAGTATCGTTGTATGGCTTCGAGGATAAGGATAGCACGTTGAAGAATTTTGTTATAAGAAACGGTTATGCAGGAGTGTATGTTGACAGCGGTTCGCCGGTCCTGAGCAATCTGACAGTCGTTGATAATTATACAGGCATTGAAGCAGAGGATGGGGCCGAGCCGAATATCAGCAGCTGTATCTTCTGGAACAATGATGATGATTTGTGGAACTGCACAGCCCAATACAGTTTCGTCCAGGATGAGATTGAAGATGGCTTGGTTGCTCACTGGAAATTTGATGAAGGTGAAGGCGATACAGCTTATGATTCAATTGATAATCATGATGGAACACTTATCGGAAATCCACAATGGTCAGCAGGCAAAGTAGGAAGCCACTGCCTTGAGTTTGATGGTAATGGGGACAAAGTTAATGTTGCCGGCGATGTGGAAATGGGAACAGATTTTACGATGTGCGCCTGGGTGAACAGAGATACTATTGAGAGCGGTTCACGCGTGATGCTCCTGAAAGGTGATATTGGTGATTCATTGGCAACAAATAACAAAGGTATGTATCTTGCAAGTGACGGCGATTTCAGAATGATGTATGAATATGGGAGTGGAGGAACCAATTATGTTTTAGACAGCGGTTTCGATTTGGCAGTAGGTGAATGGTATTTTCTTGCAGTAGTAAGAGACGACAGTGATGATTCGGTTTCAATGTACGTAGACGGTTCTTTAGTATTCGAAGAACTCAGCACCCCGGCTCCAAGTGTCAATTCCGCATCATTTCGAATAGGGGAGTGGGCAACTGGAGAAGGTCAATTCGATGGTAAAATCGATAATGCGAGAGTCTACAACCGGTCATTATCAGATGAGGAAATCGAGCAGCTTTATAAGCAGAGCTTAGCCGGATTTAGTTATATTGACCCCGGCTTTGCTGATGCCAATGATGGTGACTATCATTTGCTCAGCGAGCGTGGCAGATACTGGCCTGAGCACGATGTGTGGGTTCTTGATGATGTAACAAGCCCCGGTATTGACGGTGGAGACCCAAATGTGAATCCAATGAATGAGCGGATGCCGAATGGCGGCAGAATTAATATGGGTGCCTACGGCAATACGGCTTATGCCAGTATGAGCGAATGGGCTCTTTTAGCCGATTTCAATTTCGACGGAATAGTAGATTTTATTGACTACGCTGCTTTTGCCGACAGTTGGCTTGAAAAAGAAGAATGGAAGAATGAATAATAGAGCAACTTGCTAATTCAAGCCCTTTTCCAGTGATGTAGTATGTCGAAAAATTTTCGCCTTGACCCCCTTTTTTATTTACTCATATACACTACAATACGGGGGCGGGTGGGGGATGTGCCGCCCTCAATTTTGGGCTAAAAACGAGGTATGTAATGAGTCCAACTCTTTTACACTTAGTCGCATTCCCCCCTTTTCCCCTTGATTGTGCAGGGCTTCCTTTGCTATAATGATATATGAATTGCTTATCAACGCTTTCTCCTTTGGGGCTGCTACCCTCTTATTGTTCCTTCCCTCCAGCGGCCCCTCTTTATTTCCCCTTGCCTAAAAAAGCCGTTTTACGCTCCGTGCAGCTTTAATTTTGGGTCTGGAAGCTTTTCTTCGTCCTCCCCTTTTTCTTCCGGCGATTTATCGCCTATAATTATTTGCAGACCTTTTCCGGTCAGACCGGCTTTGTCCGAAAACATTTCCAAGTACTTCCCTTGCAACTCGGTACAAGCCTTGCTCACGGCAAACTGTTTATGTTCCCTCGCCATCAGCTTGTCATGCTCTAAGTCAGCAAGGACTTTATCGACTGAAATCAGGTTGCGTTTCATGTTCTCTACCTGTAGCTCAACTATCCGCTCTCTGATAGCATCCTGCTTCAACAGCTTTGTTGCTGTGACGTGTGAGCTCTTCTCAGAGTATCCGGCAGCCAGTGCAGCCTTTGTACCGTTTGAATAGGTTTCACTTCCGATAGTGGTGTAGTGAACACAGAAACTATCTTGTCTTGGTTTAAGATTTTCCATTACTTTTGTTCCTTAATATGAGTTTGAACTAATGCTTTAATTGCCTGTTTGAGGTGTTTTGGCAGGTTAGCCCAGACGGAAATAATCTGCTCCAGTTCGGGGTGTTTTTGCATAAGAAACGCCAAGTTTTGCGCCAAGTTTTCTTTTTGAGTTTCAGAAGTGTTGTTTTTACAAGACTTTATCTCATCACTGCACCGACCCGTACGGTCTATGCATCGTGCTGATAACTTCCATCGCTGAGGTGATGTGCGTTTTGCTCTGCGTGGTGAATTTTGCCGCTGCGAAAACATCTTCGTCGAACAGCTCAACCTCGTCGCAGCGGAGCTTCTGGATGTGCTGGCCTCGAACGCTGGTGGCCGACTGGGTCAGGACCTCGACGCTTGAGCCGTTGCTAAAACGGCACTTGCTTTTTCTGACAGGCCCTGCGAGGAATTCGGCGAAGCCGCCGTTAAGAAAAGTTTGCAGGTATTCGTACATTCTGCCTGACTGCTCGCTGGAGCCGCCCAGGATGCGCACCTGACAGCCCGGCTTAAAGATACAGTCCAGCAGTGTGGCCGCCGCAGCGAGTTCGGTCTTGCCGCCGCCCCGGTTGGCCCAGATTACAGCATCGGCGTTGGCTTTCGATTCAGCGGAAAAGTCCACAGAAAAACTGCTCCAGAGATAATCCATCGGACTGTTATGCTCGGGGCATATCCTCTTGTCGGGGACATCAAGTCCACAGAAGACCTTGATGTGGTTTTTCAAATCCTGCTTTGTCTTGGGCCTGCTGCGACGCAAAGCCGAATACACCGAGACCGCTTTGGCGAAATCGTTTTTGTTTTTTGGTTTGTCCAGTACATTATCAGCCATTGTTCAACCCCCGTAATTGAAGTGAATAAAGTTTTGTCTTTGATTTTAGTGAATACGCAAGAATAAACATCAACCGCAAGCCGGATGCTTTGGGCTTGCGGCGGACTTCAGGATTTGACGTGATGGTGTTTAGAATCAGCCGTTTTCTATTTTTTCGATGCGTTTTAGGTGTCGGCCGGCGTCGAAGGGAGTATTCAGCCATAAGTCAACCATCTTCAATGCCAGCTCTTTTGAAATCATTCTCTGGCCGAGCGAGAGCATATTAGCGTTGTTGTGCCTTCTGCTAAGCTCGGTTGACTCCAGGTCCCAGCACAGCGCGCATCTGATACCGGCCACCTTGTTAGCGGTCATCGCTTCGCCGTTGCCGGAGCCGCCGAGCACTATACCCCGCTCGCACTGCCCGCCGGCAACCGCCTGAGCAGCGAGCCGTATAAAATCCGGATAATCGCAGGACTCAGGCGAGTCGGTGCCGAAGTCTTCGACTGTAAAACCCTGCTCGAGCAGATGTTCTTTGATGGCTTCTTTGTACTCGAAGCCGGCGTGGTCGGAGGCAATTGATAACTTCATATCCTTCTCCTGTTTGTAAAGCAGGGCTGAGGGAAAAACTGCGATCGTACAAGGAGGGCTGTATTGACCGCAATAAAAAAAACCTCAGCCCTTGACCATTAAAAATAATTTTGCCGAATAAACATAGTTTAATAAAATCAAAGCTCGCCTGCACGATTTTACTACATCCCCCGAAAAACCTCAATCTTTTCCTCTTCTCAACATCACCGCACCGAGGCCGAGCAATGAAGAGCGTGGCCGGTTCGGGTCTGCTTATTAAGCCAATCCTGGATTTAAGCGACTATTTTAACTGCCGGATGAGCTTGGGCTTATAGCTGTTTATTTGTTCGGTTTTGCCGGCGGGTTCAGGTATTGGAAGAACTCGGAATCGCTGGGCAGGACGACGGTTGTGTTTTCGCTGAGGGACTTTTGGTAAGCTTCGAGCGTTCTGATGAAAGAATAAAACTCCGGGTCCTGCTCGAGGGCTTCTGCGTATATTTTGACGGCCTCTGCGTCGCCTTCGCCTTTTAATGTCTCGGCCAGCCGGTAGCTTTCAGCCAGTATGACCTTTGCTTCTCTGTCCGTTTGTGCCTTGATTTTTTCGGATTCTTCCTGTCCTTCGGACCGGTACTTTTTAGCCATTCTCTCTCTTTCGGCTCTCATTCTTAGGAAGACGGAATTGGTGACTTCGTCAGGCAGGTCGGCTCGCTTTATCCGCACATCGATGACCTCTATTCCGTATTCGAGCGCCTTGACCTTGCACTGCTCGGCTACTTTGCGCATTATCTCACTGCGGTTGACGGAGATCATCTCTGTCAGCGTGTGCTGGGCGAGCTCTTCCCGCATCTCGGAAAAGACGATGTCATCCAGCCGGGACTGTGCTCCGAACTCGGCGCCTACGGTCTGGAAGAATTTTAGCGGGTCCGAAATCTTCCAGCGTGCGTAATTATCAATAACCAGCTGTTTTTTGTCCTGGGTAATAATTTTTGCTTCCTCTGCATCGTATGCGAGCACTCTCGCTTCGAAGCTGCGGACCTTCTGTATGAAGGGCGTTTTCAAATACAGCCCGGGCTCTTTGATTTCTCTTACGAACTTGCCTAACTGGGTTATAATGACCTGTTCGGTCTCGTCGACTGTGAACAATGAAGCTGCAGCAGCTATGATTACAACAACGATTATTACTACCAGTATGATAAGCTGTTTACTTGCCTGGTTATTCATTTTTGACCTCCCATCTGCTCGAGCGGTAAAATCTGAAGCGGTGTGCTCGCTGCATTCGGGTCTATGATGAACTTTTTGATTTTGCCCAATACCGTTTCCATCGTCTCCAGATACAAACGTTTGCGGGTAATGTTTTTGGCCTTTTCATATTCTTTAAGCACCGTTGTGAACCTGGCTGCATCACCCTGAGCACGCTTTACCTTCTCGGCCTTATAGGCCTCGGCTTCAAGCTCTATTCTTCTGGCCTGCCCACGTGCCTTTGGCAGGATGTCCTCATTATAGCCCTGGGCCTCTTTGATTGCCGTGTCTTTATCTTCCTTGGCGCTTACCACGTCACTGAAAGCAGATGCGACCTGTTTCGGGGGCTGAACGGTCTGGAGCTTGACCTCGACAATGTGAACACCGCTTTCGTAGCCGTCGACTATCTCCTGCAGGGCCAGGCGGATGCCATCTTCAACCTCCGGTTTTTTACCGACAAGAACATCGTCAATCGGCCTTTGACCTACGACCTGGCGAAGCGCCACCTCCGCTGCGTCCTTAATCGTCCCAAGCTGGCCTTCAAGCTGCTTAACGTTAAACAGGTAATCGGCGGCGTCCTTGATTCTGTACTGGACAGTAACCTGGGCGTCGATAATCTGCTCATCGCCGGTCAGCATCAGTGACTCCTCAGGATGAAATTTGTACCTGGCGGGCGGACCCTGGTCCACTGTTCTGAACCCGATTTCCAACCGCCGAACCTGCTGAACCTTCGGCGTGTCGACCTTTTCAATAGGCCCGGGAAAATGATAATGCGGGCCCGGCTCGGTAGTCCTTACCATCTTCCCGAAGCGACGCACCACGCCCTGCTCGTCCGGGCCTACGATATATATCCCCGAAATCAGCCAAAGCAACACAATAAACGGTATTAACAATTTGGCCCAGAACTTCCAGTTCTGCGGCAATTGCAGTTGTCCCCTGGAATCGTTCGCCCAATTAGTTTCGTATTCCATAAAACACCCCTTCTTAAATTCGAAAAACAACTCTTATCCGCCCCTGGCGGAGGCGTAAAAGGCAAATCTAAAACCACTCACAAAACCAATTATAGGCCGGGCAGGTATACTGTCAAGATGATTCTGAAATTATAAATCCACCCGTCAAACAAATAAACTTACC
>JBHPEQ010000038.1:0-22910 GCA_042576845.1 Planctomycetota bacterium
GGCGTCGCAGCCTCGGGCGGATATTATGCCTCGGTTTCGTGTGACAGAATTGTGGCTGAGCCGACAGCAATTACCGGTTCCATTGGTGTGATTATGAGTCACTTTGTCTTGCAGGACCTGCTGGAAAATAAGCTTGGTATAGAGCCGGTTGTGATAAAATCAGGACCCAAAAAGGATTGGCCAAGTTACTTTCAACCCCTAACCGAAGAACAGCGTCAGTATCTAAATGAAAAGCTGATTACACCGGCGTATGAGAGGTTTGTTGACATCGTTGCAGACGGCAGGTCGTCACTTACGACCGAAGATATAAAACGTCTGGCTGACGGCAGTATTTATGGCGCTCAACAAGCCCTGGATGAAAAGATGATAGATAAGGTCGGCTACTTCGAACAGGCAAAAAAAGAAGTTTTGTCTTTAGCCGGCATTTCAGAAGCTCGGGTTGTCGAATACCGCAAGCCCCTTTCTTTGAGCAGCTTTTTGGCCTTGAAGAGTAAAACCGGTCTCAAACTGGACAGGGCTGCATTGCACGAAATGTGTATGCCGCAGGTTTTGTATCTTTGGGATATGGCCGGTGGTTATTAAGCTGTAGGTTCTATTCTATCGTTTCGTCATCGCGCAAAGCCTTCCCAGTTATCTTTATCAGATAATTTGTTATCAGAGTCGTTCTCAGGGTTTTTTGGTATCTCTGCCGTCGACCCGCTTATCTGACCCAGAAGAAACGATAAAGAAACCGTAAGAATCAGTTTTTTCCACATAATTTCTCTCATTTAACTGATGCGCTCAACAAAATAAATCAAGCAACTCCAACAACCAGGATTAGCAAAAGAATAGCTGCTAATTAACTGGTGAAATTGCGCGGCTTTACAAAGTAAAAGTTCCGTAAAAATTTCCTGCCGGGTTGCTGTTTATCAATTTTTTCTTAAAGTATAATCTGGCAGAAAAATACAATTTTCTTTAGACTAAAATGGCTGTTTGTCTGTCTTATTACTGATGGTCATTAGTTTCGAAACTACTAAGTGAGTCTTAAATGCTGGAAGATAAATTGCTTATCTGGAAATTCAACCTTGGAAGCAGAGATGCCCTGGGGCGTATCTATGAAAAGTACAAAAACGATTTGTTTGCGCTGGCCATCGCTCTTTCAAATGATAATACCGATGCGGAAGATATCGTGCACGATGTTTTCGTTTCCTTTGCACAATCTGTGGTTAAGCTTCAGTTGAGAAGAAGTCTTAAAAGTTACCTGTTAACATCCGTTGCTAACCGTGTGCGTAGTTCAAAGAGGGTGAAACCTCGACAAGCTGTGCGACTGGATGAAGCAGAAATTGCCGGCACAGATTCAAATCACCCGGACCAAGCGGCAATATCAAAAGAACAATCACAGCAAATCGGCTCTGCTTTAGCTGAGCTTCCATACCAGCAGCGAGTAGTAATAACACTGCACCTGTATAGCAATTTGAGGATTAAGGAAATAGCTAAGTCAAAAGGTGTTTCGATTAATACCATTCAGAGCCGGTACCGGTATGGGTTGAATAAACTGCAGTCAATCTTAAATGGTGAGGTAGAAAAATGAATGCTGCAGAGAATATAGAGAGGTTAATTAAAAAGTTTTATGAAGCAGAAAAATCATCTGCCACAACATCTGCCGAGATGGATAAAAGAGTTCTTGATGATGTGTTGGTGGCATATGAGAAATCAAAAAAGGCAAAAACGGCTGTGAAGCAGCCGCTTATATGGAGAATTATTATGAACAGACCAGTTACAAAAATAGCCGCAGCGGTGATAATTGTCGCTGCAGTACTCTCAATAACCTTCTTTGATAAATTAACTACCACTGCTTATGCAATCGAGCAAACCATCAAGGCGAACCATAGCGTTAGGTATTTATACATCAAAGACTTCAAAGCCGGAGAGGACGAACCAAAACAGTTTTGGGTCGAATTTTATGAAAACGGACAAGTGAAGAATGTTCGAATGGACTTTCCCGAATGGGCTAGCGGAGGCGATGGGCCTAAGGTGGTAGTATGGAAAGAGAATAAAGCCCAGGTATGGTTTAAGAAAAAGAAAAGTTTTTTCACCGTCCTGGACAAAACCGTAGCGGACCACTTTCTCAAGATGATAGAGGAATTAGACCCAAAACGAGCCGTCGAACGCCTATACGAGCGAGAAAAGCAGGGCAAAGTTAATATAGAAATTGATGAACCCTCCGACAAAACTAAACCGATTGTTGTAACAGCAACATATTTGCCGGAGAGTTCAACACCGGGCAAACGAGGAGTTTTGTTTGTCGACCAGGCCACGAAACTTGTTACTGCAATAGAATTTTACCAATTAACAAACGGCAAATATAAACAATTAGGCCTGATGGAGTTTTATGACTACAATAAACCAATTCAATCCAAAATGTTTGTTCTGGATAGTGAAATTCCTCCCGATGTGATGCGGGTTGATCAAACTACTCAGGATATCGGTTTGGTTCAGGGACAACTTAGTGATGAAGAAATTGCCGTTGAAGTGGTCCGGCAGTTCTTTGAGGCTTTGATTGCTGGGGATTATGCCAAAGCAGGTAAATTAATGGAAGGCATACCTGCCGATAAAATGCGGGAAGGATTCAGCGACAGGAAGTTCCTCGGCATTGTTTCAATCGGACTGGTTGCTCCTCATCCTATACCGGAGACTAAAGGTGTAATAGTACCCTGTACTGTAGAATTTGAAAAGGATGGACAAAAAGACCAATGGAAGCTGGATACTATCGGTGTGCGGCAGGTTTATAACCAGCCTGGCCGCTGGACGATTTTTGGCGGGATATAAGAAATCAAACTGGTTGTGTTGATTTTGCAGAATCAAACAAAAAGGCCGGGCTGATTTGGCCCGGCCTTTTTTATTCTTTTGCCGCACCTTTGCAAAGGTACGCTTAAATATTTTTATATTGCCTACTTCCCAGCTTTAATCTTTTGCAAATTTTTTACTTAAAGATTGAAGCATATCAACCGCAGCATCTGCCACCAGATAGCCGGCATCGGGAGTAAACCTTGCGGTGCCGATATTGGTTTCATAGCCACCGCCCCGGCTGAATGCCTTCCTTGTGGGAAAGTACCCATTGGTGCCGTTGGCATATCCTACGATGATAGTGTTTTCGAATGGTGATCTTTCCCGTATGTCATTGCCGAACTCAATAAAGAACTCGCCGGGTAGGGATACCAGTGCCCAGTTATCCTGTGCAAAAACCTTTACGGTAATCTCGGCTGTTTTCTCTTTGTTTCTTGCATGTGACCTCACTGTGGGAGCATATCTGTTTGCCCACCAGGGCGTCTCAAACAGATTATTTAATGCCATCATGGGAAGCTCAATCTCGTTAATTTTCTCAGCACCAAAATCACTTAGTACGGGATTTCCTTCAGTACCTTCCTTGTAGTTAAGTGCCCACTGTGTCAGAACAGGATCGGGTTTGCGTATAGTAAGCTCGACCTTTCTCGAAACTGCCCTGAGGGGACCGGTAGTTTCTATCGAATCATTTTTAATCAAGTCAAGAGCTTTCGAGCCAATCTTGCGACCCATTACTTTGGTCCATTCCAGGCCGACCTCCTTGTGCGAACCATCTAACGGATTAACCTGGCAGATATTACCGCATGTGCCCTGCATAAATAATGATATAGCGCCGTCACCAAGTTTATCATTGACAAAATCACAGAGTTTTCCCGGATAATCGTGGCTTATATTTTCATTTCTTCTTTCCATTACTGTTGCATGACAGGTAAAGTTTATTGCTGTACCCATCGTCTTGCCGTCTTCATCATAAGCACAGAAAACAAAAAGGTCTTTTGCATCGGGTCCCTCGGCTGCTACGATATGCGGATCAAGTGTTAGCGGATGTGTCTGAATCGTCCTGTCTGACATGATGAAACGGCGGTTGAAACCAATACCCGGCAGTTCACCATAAGCGACAGCAAGCCTTCCTTTTTGAGTATTTTTATGGGCCTGCTTTAGTGCCTCAACTATTCCCGCCTCCAGTTTTTCGCAATAACCATTTATTAAATCATTACCCCTGGACGGGCTTGTTGCAGGTCCGCTGTGTGTATGGGTAGTACAAACCATAACATTTGACGCAGGAACACCAAGGTCTTCTTCGATTTTGCGGCATATCCGTGCAGACATTTCATTAGAGATACCTGCAACGTCACAGCTTACCATCATAATTTCGGTTTTACCATCACTTATAGACATTGCATTTGCATAAAGGTCGCTTTCAAACCCTTTGACAAAAAAATCGAACGGGTGGCCGCGCATCGGAATACCCATCGGCGGATTTATTTCTACTTTGGCAAAACCAATTTCCATATCGGACCCGTAGCTATCCACAGTCATTACAAAAGTAAGCAAAACCAGCACCAGAATCATTGCCAACCTACCAAGAAATGTTCTCATTTCTAAATCCTCCAAAATTGTTACAGTTAATATTTCTTTGCCCCGTCAGATAACTTCATATCTAGCGGGATTTGAATGCATTAAACTACAATACTTTGCCTCAAAGAGCAAGAGGTTTTTCGGGCGACTTGCGATTGAAATCAAAATATTGTGAGAATATCCGGCAGACAGACAGAATTTCAGAATTGCAGATATATTTCATCAAACGGCTCTGTTAACCCAAATACGGCAAAACAATTTTTTTTTATCGGAAGTACAGTCCTGCAGGGGTAAGTTACAGCGATGTTCAGGGTGGGGGGGGCACCAACATCGACGCCGACCCGCTGTTTGTGGACGCGGATGGGCCTGATGACATCCCCGGCACGGAAGACGACAACCTTCGGCTGATGTTTGGTTCGCCGTGCATTGATGCTGGCGATAACTCGGCGGTGCCAGCCGATAGCAACGACCTTGACAACGATGGCAACACAGTCGAACCGATACCGTGGGACCTTGACGGCCGAGACAGATTCGCAGACGGTGATTGCAACGACACCAACGTAGTAGATATGGGCGCGTATGAGTTTGCCTGGGCTTACATTGGCGACTTTGCCGGCGGCTGCGATGTGGACTTCGAGGACTATGCTGAATTTGCGATAGCCTGGCTTGCTGAGCAGGGTAATGACAACTACGATGCTCGTTTTGACATCAGTATTCCAGCCGACGGCATCATCGACGAAAAGGATCTGGCTATTCTTTGCGACAACTGGCTCGCTGGTAAATAGCTTTACGGTAAATCCAACTTCCTTGTTTTTAATTTCGGAGCTTTAACATAAATAATCTCGCTATAAATTAAGCGGTTTTAAGAAAATGTATTTTTAAGGATTGCCCCCATAGACGCTTACACTTCACGCATCAAGTCTTCTTTTGCAAGGTATTCGTTTATAGCAGCGGCGGCTGTTCTGCCCTGCCCCATTGCCAGAATTACCGTCGCTGCGCCAAGGACAATGTCTCCGCCCGCATAGACCCCTTCCAGTGAGGTTTTGCAGTTTTCATCAACGACAATATTGCCCCATTTATTGAACTCCAGGCCTGGCGTGGTCTGCTGAATCAGGGGATTAGCCCCGTTGCCGATAGCTATGATTATGTTATCGACATCGATTCTGAACTCCGAACCCTCGATGGGGATAGGTCTTCGCCGGCCTGATTCGTCCGGCTCACCAAGCTCGTATTTGAGACACTCGATAGCAGTCACATTGAGGTTTTCGTCGCCGATTATCCGCTTCGGACTTTGCAGTATGTGAAATTCGATGCCTTCTTCCTTGGCGTGGTGGACTTCTTCAATTCGGGCGGGCATTTCCTTCTCGCTTCTGCGATAGACCAGATAAACCTTCTCGGCACCGAGCCGAACTGCTGTTCTGGCTGAGTCCATAGCAACGTTGCCGCCGCCTACTACGGCCACTTTCTTTGATACAGCAATTGGCGTATCGGCGCCTTTGCCGAACTCGTAGGCCTTCATAAGATTTGCCCGCGTAAGATATTCGTTGGCACTGTATACGCCGACAAGCGACTCACCCTCTATTCCCATAAATCTCGGCAGGCCGGCACCTACTCCGATGTAAACCGCATCGAATCCATCTTCTTTCATAAGCTGCTCGAATGTTCTTGTCCTGCCGACAATAAAGTTGCAGATGACTTTGACACCCATCTTCGAGAGAACATCAATTTCTTTTTGAACAATCGCTTTTGGTAGTCTGAATTCGGGTATCCCATAAACGAGCACGCCGCCCGGCTTGTGAAAGGCCTCGAAGATAGTAACATCGTGGCCCGTTCTTCTGGTATCCGCAGCGGCAACGATACCGCCTGGCCCAGAGCCGATTACTGCGACTTTCATCCGCGTCTCAGACGCCACTGGTGGTATGGCGGTATTGTTCTGGTCGAGGTCTGCAATAAATCTTTCAATTCGGCCTATTGAAACAGCTTTTTGAGGGTCCTTGAATTTTTTGCCTACGGTGCACGTTTGCTGGCACTGAACTTCCTGCGGACACACCCTGCCGCAGACCGCAGGCAATAGCGAATTCTCTTTAATAATCTCTAATGCCTCTTTGAAATGCCCATCGGCAACAGCAGCTACAAAATCCCCTATCCTTATCTCTACCGGACAGCCCTTAACACAAGGAGCGTTTTTGCACTGAAGACACCGCATCGCCTCAAGTCGGGCCTCCATCTCAGTATAGCCGAGAGCCACTTCATTGACGTTATTGGCTCTTTCGATGGGGTCCTGCTGGGGCATATCCTGAGCAGGTATCTCGAACCTCTCGGCGGGCTTAAGCTCGCCTTTCCTTTGCTTTTCCAGTAACTTATCTAAAAGTTCTTTTCCTTTTGCTTCCGACAAGTCAATTCCCTTCTCTATTTATCCAGTCCGATTTTGCATCTGTGTTTTTTATACTGCTCGAGTGCAGTTTTTTCCTGCTTTTTATAAGCGTCAAGTCTTTTCAGCATCAGGTCAAAGTTCACTTTATGACCGTTAAACTCCGGACCGTCAACGCAGACGAATTTCGGTTTGCCGTCAATTTCAACTCGGCAGCCGCCGCACATACCCGTCCCGTCAACCATAATCGTATTGAGCGAAACCTGCGTTGGTATATTAAACTCCTTTGTAACCTCGCAGCAGAATTTCATCATTATCGCAGGGCCAATCACAAAGACCTGCTCTGGTTTGGCCTTGCGTTGACATATCTCTTTCAACGGCTCGGTAACCAGGGCCTTACGCCCGTATGAGCCGTCGTCCGTTGTGATTATCAATTCATCACTTATCCCGGCAAATTCATCTTCGAGTATGAGCAGCTCTTTATTCCGTGCGCCAAGAATGCTGATGATTTTGTTCCCTGCTTCTTTCAGGGCTTTGGAAATGGGCAGCAATGGGGCGTTTCCAATCCCACCGCCGACACATACTACGGTGCCGAAGTCTGCAATATGCGTCGGACAACCCAAAGGGCCGACCACAACGTCAAGTTTGTCGCCTACCTTCATATCAGCTAATTCGGCTGTAGTTTTACCAACTCGCTGCCAAATCAGCCGGATAGTACCTTTTTCACGGTCAGCATCTGCTATTGTAAGAGGAATTCGCTCGCCGGATGCGCTCTTGGGACTGATAATGACAAACTGTCCCGGCTTTCGAGCTTGTGCAATAAGCTCTGCTTCAACCTCAACGGTGAAAACGTCCCCAGAAAGCTTCTTTTTAGAAACAATTTTATGCGGCACTATCTATACGTCCTTTACATCAGGGTAATAAAAACCGTCATTATATTCCTGTGCTGCTTAATTGTCAAGCTTCGACGCTTTTGTTTTCTAAGTCTTTACTTTCAAAAAAAAATTGGTATCAAGGGCAGCTTACATTATAATCTGAACTCCTATGTTACAAATGTTACAAAAGAAATTCAAAGGTGGTTACAACATACCCCTTCAGGGCAGGCCTGACCGAGCAATAAAGCAAATGCCCCAGCCGCAGATGTTCTACATTCCTCTCTCCAGCCGGCGCTTCGTCTTCAGCAAAATTTGCGATGGCAATGGCCGACAGGTCAAAACCGGCGAGGTCCTCGCAAAAGACCCGGATAATTATGATGTCCCTTTGCTGGCGCCGCTTCCGGGCACAGTTAATCTTCAAACCGCCGAAAAACACATCGTCCTGGAAATTCTTGCTGAACCTGCTGAACATCCTCCTGTTCCACAAATGCAACCGCCCCACATAGTCCAAAAGCCGGGCACCGCTGACACCAGGCGAAACAAATTATTACGGCTCGGCGCCTGGCAGTTTTTCTATGATGCCTATACAGATAAGCTTCCGGACCCTATAGGCACACCACAGGCCGTTATCGTCTCTACCCTCCGGCTCGAACCCTTTCTCGCCAGAGGAGACGTTCTGCTTCACGACAAATTTTTAAATTTCACAAGGGGGCTCGAACAACTTCAGTCTCTTTTGGAGTATCAGCAGATTTTTCTCGTTATGCCGGATATCCATTCTGCTCTCGCCACAAAGGTTCGTAACCAGATACGCGGATACGCCTGGGCTGAACTGGTTGAAATCCCCATTAAGTATCCACACGACAGTTTTAATATTTTGGCAAGGCATTTAGGCCTGAAAAAAGATGCAGGCCCGGTCTGGGCAATTCGCACCGAAGGGATTCTCGCAATCGACAACGCACTTACTCTGGGCAAACCCTGCACATCACGAATAATCTCGGTCGGCGGACCCGCCGTCAATTCACCCACCCATATCGAGCTTACCACGGGCTATCCCATCAACAAAATAACCGATATGTTCGCTTCAGAAGATGATATACGAGTTATAAATGGCGGCATCCTGACAGGTCAATCCACAGAAACGCAAAACTTAGGTCTTGATGCAGAATGCACCGGAATAACAATTCTGCCTGAGCACACAGAAAGAGAATTATTCGGTTTCGCCAGACCCGGCTCGGACCGCACCTCTTTCAGCGGGTGCTTCTTAAGCTCATTAAGAAAAAAAATTGACGAAACTTTAACCACCGCTCTCCGAGGCGAATTACGACCCTGCATAACCTGCAATTTCTGCGAACAAATCTGCCCTGCAGGCATTATGCCCCACCAGATTCACAAATTCCTGTACGCTGAACTAATTGAAGAAGCCCAACAAGCACGAATAGATTTATGTATCGAGTGCGGTTTGTGTTCTTTCGTCTGCCCTTCGAAAATAGACCTGAAAAATGAATTTGTCGAAGCAAAGAAGCAGATTGAAAAAGAAAAAGAAGAAATCCGCAAAGAAAAAGAAAGGCAGGAAAAGCTACAGCAGCAGACCAGCGAAAAAACAACGGAGGAAAAAACTCAGTGAAACCATTGCTGAAAATTCTTGAAAAAGCTCGCCCGGCCTTTGAAAAAGAAGGTCGGCTGACTCTCTTTAAGCCCGTTTACGAAGCAATGGAAAACTTCTTTTTTGCTCCCGCAGCAACCACAACATCAGCACCCTTTGTCCGCGACCCCCTTGATATTAAGCGGCTGATGTCGATGGTCATAATTGCTCTTCTGCCGATTCTTTTTGTATCGTTATACTTTTTCGGCCTCCGACTGTTCGCAATGATTATCGTTTCCTACGCCGCCGGCGGTGCAGTAGAGGTGATTTTCGCAATCGTCCGCAAAGAACAAATCAACGAGGGCTTTCTCGTTACAGGAATACTCTTTCCATTAATAATGCCGCCGATGGTCCCGCTGTGGATGGTGGCTCTCGGCGTCGCTTTTGGTGTATTCGTAGGAAAGGAATTATTCGGCGGAACGGGGCGAAACATCTTTAACCCTGCCATTGTCGGCCGATGCTTCCTGGCACTGGCATACCCTGCCGCAATGTCAAACACCTGGCTTACGCCGGGCTCGGGACTAACTGGAAGATTCTTTCAGTACATCGATGCGGCAGACGTTGACGCCATAACATCAGCCACACCCCTCGTAATGGCAAAGCAAGGCAATTTAACAGAACTCGCCGATATGTTTTTAGGTAATATCCCGGGAAGTATAGGCGAAACTTCCGCCTTGGCAATCATTATTGGAGGCGTATTTTTGCTCCTCACTCGAGTTGCCAATTGGCGAACCGTTGTAAGCATCCTCGGCTCATTTGCTTTGTTTTCGGCAATTCTTAACTGGGCTCAGCCGGACAGATTTGCGCCGCCAATCTGGCATTTATGTGCAGGAGGTCTGCTTTTTGGTGCATTCTTTATGGCCACTGACCCCGTAACAAGTCCCGTTACAAATGCCGGCAAATGGGCCTGTGGAATTATAATAGGACTGCTGATAGTTATGATTCGTAATTTTACCGGCTATGTCGAGGGGATGATGTTTGCCATTTTGCTCGGCAACATAGTCGCCCCCGTGCTCGATGAAATCGTATTTCACTTCTCGATAAGGAGACTCAAGAGTGAAGGATAGCTTCTACACACTTATTTTCGCTGCTGTTCTCGGCGCTGTCTGCGCACTGCTTCTGACCGCTGCTGCGGACTTTACAGCCCCATACAAAGCCGCTAATGAAAAGGCCGACGAAATATTTAATATCCTCACTGTCTTACGAGTCCCCATCCAAGCCGAAATCTCATCAGAGCAGATACTTAAAATTTACAACCAAAATATTCGCCAGAAAACCAGAAACGGTTTAACCATTTATCAATATGCACCCCCCCAGGCCAAAGGCGAAGTCCAGGCGGTCGCTGTTCGCTTTTCAGGCCCCGGACTGTGGGGGCCTGTCAAAGGTCTTCTCGCACTCGAATCTGATATGAGAACAATTCAAGGCATAAGCTTTTACCAGCAGGAGGAAACTCCCGGCCTCGGAGGCGAGATTGCTTCGACATCTTTCACTGAACGATTCGTGGGTAAATCCATAACAGATAAAAACGGAAAAGCAGGAATTATCATAAAAACGGGCGCAGGCAAACTCCTGCCTAATGGAGTCGATGCCATAACAGGAGCAACGATGACCTGCGATAAGGTTCAGGAGATGCTCAATAAAACTATTAAAGCAATTATTGAGGGGCAAAAATAAAATGGCAAAGGAAAACCAACCTGCTTGTCAATCCTGTTATTCTTTAGGACTCTGTGGCGGCAGAGGCATTCTGACCTTGAAAGAAGGGGCCTGGTCAAACAATCCTTTGGCAATTCAGATGCTCGGTATCTGTTCAGCGCTGGCGGTAACAAATCGACTGGAGAACTCGCTCGTTATGGGAGCGGCGCTTATCTTTGTCTGCGTGGGCTCGAATCTGTTCGTATCTTTACTGCGAAAGCGGATGCCCCATCGAATACGTATGATTGCAGAAGTGGCTATCATAGCAACATTTGTCATTCTCTTTGACCAGTTTCTAAAGGCATTCTACTGGGATATGTCAAAGCAGCTCGGCCCTTACGTCGGGCTGATAATAACCAACTGTATCATTATGGGCCGGGCAGAGGCATTCGCACTACAAAACCCACCGCTGCTTTCAATTATCGACGGTGCAGCAAACGGCTTCGGTTACGCTGTGATACTCGCTATCATCGGCTTCTTCAGAGAGCTGCTCGGCGCAGGCCAAATCTTCGGACAACAGGTGCTCACCGGCGAATGGTACACTCCGAACCACTTAATGATTCTTGCTCCCGGTGCATTTTTCGCAATGGGTATTGTCATCGCAGTTTTCAATTTTCTAAAAGGACCTGACATTGAGGAGAAAATAAAATGAATCAAACCCCAGCACTGATAATTTTTGTAGCGGCGATACTAACCAATAACATCCTGCTGACCAATTTCCTCGGTATGTGCTCATTCATTGCCTGCTCAGGACAAATCAAAACCGCCCTCGGACTCGGGACCGCCGTAACATTCGTTATGACGACAACCACAATCCTCAATTTCACAATCTATCATTTTGTCCTCATACCACTGGGCCTTGAGTATCTGACATTTGTTGTCTTCATAGCGGTCATTGCTGCTTTTGTTCAGTTTGTTGAAATGTTTGTCGAGCGATTCAGCCCCAGGTTGTACTTCACGCTTGGCATATTTTTACCTTTGATTACTGTTAACTGCGCTATTCTCGGTGCTTCCTTGTTTATGCTCATAAGAAAATATACTTTTCTGCAGTCCGTCGGTTTTGGCTTGGGTGCCGGCATCGGCTGGACCTTGGCAATCGTACTTATGGCAGGACTAAGACAAAAAATGAGATACAGCAACATACCGGAACCCTTTCAAGGCGTGCCGATAGCAATGCTCGTTACCTGCGTACTTGCTATGGCGTTTATGAGCTTCGCCGGTATGGTCTCTATTCAGTAGGAGTTTGCGATGGGTTATTTATGGGCGGTAGTAGCTTTTTCTTCTCTGACTACGTCGCTGGCCGCTATGCTGATGCTCGCCGAGCGATTGCTGGTCGATTACGGGATATGTAAGCTCGATATCAACGCCGGCGAAGAACCCCTCGAGGTCGAAGGAGGCCAGACTCTGCTTTCCACCCTCTATGCAAATGAAATCTTTATCCCTTCTGCCTGCGGAGGAAAGGGAACTTGCGGACACTGCAAAATCATCGTAACAGCAGGCGGCGGCCCTGTGCTGCCGACAGAAACACCAATACTTACCAGAAAAGAAATACGCTCAAACGTCCGGCTGGCATGCCAGGTAAAAATCCGCGAAGACATATACGTGCGCATCCCCGAAGAGTTTTTGAATATCAAAATGTTCACCTCTACAGTCCAAAGTGTTCGGGAGCTGACACACGATATTAAAGAGATACAACTCCACCTCCAGGACCCTCCTGAGATTTCTCATAACCCCGGCCAATATGTCCAAATCCAGGCCCCAGCACCTTCCGAGCCTATTTTCCGGGCTTACTCGATAAGCTCACCCGTTTATAAACCGAACGTCGTCGAACTTATTGTAAAACTTGTCCCGGGCGGAATCGCCTCAACATATCTGCACAACTTAAACATCAGCGATACCGTAAACTTCACAGGTCCGTATGGCGAATTTCAACTTAATGAAGACCCCTCTGTTGAAGTTATCTGCGTCGGGGGGGGCTGTGGTATGGCGCCAATCAAAAATATTATTTATACCATTTACGACAAATGGCCTGAACGCTCCTGCTGGTTATTCTTCGGCTGTCGAACAACAAAAGATATCTTTTACCTCGAACAGTTCCGGAATTTAGCGAAAAAGCACCCCAGCTTTCACTTCATTTACGCTTTATCTGAGCAGTTAAGACAGGATGAACATTGGGACGGAGAAACGGGCTTTATACATTTATCGGTTGACAAATTCCTCGAGGCAGGCAAAAAAAGACAGGCCTTTCTTTGCGGACCGCCACCGATGATAGAGGCCGTTACAAAAGTACTCGAAGAAAAAGGAATCTCTTCAACCGATATATTTTATGACGAATTCTAATCCTGCAACGTCATTTAATACCAATTGTGTTTATTCACTGCGCCGATGGCTGTCATTGCGAGCGAAGCGAAGCAATCTAAACGCTTGAACAACGAGATTGCCATGGTGACTTCGTCGCCTCGCAATGACATTACATCGCTATTATTAAACACAAGCTGTCTTAAACGAAAACTGAGCCGATTTGGTAAACGATGAATGTAACGATGTAGGCCAATGCGGTCAGGCCGAAAAATTGAAACAGAGCCCACCACCAGGAACCCATCTCCTGTCGAGTCATCACTATTGTTATTATACAGGGTGCATAAATCAGGCAGAATAGGCAAACACAAAATCCGGTCAGTGGCGTATAGTTCGCCTGAAGCTGCTCCCGCAAAGTTTGTGATTGCTCATCGCCTCTTTCCACAGCGTAAGCTATGCCTAACTGTGAGACAAATACTTCCTTTGCTGCGGTTGCACCGATAAGAGCTGTGCCGATTTTCCAGTCGAAGCCGAGCGGCTTTATAGCGGGTTCTATTGCCCTGCCGATTCTGCCTATTACCGAATGTGCCAGTTCCGTCTGACGGGCCTGCTCAGACGACAGCCCTTCCAAAAATTCAGAGTTCGCCTTCGGATAGCTCATCGCCGCCCATAGTATAATTGAGATAGCCAGAATTATCGTGCCCGCTTTCTTCAGATACATCCAGCCCCTTCGCCAGGTATGTAGCAGTACTGATTTGAGCGTCGGCATCCGATAAGGCGGAAGCTCCATAACAAAAGGCGTGGTTTCGCCTCTAAAAAGTGTAAGCCGTAAAAGCTTGATGCACACCACCGCTAATACAATGCCTATTAAATAAATAAGCCAGAGCATCGGCCCACGCCATTGGGCTGGGAAGAAAGCCGGTATTATAAGGGCATAAATAGTCAACCTTGCGCCGCAGCTCATCAAGGGTATGACAAGTATGGTGGTAAATCTGTTCCGCCTGTTCTCCAGTATGCGGGTCGCCATAATAGCAGGCACCGAGCAGCCGAAGCCGATGAGCATCGGTATAAAGCTCTTTCCGTGCAGACCGATTTTGTGCATCAGCCGGTCCATTACGAAGGCGGCGCGCGCCATATAACCGCTGTCTTCGAGAACAGCGATGGCAAGAAAAAGCAGCAGAATGTTTGGCAAAAAGACGATGACGCCGCCGACACCACCTATTATGCCGTCGACTAAAAGTGATTTTACAGTATTTTGGGAGTCGGCAGGCCAAAAGCCGCTTATTGTATCGGCTGACCATCCGAAAAACTGCTCTAACCAGTTCATAGGAAATTCGCCGAGGGTAAACGTCAACTGGAAAACGAGATACATTAACAGCAGAAAAATGGGCAAACCCAGCAGGCGGTTCGTTACTATGGTATCTATCATATCACTTTTACTGTGGCGGATTTCGACTGTGGTTTTAATCGTCTCCTGGCAGGCGCCGGATATAAAGCCGTATCGCTTGTCGGCTGTAACAAATTCGGGTTCATCACCGAATATGGTTTTAAGATGTTCCACGCTTGCGGTAACGGCATTGAGAACTTCTTCGCTTTTGATTTTTTCGGTTACGTCACTGTCCTGCTCAAGCAGTTTCACAGCCAGCCATCTTGGGCCGTATTTTTCGGCCGGTTCAGGTTCTTTTTCACTTACAATCGTCTCAATTTTTGCCAATTCTTCTTCAATTTCATCGCCGTAATGCACCTTATGCCAACGTTCTGTTTTTTTCTGTTCGGCTGTCTGGATAACAGCGTTGAGCAGCTCGATTTTTCCACGGGCTTTATTACCGACCGTAGGGACTATCGGCGCTTCAAGGAGCTTTGAGAGCTGGTCAAGGTCAAAAAGCAGGCCCATTTGTTCTGCAATGTCGCTCATATTGAAGGCCAGGACCAGGGGCACATTCATCTCAATCAACTGGGTGGCCAAATACAGGTTGCGCTCGATATTCGAGCAGTCAATAACGTCAACTACGACGTCCGGCTGGGTCTCGATTATAAAATTGCGCCCAACAAGCTCCTCGATTGAATATGCAGAGAGACTGTATGTGCCCGGCAAATCGACGAACACTATTTGATAATCCTTGTATTTACAGGTTCCCTCTTTTTTTTCGACGGTTACGCCGGGATAATTGCCGACGTGCTGGCGTGTGCCTGTGAGCATATTGAATATGCTCGTCTTGCCGCTGTTGGGGTTGCCGGCTATAGCTATGGTTATTTTTTTCATAATTCAATTCCGAACAAAGCACTTGACATTATTTTATATTATAGTTAGGCATACCTAACTTTGTCAAGAGGCAGAGGGAATTAAAATGAAAAATATGAAAAATATAACAAAGGTTTCCTTCGCTTATTCAGGCAAAGGAAACTTCCCCTTTATAATAATCGGTCGACCTTCGCGACAAGCTGCTTTACATGGGCTAGCGACCTCTCAAATTGCGACCTTTCGTTTTCGTTTAAATCGAGCTGCAAAACGCTTTCGACGCCGGCTTCTCCGAGAACAGCGAGGACGCCAACAAAGCAGCCGCCCGCGCTGTATTCCCTGTCGCAGTAAGCACAGCAGGAAATTACGCTTTTGGTATTTTTTAAGATAGCTTCAACCATCTTAACAGCGCCTGCTGCGGGCGCATAGTAGGCGCTATAGCCCAAAAGGTTTACCACTTCGGTTCCGCCCTTTCGCGTCCTTTCTATCAGGGCAGCAATCTTCTCATCGTCGAGCAGCTCGGTTATTGGTATCTCGCCCACAGAGGTAAATCTCGGCAAAGGCACCATATCATCGCCGTGACCGCCCATTAAAACCGCCTTTACGTCCTTAACGCTTACACCAAGCTCAGATGCAATGAAGTAACTAAATCGCGCCGAGTCGAGTGCACCTGCCATTCCAACAACCTTATTTCTTGCAAAGCCGCTCACCTTAGCCGCTGTGTATACCATTGCATCAAGCGGGTTGCTGACAACAACGATAATACTGTTGGGTGAATATTTTGCTGTTTTTTGGCTCACATCTTTTACGATTTGCACGTTCTTCGCCAACAGGTCGTCTCTGCTCATCCCCGGCTTGCGCGGCAAACCGCTCGTAATAACAACAAGCCGGCTCTCTGCAGTCATCTCCCAATCGGTGGTTCCGGTAACGTTACAATCGAAAAGCCCGACGCCGCCCGCCTCCGCAATATCAAGGGCCTTCCCCTCCGCCAAACCCTCGACAATATCCAGAAGCACAATACCGCCAAGCTCTCGTTCTGCTAACATTTGGGTAGTCGTTGCTCCGACGTTTCCCGCTCCAACTACTGTAATCTTCTCTCGAGACAAAGCCAACTCCTTATAAAAACATTAAGCTGCTCAGAACAATTACTTTCGCAGGATTATATGGAAAAGTCGGATTAATGCCAGTAAAAAGTCAAAGGTTGTTTCACTGGCTCCCAGCTGTTATAATACAAGATGTTTCGACGGAGGAAAAAACAATGCGGCAGGTAGCAAGTATATTTATTTTAATTTTGTTTATGGGCATTGTCTTACTGGTGGCGGGTATAGTTTTCATGATACCCGCAAAGATGGGAGTAGAGAATATGAATGAGAGGATTGATGCTAATTCAGTTGTCAGCGATGTTAAAATAACGGTTGTTTTCGATAATAATCCTTACACCGAAGGCCTTGAGACGGCGTGGGGTTTTTCAGTGCTGATAGAAGGGCCGCAAGAGACAATTTTATTCGATACGGGCGCCAACGGCGCGATGCTCCTGAATAATATGGCCAAGCTTGAGATTGACCCGAAAGCAATAGATATTGTGGTTCTCTCTCACAAGCATCAGGACCACACAGGCGGGCTGGCCGGATTTCTTCAAGCCAACAGCGAAGTCAAAGTCTATATGCTCAATTCGTTTCCGGCAAATCTCAAAGAAAAAGTGCGCTCAAGCGGTGCAGATTTAGTCGAAGTGACTGACCAAAATGAAATTTGCAGCGCAGTGTTCACCACCGGTCCGCTCGGCAGGATGATAAAGGAGCAGACCCTGGTTATCAGGATTGATAGAGGGCTTATAATTATCACCGGCTGTGCGCATCCGGGAATTGTGAAAATGGTAACCGCTGCCAGGCAAATGCTTCAGGAAGATATACTTTTTGTGATGGGCGGTTTTCATCTGGAATGGGCTGTCGCAGGAAAGGTCGGAAAAATCATTTCAAGTTTTAAGGAGCTGGGTGTTCAGTATGTGGGGCCGGGCCATTGCACAGGTGAAAAAGCCAGAGGTTTATTCAAAGAGCAATTCGGCAGCAGCTATATCGATATCGGTGTCGGCAGGAAGATAACTATGACGGATTTGCAGTAAAAAAGAGGAAACTTTCCTATGACTGACAGAGAGGAAAATAATATTCATGCAGAAACAAACGGGCATAGTGAAGTCGATAATGATTTTATACCGCCTGACGCGCAACCGGTGTGTCCGAAGTGTCTCAGACCGTGTGAGCGTCTGCAATTTTATTGCGAAAATTGCGATTCCAACGAAGCAATTAACCCCTTGGCATCTTATATGCCATTCGTGCGAATTCGATTCAATATTGGGATGCTCTGTAAAATGTGGCGAAGAATATGGGCTGATAAAGATATGTCAATAACATGCTGGTTATTTTTTGTGTTCTTGGTTTTAATGGGTGCACCAGTTCTTCTGGTAATCGGTTTGCCATTAACTTTGATTAGTGAAATCAAAAATTTGCGGCTTCGAAAAACAGCAAGAACAGCATTCTGGTTGATTATTGTTCTGTTATTGATTGCTTATCTGATTTCTGTATTTTTGAAACCGTCTTGGCTGCAGGCTGTTGGGCCGATTCATTTTCGTGACATTAGTTGGTATTAAAAAATTCAATTCTCAAAGGGTAGATAGCCGATATATGGGGCAACTGCCCGTTGTCTTTGTGACTGGAATAGATAGTCAACGCTTTTAGCGCTGATTAGCAAAATACAGGAACTGACATAAAGAACGGGCGGTTTTTTATTGGACGCTTAACCAAACTACTAAATTCCCCCTAACGCCTCGAAAATCTGCTCAAATGATGGCGTCTCGACTTCCCAACCTTTTATCACGACGCCTTCGAGCGTTAAAATCATAAGCGGAGAGGTAAAAAGCCAATCCTTCTGCTCATCAAGCTGACCGCTAAAACAGGGAGTATCCCCTGGGATGGGAATCTTCTCCTCAGTATCAAACGGCGGCCCCTCGATAAAGGCAAATTTAAGACCCAGCTGTTCTATATCATAATCTCGAGCCATACGGTCATACTCAGGAATCGCTACTCTGCAGTCGGGGCAGTCGTTATGATAAAAGAGAATAAATGACACACCGGTGCTTAATTCTTCACCTATATCAATATTCTCGAAAATCGGCAGCTCTTTGTTGACCCATCTATCCGCTTCAAGGACTTCGTATTGTGCGGTTTGCAGAGGCGGCTTATTGAAGATTAAAACCGGCAATACAATGCCAATCGCTGCGAACGTCGGTATAGCGACGCCGAAGAAATGTTTCACCGATGGCCAGGGAGGCGGCAAAAGTTTACATCCTTTAGGACGAAAGACCAATAAAGCCAAAAAGATTGGTATGTCAAGAGAGAAGAGCGTTATCCACGGGTCGACGTGCACTCTGCCGAAGCACCCGCAGGATTCAACACCGATTATTCCTTTGTGGAGAGTTACGCCTATAAAAATACCGAAAGCAAACACCGCTATAAGCCAGCCGGCCTTTCTAAACAGACCACACATCAGCCAGATTGCCAGACCCAGCTCCAGCGGTATCTGGATAAGAAAAAACTCCCATGACTCCCAGAATCCCTTGCTTAAAATCGGTTCTGTCAGTAGCTGGTGTGCTTTCAATATCGTAGCGATAAGAAGAACCGCCCCTACGACAGTCATCACTATTTTGTCAGCTTTTTTCATAACCGCCAATCCTGATAAAATTATATCTTCCCGGCCTCGTTTTTTTTCAATTGCCCTTACGGCTAAACATCTTCACCTTTCTTCATCGTCAAAAGTCACACATACTTATACTCGAACTTACCGTCTTTGCCCCGAATATCGCCATAATTGCTTATTTACAACGATTATATATGATTACTTGCTGAATTTCAATTTATTCAGCTTTATATTTAACCCCCAAACCCGTGAGCGGGCTTCCTTTTCTTTTGTTAGCACCTTGCACCGCAGGGGGTTTTATTTCGACCCGTGCTGGGGGGAAATTCCTTATTGCTTGCCCCGCACTTATTGAGTGCTAACTCACGCCTAATTAGTGCGGGGTCATTTTTGCATTTTGTTTTTTTATATTATTATTGCCTGCCCCGCACCATTCCGAATGACAAAGGGCTGCAAGCAATATACTCACAGCCCTTCGGTCTGACTTTTTCACCAGTCCATTACTATATAAGGTTCTCTAAAAGCATGTAACATCCGGGTTCTCCAATACCGCAAAGATTGCCTGGACGGTGGCGATGAGGGCGTTGGCATTGGCTTCCGAAATCTTGTTGCCGCTCTGGGCCTCGACGGCGTTGATGAAGGCATCCAAGGTGTTAATGGCCGCTACATCGTTGTTGGAATTTATGTCCTCCAGTGCCTTTAACGCCGCGTCGAGCTTGGCGTCCAGACTGTTTTCAATCCCCTTTTGGAGGTTCAGGCCAACTACCTGATTTATGAGTTCGCCGAGCATCTCCTGGGGTGTGAGACACCCCACCACTGGTTGAGTCAGTGGCAAGTTATCCTGTCCGCCGCTGAAAACGTATGGATAATCTACAAAACCATCGCCGTCCTCATCAGGGGTCATCCAATTGCTCCAGAAGTTGCCGCCTGTCGGCGCCGGCAGGTTGAAGACATTTCCGCTGCCGGAACTCGTTGCCTGCAGGCCGTTGTAAATAAAGTCGTTGTTGTATATCTGGTTATTCACGGCGCCCGTTAGTTGAATTCCGGACCAGTTCTTCTTGATGAGGTTGCGCGCCAGGACATTATCGCTGGAGGACACAATGTAGACCGCAGTACCGCCCGACTCGAAGATGTTGTCTGTCACCGTACTGTAGCTGGCCTTGTACATTCGGATTCCCGGAGAACAAGATGTGACGGCAGTATCGGTCACAATGTTACCGTTAGACTCCCTCAACTCGATTCCCTTCCACAAAACCGAGCTGTTGACCGTGTTGCCGCTGATGGTATTATTGTGGGAAGACGCCCTTAGGTAGATTATGGATTCGCAGTCTCTATCAGTGCTTGAGGCCATGTTACCTGCCAGTACGTTGTACGTGGACAGGGCGAGATGAATGCCCCACTTGTTGTTAGTAGCGACAATGTTTTCTATCGTGGAATCATGCGTGTTCCGAAGACAGACTCCGTTACCGTTATTCGTGCAGGTAAGATCTCTTATTGTAATGTTCTGGCAGTCAATCGCATAGAAGGTGCCCGCATTTGTGGAACTGTCGTAGACCGTGTCGGAAGCACCCACTACAAACCAGATAGGCTTGCCGTCAACAAGGTTACTTGTGTCTATGTCCATCATGCCGGATCCCCAACCTGTTTCCCAAAAATTGAACTTGTTGCCCGACATAGTGTTATCTCTCAAAATGCACTCGTAGATATTGTCGAGCAAGATTCCGTACCCGCCATTCAAACAGGCATTGCCTGTCAGGGTATTGCTCTGGGAACTCCGAAGTTTGATTCCCATATAGTTGTTGGAAGCTGTCACGTTTTCTATCCTCGAATTGTCGGTATCATGGAGGTATACGCCGCAGTAGTTATTCGACAGTGTCAAGTCACTTATGGTGATGTTCTCGCACTCGACGGCATAGAAGATGCCCGCATTTGTGGAACTGTCGTAGACCGTGTCGGAAGCACCCACTACAAACCAGATAGGCTTGCCGTTGACGGTGTTGCTGGTGTCTATGTCGATTTTCTCGGGGTTACTTATGATGCCCGCAACGCTAAACCAAAAATTGTACTGATTGCCTGACATAGTGTTACGTCTGAGGGTGATGGGGTTCCTGTCCGAGTCGACTCGTATCCCATACAAGTTATCCATGGCAATGTTTGATGTCAAAGTACTATTGAAGGCGTTGTAGAACAGATTGATTCCAGCAGAGCCGTTGTACCTCGCAGTGTTGCCGGTAAGGACGTTGTGGTAGGAGTCCTGGGCGCCTTTGCCGATCGTAATTCCATGTATGTTATTTGAGTTGGCAGTGTTGCCTGTAAGGATGTTGTGGCTGCAGCTGGACCCAGATCTGCCGACTAAGATTCCATACCCATTTGAGTTGGCAGTGTTGCTTCTCAGCTTGTTGTTGCTGCTGCCGGAGATCGCGGTGATTCCATAATAAGAGTTGTTGGAGGCGGTGTTTCTTTCCAAGATGTTGTTGCTGGACTGGGCGAGGTAGATTCCATACCGGTTGTTCGAGGCGGTGTTGTCCTTAATCGTATTGCCGCTGCCAGAACTGAGATAGATTCCGTAGCTCATTCCCTGCACATTCAGATTCTTGACAGTGACGCCCGTCCTTTGATTAAGATAAACTCCGATTCCCCCGTACGGTCCTACGGTGTGTCCAGCACCATCGAGAGTCAGGTAGTTTTCATCTACCTGTATGCTTTCGGACACATCTTTGGTCAGAGTATATATCCTGTTAGTTGGGTCCCACGTCCCGACCGAGGTATCAGTAGGGATGAAGATTGTGCCCGGCTGCGGCTGGATAAAGATCAGGTGCGGCTCGGACAGGTCCTGCGTATAAGAGTAGCTTCCATCATCGTCCGTGGTGAAGGCCACTTCATTGTGGTAGTCGTCCTCATACTTGTAATACGTAGTTGAAGGCTCAAAGCCGCCAAGAGTTATCTGAGTCGAAGTTGTTCCTTCTACCACCGCATTAATATCCATTACAACCATTTGGGGCACAGACTCTAAAAACAGATGCACCGACTCCGTGCTTTCAAAGGTAACATTAAGGTAGTCGCTGTCGGTGACCTCAAAGTAAGTTCCTGTGCCCTCGATTGTGCCGGGCATCTGAGGTTCCTCTAAAAGGTTTGGGTCCCCTGGAATTTGCGCCGTGGAAGTAATGGGCCAACTAAGAACTGCCAACACCACGGCTGTCAGTACGAAAGTAAGTTTCCGTTTTGTTTGTTTGTTACACAACATTTGTAATTCTCCTAAATAAAAGTTTTACTGTACGCGGCGCGGGCGACCACCGCCCACAGCCAAAGTTTCTCAATCCCTTGGTGTAAATTCAGTCCCTTCGATTGCGTACAAGGTTTTTCCATAGGCATTACCTCCTTACTTGTTTTGTTTCGCGGTTTGCGGTATAATTAAATGACCCTCGATTCGGACGCGCAAACATAAGTCGTCCGCGCCAGGTCCGGCCGGTGAGTACTTACTTAGCCGTTAGGCCTCACCGGCCAATTTTTTGCATCATTCGATATACACTATTCGTTACTGTCGTCTATCTTTTCAGGTACCACCTCCTCTTCCAGTTCTTCAGCCTTGCGATAGGCTTCCTGAGCCTTATCCATCTGACCCATTTTCTCCAGCGCATCGCCCAAGCCGCGATACAAATCGGGCAATTCGCCCCGGGCTTCAGGATCGGCTGCATGCGGCGCCAG
>JBHPEQ010000039.1:0-22886 GCA_042576845.1 Planctomycetota bacterium
TTTATACGCCGCAGGACGATTCCCAGGCCACGACCGCGCCGAAGCTGAAAAAAGATGATGGTTATCTGGATTTTGCTGAGCCGGCGGAGCGGGTTCGGCGAAAGATATTGGGCTTGTGGCCCTGGCCGGGTGCATCGGCCCTGTATCAATCACAAAAAACAGGCAAAGCCACACGCATAACCTTAGCAATGGCCGAGGTGGTCAAAACAGATAAGGCCGAATCGCCTCAGCACGGGGTATTCGACGACGAGCTTAATGTCATCTGCGGCACAGATGCGTTGAAGATTAAGAAAATCAAACCTGCCGGCTCGCCGCTGATGGACTTTAAGGATTTCGTCAACGGACGACGAACCCGTCCCGGCGATATGCTTTTAAAGATAAGTAAATGAGCCGAAAAAGGACAACAACCGCAAGAGCTCTGGCTGTATCTGTTCTGAATCGCTTTGAAACGCAGGCAAACTACGCAGCCGATATTTTGAATTCCCGCATATCTGAATTGCCCGAGAGGGCCCAGAGACAGCGAGCAACAGACCTTGTCTTTGGCTCGATACGGAACCGCTCAGCTATCGATGCCGTGATAACAAAACTGGCCGATTGTCCCATCGAAAGGATAGAGCCCAAAATCGTTAATATCCTTCGGTCGGCCTGCTATGAGCTTATATATTGTCCGGGTACGCCGGAATATTCAATCGTAAACGAAGCGGTCGAGACCGCCAAAGCTGCGGCAGGTAAAAAACAGGCCGGCTTTGTCAATGCGGTTCTAAGGAAAATTACAAGACATATCACCAATCGGCAAACCGGGCTTTCAAAAGCCGAACCTCAAAAAATAATCCCGCTGAATCCATCGATTGGCTGCGAATTCGACTTGGTTGTTTTGCCCGATATAAAAAGTTCGCCGGCTGATTTTTTCAGTATCGCTTTCTCGCTGCCGGTTTGGCTTGTCGAAAAATGGCTTGAGGAATTCGGCACGGAATCGACTCGCCAAATCTGCTTTTCGAGTAACCGCAGGCCGAGCATTTACATAAGAGCCAATACTTTGAAAACCACAGCGCTTAAAATTGCCGAAAATCTCCTACAGGCAGGTATCGAATGTGAGGTTACCGATAACAAATCAATGCTGCGGGTAAAGAGCGGCTCGGCTGTAACGGAGCTGCCCGGCTTCGAGCGGGGCGATTTTACCGTTCAGGATATAACCGCTGCCCAGGCGGTCCGGCTGCTTAATCCCCAGCCGGGCTCCAGAATACTCGATAGCTGCGCTGCACCGGGGACAAAGACAACACAGCTTGCGGAAGTTACTTTTGATAAGGCAAAAATTTTCGCAGCCGACATCGACCGGCAGCGGCTGCAGAAAGCCGAAGAGAATATCAGCCGGCTCGGCGTAAAATCTGTTACCATCGTTCACTATGAGGACATAGAGAAAATCGTTGAAGAGGAAAAATTCGATTGCGTTCTGCTCGATGTGCCCTGCTCGAATACCGGCGTCTTAAGCAAAAGGCCGGAGGCAAGATTCAGGATAACACAAAAAGCCGTAAAGAAACTAACCGAGACACAAATGCAGCTGCTCACCCGGGCCGCAGGGATGATAAAGACCGGCGGTAAAATCTGTTACAGTACCTGCAGCATCCAGCCTCAGGAGAACAACCTGCTGCTTGGAAAATTCCTAAGTAACAATGCCGATTTCACAGTCGAAACCGAAAAGCTGACTCTGCCGGCAGCCGGTGACTTCGACCGTGACGGCGGCTACGTTGCTGTCATAAAGCATCTTTAGAAAGCACGGCTGCTGTCGTCTCGAAAGAAGCTCCCGATTCCGAATTCTCGATACCAATACAGCGTTTCGTAAATCTCTCGCCTAATTATTGAGGTTTGTCGGTAAGCCGATATAGAAGGCCTTGTCTGGAAATATCGATTATTCTTACAAGAACAAGGAGGTTTTTGTCATTCTATTTAGGTACGCAAGCGGGATTTTCCGGGGTCTGGTCACAATCAATTAACCAGTTATTTGCAAGCACTGCAAAGTCGTTAAAGTCAACCCAGCCATCTACATAAAGGTCGTCCTCCGGCCCAATTGTTAGCCAGCAATTATTTGCAAACGTCTGCAAATCAAGAGAATCAACTATGCAGTCGCCATTAAAGTCACCGGCAAGAACATCTCCGCAATGATAAGCCTTCGCATACTTCAGGTCGACGTTGGTTTCATCACAGTAACTGATGTGTGGATTGTCATTTGCATCCAAGGCGATGGATGTGAAGCTGCCCACATTTCCAGTTCTGTCGACGGTCACAATATCCCACGTCGAGCTGTTGAAGGCCGCATACTTCAGGGCATTGTTAGTGTCATCTTGGTAGCTGATATGTGGATTGCCATCTGCATCCAAGGCAATGGTTTGCCACATACCCAAATACCCTTCGCTGGCGACGGTCTCTATGTCCCACGTCGAGCCGTTGAAGGCCGCATACTTCAGGGCGTAATTGGTTATATCTTGGTAGCTGATATGTGGATTGTCATTTGCATCCAGGGCAATGGATGTCCACGCGCCCACATAGCCTGTGCTGTCGACAGTGTTAATATCCCAGACCAAGCCCGCAAGAGCCGGTTTGATAAGCCAGGGACCAGCCAACAGTAAAACTGTTATACAGGTTTGAAAAACCAATTGCCTGTTCATCTTTCTACCTCCTTAAAAAAGCTCACCGGCATTTGGCATATTAAACGCCTGGTTGCACAACCTGGCCTTCCAATTTGATTATAATTATAATACCAAAATCTTTTCCAAATTGCAAAAGTCTTAAGCCATTTCATACCGGTTTTTTTGGTAAAGTTAACAACTATTCAATTTGTTGTTCTTAAAAGCTGCTTTTAGCCAAAAATTACAGCAAGATTCATCAAAAACTGATGTTTTTTAACCTTATTCCAAGCTGAGAATAGTCGGTAAACTTATGAAACGCCGTACTCGATGTTGATGCTGAGGCAGGCAGAAGGGGAAAAGGGGGTGGTTTTTTTACTTTCTCAACCCTGATGCTTTTTTTCGTGCTCTTTTGTGAGTTTCTTTAGCTGCCTTCGGTGAGCGATTCTGGCCGCCGAGCCCATACGGTCGGCGATTGTCATTCCGTTGATATGGTCGAATTCGTGCTGGAGGCAGCGTGCATACAATCCTTCGGCTTCTTCGATAAATTTATTGCCTTCGAGGTCGGTGGCGGTAACCGTGCATTTTTTAAACCTTCTCATTCTGGTGGAGACGCCGGGAACCGACAGGCATCCTTCCTCCATAGCGCCGAGCTCTCCGCCGGTTGTAACCGTCGGGTTTATATATACTTTGAGTTTTTCCTTAGTTCCGTCGAGCGAGATAATAAACAACCGAAGTGAGACGCCGACCTGCGGAGCCGCCAGACCAACGCCTTTGTGTTTGAGCATAATCCCTGTCATCTTTTCTACAAGCCGGCGTATGTTATCGTCTATCTCTTCGACCGGCTCAGCAGATTCACCCAAGACCTCTGCCGGGTAGTGAGTTATATCGATTTTTTCGACGTCTATCATTTTGGGACTCTTCTTTTTATTGCCGCCGCCAGTTGTGCTTATAAGAAGCAGTGATAATGTGCAATCTGTTTTTTGACGTTGTGAAACACATTTCAGTTTTAAAATTCTTTTTCTGCCAGTGCGGTTCCGAGGTAAAGTTTTCTTACGGTTTCATTCTGGACGATTTCAGCAGGTGAGCCGGCGCCGATTACCTTTCCGTGGTCGATGATATAGGCCTTGTCGACCACTTCAAGAGTTCTTTCGACGTTATGGTCGGTAAGCAGCAGACTAACGCCTGAAGCAACAAGTCGTCTGATTTCCCGCTGGAGGTCCTGGACCGTGATGGGGTCGACGCCGCTGAACGGCTCATCGAGCAAAATCAACGACGGCTCGGTTATCATCGCCCGTGCAATTTCAAGCTTTCTTCTCTCGCCGCCAGAGAGGAATCTGCCCTGGCTGCCTGCGACTTCGCTCAGTCCGAAATGCTCGATGAGCATATCAGCCCTGCGATTGCGTTCGGCTTTGGTGATGGACATTGTTTCCAGGATGGCATTCAGATTGTCCCGCACGCTGAGACGCTGAAAAATACTGGGTTCCTGTGAGAGATAACCGATGCCCAGGCGGGCACGTTTGTACATAGGAAGCTTGGTAATATCTCGTCCTTCGAAGAGGACCTTGCCGGCGTCTGGTTTTATCATTCCTATGACCATTCTGAAAGTTGTGGTCTTTCCGGCGCCGTTTCTACCCAGCAGGCCGACAATGTTTCGCTGATGTATCGAGAACGAAATTTCGTTGACGACCGTCCTGCCGGAATATTTCTTTATCAGGTTTTGAGTCTCAAGCAGTTTCATATCCGTTATTTTCGTTTTTGTTTGTTTTTTGTAATCTCGTTTTTAATATGCGTTATTATAGCAGCAAAGCTCGACAAAGCAACGAATAAAGCCGGCTATTAATATAGGCAAGATATGGCAAAGAATTTCCACCTTAACGAACGGATAAATGTTCTGGCTTTTTTGCCGAGTTTCTGTTACTAAATATGCTTCCAATGGCTTGATTAGGTATTTTAGTTAATAAAGATTTACATATGTTTGCAGTGATAAGCGATATTCATTCGAATTTAGAGGCCCTGACAACGGTTCTTGCAGATATCGAAAAGCGGGGCGTCAAGACGATTTACTGTCTCGGGGACGTTATCGGTTACGGTCCCGACCCTCAGAAATGTCTTGATTTGATTATCGAAAAGACGGAGTGGTGTGTTCTCGGCAACCATGATTTCGCTGCCATTTATGAGCCGACCAATTTTAACTACGCAGCCGAGCAGGCAAGCTTCTGGACCCGTGAAGTGCTTGAAACAGGAAAGCAAAAGGACTTAAGGGAGAAACGGTGGAACTTTTTAGGTAATCTGCCGATGCGAAAATCGCAGAACGCAAAACTCGGAACGACCGCAGCAAAATTGGATTTTATCCATGCTTCACCAAGAAGGCCGATTAACGAATATATCTTTCCGGATGATGTTTACACAAACCCGCTGAAGGTCAAGCTGCTTTTCGAGCACGTAAAGCACATCTGTTTTATCGGCCATACCCATCTGCCCGGCGTCTTTCTCGATGAGCCGGATTTTTATATGCCTGAGGAGCTCGGGGGAGTCTATCCGATTATTGACGAGGAAAAAGCGATTATCAATGTCGGCTCGGTAGGTCAGCCCAGAGATGAGGATAATCGTGCCAGTTATGCCTATGTTGAGGATAACGAGGTCAATTTTGTTCGGCTCGAATATGATTTTGAGAAGACGATGAAGAAAATAAAGGCAATAGAGGACCTGGACAATTTTCATGCCGACAGACTCAGAGAAGGAAAGTAGTTGAAGTAAAAAGAAAAAGTAAAAAGCAAAGAAGAAGAATTAGAAACGTGATATTATGAAAAGAATTTTAGCTTTCACAGTAGTCGGCTTTTGTTTGTTCTGCGGCGTTCTCGTAATAGAATCCGGGTTGTTTGAGAATCCGATAGTAAGCAGGGCCGGTTGTATACTTTTACAGCAGACAGCCGAAGCTGAAAACGTAAGTCCCTCAGAAGAATTGCCCGCCCAGAGCCCGCAGCTGGAGCCGGCGCCGGTCTCCGGTTTTAACGCAGAGGGCTCGCCTGCGCAGCCTGTCACGCTCGGTTCAATCTATCCGGACAGCGAATTTAAGTTTCAGTTGAAGCTGACGTCAAAAGGTGCGGCTATCGCCGAAGCAGTATTTAGCGAATTTGACAACCGTGACCCGGATGACCCTCAGCCGCTGCAGATTCTGTCGCCGGCTGGCGAGGCAATGTCGATGGCGAATAAAGAATTTATTTTTGTCGAGCAGGAACTGCAGCTTCGGCTGGACAATCTGCACTTCAAAAGCTCCGGCGTCGAGAGAGGTCGGGACGGCTCCGAGACAGCAAGCTTCGAAACGGTTATTACAGAGGAAGCAACCGGCGAACCGGTTATTAAAATTGTTAAGACATACAAAATAAGGCCAGGCAGTTATGATGTTGAGTGTAATATAGCCGTTGAAAACCTCTCCGGTTCCACGAAAAAAACATGTTTTAATCTCGCCGGACCGCTCGGTATCAAAAGAGAAGACGCCAGGCGGGATGTTCGAAAGGTCATAGCTGGCTTTAAAAATTCCAAAGGGAAGGTAGTTAGAGAAAAACGCGACCTAAATGAGCTTAGAAAAGCAACAATTATCGAGGAAAGGAGACTTCAAGGGGGCAGTGATGTTTTTCTGTGGGCTGGAGTAACGAATAAATACTTCGCTGCTATACTTGTGCCAATGGCCGAGGAGGGTCATGACCCGGGCAGTTGGATTGAGGATAAGTCGGGGCGATTCTTTAATCCCGACAGGGATGCCGAATATGACAGCGGTGATGAAACGGTGGGGATGGACTTGAAGATTGCCAACACTGAACTGGCGGCGGTCGGTCAAGCCAACAGTACAAAGAAATATAATTTTGTGCTTTTTCTCGGCCCTAAAGATAATAACCTCTTCAACAAAAACGAGCTGTATCGAGAGCTTGGTTTTATCCAGACCATAGATTTTCTCACCTGTTGTTGTCCTGCTGCTCTTATTAGTCCGCTGGCGTTCGGCATATTGAATCTGATGAAATGGATGTATAGTTTCATCGGTAATTACGGAATTGTCATTATCATCCTTGTGTTGCTTCTTCGGCTGTGCATACATCCGCTTACAAAAAAGAGTCAGGTTTCGATGAGCAAATTCAGTAAGCTCGCTCCGAAGATTGAAGAAGTAAAAAAGAAATATGCAAACAACAAATCTGAGATGAACAAACAAATGATGGCTCTTTACCGCGAACAGGGCGCTTCGCCTATCACCGGTATGCTGCCGATGTTCGTCCAGATGCCCGTCTGGCTGGCTCTTTACAGTGCCATATACGCCAGTATCGAGCTGCGAGGAGCTGCGTTCCTGCCTTTCTGGATTACGGATTTATCCGTCCCCGATGCTTTAATTAGGTTCAAGGCGTTTAGTTTGCCGCTCTTCGGTGAATTAAATTCGTTCAACCTTTTGCCGATTCTTATGGGCGTTGCTTTCTATGTTCAGCAAAAACTTATGCCTCAGCAGGCGGCGGCGAGCGAGCAGGCCGCTCAGCAGCAGAAGATAATGAAGATTATGTTCCCACTGTTGTTCCCGCTTATGCTCTACAAAGCCCCGTCGGGACTGAATCTGTATATTATGTCCAGCATTTCCGCCGGCGCTGTTGAGCAGTATCTCATCCGCAAGCACATTCGCGAAAAAGAACAAGCCGAAGAACAAGGGCTCGTGCCGGTAACAAAAAAGACCGGCGGCAAGGTCAAAAAGAAAAAACCAAAGCCGTTCTTCAAAGACCACTAATACACTTTTGCATAATTAGGGATTAGTGAATTGAGTAACGAGCGACGAATGACAAGCGACGAAACACGATTCAGTCGGTCGATATAAACCCCTTAGATACGAAATTATCTAATGAGAAACAGCAGATTGAAAAGTGAGTCAGCAAGGTTTATTATCTAATGGGGTAAAAATCGGTTGTGTGCTTTGTTATAGATTGGTCAAATGCCTGAGATATTCAAAAAAAGAATAATTAAGTTTCTTAACCGCGGTGATTACACGCCGGTAAAACTTTCCCAGCTTGCCAGGGCGTTAGGTGTAAGTTCCGAGGATTACCGGCAATTCAAGTCGGCTTTTGAGCAATTGCGCAGCGCCGGCAGTGTAATAATAGGTTCTGGAAACCGGTTAACTTTGCCTGCTCCGACAGGTAGGGTTATTGGAACATTTAGAGCAAACCCAAAGGGCTTTGGTTTTGTAATCCCACTTGAGCCGAATTCTCATGGCGACCTTTTTATTCCGCCCAAAGGAGTTTCTGATGCAATGACCGGTGACATTGTCGAGGCAGTGGTCAAAAAGGACAAAAGGCGAAAAGGAAGATTTTCACAGAGAGAAGAAAAAACAGCATTGACCGGCCAAATCATCCAGGTTCTCGAGAGGTCTCAAAATAAGTTTGTTGGAACATTAATGAAGCAGCAGGGCCAGTGGGTTGTACAGCCGGACGGCAGCTCCTTCATTGAGCCGATAAGTGTCGATGATGTTACAGCTAAAGGTGCGCATCAGAAAGACAAAGTCGTTGTCGAGATAATCTCCTGGCCGACCGAGAAATTCCTGTCAAGAGGAGTAATTGTTGAAGTGCTCGGGAAAGCAGGACGGTATGAAAGCGAGATTAAATCTATTATTTGCCAATACCATATTCCCTGCGAATTTGACGAAAGTTGTTACCGGCAGGCACAAAAGTGCGCCTCCGCATTTAATCCCGACCAGCTCGATAACAGAGAAGACATAACAGACAAACTGGTTATTACCATCGACCCACCTGACGCAAAGGATTTCGATGATGCAATAAGCATTGAGAAGGACGGCAATGACAATTGGGTGCTCGGCATTCACATCGCAGATGTAAGCTCCTTTGTTTTACCGGATACTGCTTTGGGTAACGAGGCACGAATTCGCGGTAACAGTGTATATCTGCCCGGCAAAACCATCCCGATGCTGCCGGAAGTTTTGAGCAACGGTATTTGCTCGCTGCAGCCGGGGCAGAGGCGATTTTGTAAAAGTATATATCTGACTTATGACAAACAAGCGAGAGTAATTTCCCGCAGGTTTGCAAATTCCGTTATATGCTCAACGCAGCGATTGACCTACCGCCAGGCTGACAAAGCTTTGAAAGGCAGAACCAAAGATGTCAAAGTCGAGGTCATCAAACTCCTTACAAATATGGAAAAGCTGAGCCGGTTGATTGAAAAACGAAGGGAAGATAATGGGATGCTGCACCTTGATTTGCCGGAGACCGAACTTGTATTGGATAAGGCCGGGCGGGTGAGTGATGTCCATCCCGCCGACACCAGTTATCCGCATACAATAATCGAGATGTTTATGGTCGAGGCCAATGAGGCCGTTGCTGCAATTATGGATAAGCTTAACCTTCCCCTGATGCGCAGAATCCATCCGGAGCCGGATAAACTGAGTATGAGGAATCTATCTAAGCTGGCAAAAACATTGGGTTTTAATTTGCCGCGGGTCCCTGACCGGTTCGCAATTCAAAGATTATTGGAGTCGGTTCAGGGAAATGACCTCTCGCTTGCGGTGAACTTGCTCGTCTTGCGAAGTTTTGAAAAGGCCCAGTATTCTCCGCTCCATATAGGCCATTTCGCACTCGCCTCTACTTATTACTGTCATTTTACAAGTCCGATACGGCGATATGCAGACCTGCTTGTGCATCGGGTTTTGGAAAAATATCTGCAAAAGGAACCAAATACTTCACAGGCAGGGCAGGATTTGACTGAAATCGGAAAACACATTACATTTACCGAACAGCGGGCGGAGGACGCAGAAAGAGAGCTTAAAACCGTTTTAATTCTGCAGATGCTAAGTCAACACATTTCTGATGAGCTTGACTGTGTTGTTACCGGCCTTGTTGGCTTCGGCGTGTTTGTTCAGTCCCGAAAGTTCGGCGTCGAAGGTCTTATCCGAATGGCTGATTTAGGCCCTGGAATCTGGAAATACAACCAAAAGACCAACTGTATTGTTGAGACCAGTTCAGGACAAACTGTTCATCTTGGTCAGCCGATGAAAGTGCGGATAGTTTCGGTCAATGTCCCCGCCCGACAGTTAAATGTCTCTCTCTTGGAACCATTGGTAACGTTAGAGCCCAAAAGAAAAACCACAAGAAAACCCTCGAAGAAGAATAGCAAAAGCCGAACCCGAAAACGACCAAAAAGAAAAAGATAAGAATCCGAGACTAAAAAACAAAAGATTTATCGTTGATTAATAATAGTCACCGTTGTTATCCAGATACAACTTTTATATGCACTTTTTAAATTCCTGTGTTCTGTGGTCTAAGAATTTCTTCCTGCCCCGGCGGCTCGGGCGATGTTGCTTTGACTCCATAGAACAGATACCCTAATGCTACTAACGGATACAACGGCCACGGCACATAAATGCCTGTTATATCGAGAATCGTACCGACGATGATGCATGGCGTTACTGCTGCTATTGCCAGACGAAGCAAGGCGTTGTATGGTAGTTTAACTTTACACACCGACGCAAAAAGCAGACCTATCGCAGCGTATATGAGCGCCTGGATAATACGATACACGTAAGAGCATATAAGGGCGAACGGATATGCTGCTATCGCAAAGAATTTACCGAAGATGCGCAGCCAGCCCATTATATCATCGCCGCCAAAAGCAAATTTTTTTACTTCTGATAAATCGTACGTTCGAGTCTCAAGTCCGCTCTGTCGCATTATCACCTTGTTTTTGGTCAGCAGTAAGATAGCATTTGTATCTTCTACATCCTCAAGCGATTCGATTTCACCGGCAGTATCAATGACCGCCAGAACATCGTTGCTGTCGGGAAGCTTGATGTAATACGGCTGGGGCTCTTCTATCGAGACCTCACCATCGGCAATTGTAATCCGGGGGACCTGTTCGACAACAGCGGGGGCCGCATTATTGACAAAATCCGAAAAGACCATATGCACATTAATCATTACCGGTACCCAGCAAACAGCCAAAAGAAGCAATAGATACGCAAAACCCGCCCCTTTCCAATTCAATCCGACATCTCTGTATAATTCTTTTGAGTAAAATGAAAGGACGGGGATGTGAATAATTGAAAACTTTTTCATAATTACGTGCCTCCATTTCCTTTTGTGTCAGTTTTTAATTTCCATAACGGCCTCGCTGCGTATTCGAGATATGATTTTCTGTAATTATCGTTATATACCGTATTTTGTCAAAGGGATATTTCAGCGGCTTTGTTGTTTCTTGACATCTTAGGATGATTTTGCAATACTTGTTTCATGAATTGTTGTTAGAGAACTGTGAATTGAATTACTGGTTGCAAACCACGAATCACGGAGTAAGCAATGAGAGCATCCGAAATGAAAAAAGGTCAGACCGTAAAAATTGACGGTAAGCTATGCATCGTTGTTGATTATCAGCACGTCAAACTCGGCAAGGGCGGAGCGGTCTATCAGACAAAGCTCAAAAACTTAATAGACGGCTCGATTCAAAATATCCGCTTGCGCTCGGAAGAGATAGTTGAAGAGGCCTTCCTGGATAAAAGGACATACGAATACCTTTACTCCGCCGGCAGCGAGCACGTCCTGATGGATACGACAACCTATGAGCAAATCACTCTCGATGATGAGGCGTTCGGCGAAGGGACAAAATATCTCAAACCGAATGAACAATTGCAGGTCAGTATATTCGAGGGCAAACCAGTGATAGTTGATTTGCCCAACACCGTGGATTTGCAGGTCAAAGAGACTCCGCCTGAGATAAAAGGCGCCACTGCCACGAACCAGTATAAGCCGGCAACGCTTGAAACTTCTCTCGTCGTACAGGTGCCCTCTTTTATTAAAACCGGCGAAGTTATCCGTATCGATACGCGGACGGGTGAATACGTAACTCGAGTCAATTAATAGCTGAGTGTGTAATCTGAAATACAACGGCCTTGGAGCAGGACGTTCGATGCTCGGTTTTTGAGTTTAATTATGCTTGATAAAGTAAACAAAATACTTTTGAAAATTTTCGGCTCCCGCAATGAGCGCCTGATTAAATCCTATGATCCAATAGTCCTCCAGGCCAACAGCTTCGAAGACCAGATCAAAAATCTCACAGATGATCAGCTCAAAGCCAAAACCGAAGAGTTCAAGACTTCACTCGGAAACGGCTCTTCACCTGAAGAGATTCTCCCCGAAGCCTTCGCCGTTGCTCGCGAAGCTGCCAGAAGAAATGTCGAGATGCGTCACTTTGACGTCCAGCTAAAAGGCGGCAATGTACTATATGAAGGAAAAATCGCAGAAATGGCTACCGGCGAGGGAAAAACTCTCGTCGCAACGCTCGCCGTCTATCTCGTTTATTTAACCGGCAGAAAAGTCCACCTCGTTACCGTCAATGATTACCTTGCAAAACGGGACGCAGAATGGATGGGGCCGGTCTATCGAGCTTTGGGATTGACCGTCGGTGCGATTCAGGCGGATATGGATACCGCCGGCGAAGATAGAAAAAATCAGTATCAATGCGATGTAACTTACGGCACAAACAACGAATTCGGCTTTGACTATCTGCGTGACAATATGAAAACATCGCTTGAGCAGATGGTCCAGCCCAATCTTGAATACGCCATAATTGACGAGGTAGACTCCATCTTAATCGATGAAGCCCGGACTCCCTTGATTATATCCGGCCCAGCTTTCGATGATGTCAGCAGATACAAAAAAGCAGACGAGGTTACAAGACAGCTTATTGCCAAACAGAGCAGCTATGACCGGACAAAAAAACAAATTGATGCAGCCAAAAGAAAAATCGCAAGCGCAGAAGGCGAGCTGGCTGAGGCAAAAAAGAACAAAGATAATCAGCGAATCGAAGATGCTCAAAAGGCGACCCGGAAGTACCAGGCGGAGCTTGAGACGGCACAAGCCAAACTTGAAGGAGCAACACAATACTATGAAGTGGAATTCGATAAAAAAGCCGCCCACCTTACTCACGAGGGTGTGGGGGCCTCCCAGGACATAGCGGGCATCGGCTCGTTTTTTACCGGCTCGAATATGGAATGGCCGCATCTTCTTGAGCAGTCTCTAAGAGCACACGTTACCTTTGAAAAGGAAAAAGATTATGTCGTTATGGACGACAAAGTCATCATCGTCGACGAGTTTACCGGCCGATTAATGCACGGCCGGCAGTGGTCCGACGGACTGCACCAGGCCGTTGAAGCAAAGGAAAATGTACAAATCAAAGAAGAAACCCAGACGCTCGCTACCATTACCCTTCAGAACTTCTTCAAGCTATACGACCAGATAGCCGGTATGACCGGAACCGCGGTGACAGAGGCCGAGGAGTTTATGAATATATACAAACTCGATGTAGTTGTAATCCCCACAAACGAACCCTGCATCAGAGAAGACCAGGATGACGCAATCTACAAATCAATGAAGGAAAAGTTCGGTGCGATAACAGAGCAGATAAATGAAATCAGCTCCTCAGGCAGGCCTGTCCTCGTGGGAACAACGAGCATCGAAAAAAACGAGGCGCTTTCCGCTGCCCTTACAAAAAGGTTCGGCATCGAGCACGAAGTCCTTAACGCAAAGCACCACGAACGAGAAGCCGCTATCGTTGCAAAGGCCGGCCAGCGGCACAAAAACCGCGACGGCTCAATGCGGGGTAATGTTACTATCGCTACGAATATGGCTGGTAGAGGCACCGATATCGTCTTGGGAGATGGCGTTGCAGAACTCGGCGGGCTGCACGTGCTCGGAACCGAAAGACACGAGGCCAGAAGAATCGACAATCAGCTCAGAGGCCGCACAGGAAGACAGGGTGATGCCGGCTCAAGCCAGTTCTTTTTGAGCTTCGACGACGACTTGATGAGCATCTTCGCTCCCGAATGGACCGTAAAAGCCCTCTCCTGGATTGGCTGGGAGGAGGGTCAGCCGATTTACCATAAAAGAATCAGCAAGGGAATAGAAAAAGCACAGAAAAAAGTCGAAGAAAGAAACTTCGAAATCCGAAAATCCCTTCTTGAATACGACGAGGTAATGGACTACCAGAGAAAAATCTTCTATTCGCGCAGACGAGAAATCCTCTCCGGCAAAGGACTCAAAAACATCATAGAACAAATGATTGGTGCCGCTGTCGAAACAAATTGCGAAACCATTCTCAACAAAAATTATTCCGTCCGCTGCATCATCGAATGGGCCAGGACAAACTTCGGCGTTGATTTAAAAGAATCCGATATAGCAAATCTCAAGGCGGATGAAATTGAAAAACTCATAAAGGAACAGGCAAAAGATAATACCGCCAACGAAATATCTCTGTCGTTAGGGGAGTATCTGGAAGATTACTCAGACCCGCAAAGCTGGGATGTTAGCGGTTTATCAAGCTGGGCGATGAGCGCCTTCAGCGTCAATCTAAGCGTCTCCAAAGTCAAGCATATGTCACCCGAGGAGATTGAAGAGCAGTTGATTTCAGCCGCCTGTGAGCAGATTGAGAAAAAGGATTGTGCCCGCCTGGTTCAGTTTTTGGCGGAGGATTTCCCGGCACAGACTTTTGTCGAATGGGTGCGGGCCAGGTTCGATATAAAATTGGCCCTCGAGCAGGTCAAGACAATGAGTACTTCTCAGGTTAGCGATTTAATTGCTGAAAAGACCGCAGACAAATACAAACAAAGGGAGATTGAATACCCGGTCGAGTTTGCAATGAATATGGTTTACGGGCCGCAGGAGCCCAGCATTTATGCATACCAGGCCCTCGCCGACTGGGCAAACAAAAAGTATAACGCCGATTTTTCAGCCGAAAAGATAGCGAACATCAAGCCCAAAGCCCTCTATAATCGACTGCTCGAGCTGAGCAAAACTTTCAACGACGGAAAACTCGAGCGGGAAATTGAAGATAAGATTACTCGCCTGGATTCTTCCCAGTTGATAAGCTGGGCCAACGAAAGATTCGAATCCTCATTAACAGAAGAGGACTTCCCCGAGAATGCTGACCGAAAACAAATCGTAACACAAACCGCAAAAGAGTTTTTCAGAAAGGAGCTGAGCGACCTCGAAAAATACGTCTTGCTTCAGGTCTACGACAGCGCCTGGAAAGACCACCTCTACACGATGGACCACCTCAAATCCAGTATCTGGACACGTTCCCTCGCACAAAAGGACCCGAAGACCGAATACAAGCGGGAGGGCTTTCGAATGTTCGAACAGATGCTCGAGACCATCGAGGACCGTGTTACAGACATCATATTCAAGGTCCGGCTCGAAGCCGGCGCCAAAGCCCGCAGCGTTTGGAACGTAAGCCGGACGACCCACGACGAGGTAGGCCAGTTTGCAATGGCCGAACGGCAGCGGGCCGCCGCTCAGGCACCGCAGGGCGAAAGAAAAGTAAAACAAATCAAACTCGAACAACCAAAGGTTGGCCGAAACGATCCCTGCCCCTGTGGCTCAGGTAAAAAATACAAAAAGTGCTGCGGAAAAATAAATTGAACAATCTTAACCCCGAAAGCCCTGCCATTGTCGGTTGTCATTTCATTTAGAGCCTGTAACAAAACCTGAAATTTAATCAGTTTATCTCTATAATTTGCCTGCTGATATGGTGATATGGCTGTTCCGGACTTTAGCTTCAGGCACTCAATAGTTCTTCACGATAGCCGCTGTATGTATTGCAATCAGCATCAAATAATCCAAGTCGCTTGAATCGTAGTGTTCGTGGTTCATTGAGTTGTCGATATACAACACCCCGAAACAACCGGCGGGGCCAAGAACAGGCGCTATCATCGCCGAACGAAGCTTCTCCTGCTGCATTGGAAGAGGCAGGCGGGGAAACAGTAAGAAGTGCTTTTTCTCCAGAGCTTCGGTTACTCTGCCCTTTAGCTTTATATCGTCCAGTTTTATACTTTCACCACTTTGTGTTCTTCCTCCGTGAGAAATCATCGGTCCTTCCGGTTCATCCCTCAATGCACACCAGGTATGAAATGCACTAAACTGCCTTAACAATAAACTCAGCAAAGCAAGAATCAACTGGTCCAGGCCTCGAGAAGAACAAATAGCATCTGTAGCGCTTACATACTGTTTTATCCTTTGGGAGGACAACCTTATTTCAGGGGCATGGCTAGTATCCAATTTTCTTACTATGGTCTGCAATTCGTTAGAGGTGGTGGTTAGTGTATCGGCAAGATTTAATTGCTTTTCTTCACTGCTGATTTTTTCCTCCAGAACGATTTCGATAGTAAAATCCGCGATTCTCAGCACATCACCGTTTTTAATCTTTGATTTATGAATCGCCTTGTCATTCAGATACGTTTTGTTGGCTGAATCCAGGTCCTCTACAATCCACTGTCCGTCCTGTGTGGCGAAGATTACTGCGTGCTGCCTTGAAACCGCTCTGTCGTGCAAAAAGACCTGGCTGTTTTTGTGTCTGCCGATATAAACAGGCCCTTTCGTGAAGCGAAGCTCATCGACAGTTTTATTATCCTTTTTTACAACCAAATACATCTATCTTTCTCCCTGTATTTGGAATTCTAAATATCTATATTCTATATAAAAACATCACTTTTAAGGATTTACAATCAACAACTAACAGAACATATACAACAATCTCAGAAAAATGCGCCCCTTAAATATACCCCAAAAATAAGTCATAATCAAGAATTTTTTTATAATTATCGGGAAAACCCTGTAAAAAGCTGAACTCAAATTTTCAAAGCATATAAAGAAAATAAGTTTCGATTGGGTGGCCTTTTTAAACTCGTGGAGTAGAAATACAGACTCTTAAGCAGATATGTTCAGCTTTTGATTTAACCTCCGGGCCATGCTCTCGGTAATATTTTTAGCATATCTGCTGTTTTCAGATGCAGTTTATCATTTGCATTGCCGTTTTTTAAGCTAATCTCCAAAGTTCTGCTTGAGCCCTCTATCAGGAATAATCCCCCTTCTTTTGCCGACTCATAATTCGGCTGACATACCATAAAATATTGTTTTTCTCCTATCGCGACCGTGTAATTATCTTCGGCTTGCCGGCTTATATTGGTTACGATATTTCCAAATCTGTCAATGCGAACCACTATTCCCTCTCTGCCGTTCTGGTAAAGCTGCATTTTTTTGATGTTTTCTACTTTGAGACCTATCTGCCTGAATTCGCCCATATCAATCGCAGCAGCCGCTTTTGCAAATACATCCCTGCCGTGGAACGTCCTGCTCGCCTCCGGCGGAACAGGAATTTGACGTGTTTGAATTATTTCCTGCTCGGCAAGTGTTTCCCACAACAGCCCGTTGTCCGGCCCGACAAAATAATACTTATCTGTTTGGACAGCTATTGCCCTTCTATCCGTCCCCACACCCGGGTCAACCACACAGCAGAACACGGCCCCTTCGGGAAAATACTTGTAATTATTCTTAAGAATCCAGGATGCCTCGATAATACTCTGCGGCTTGATACTATGACACAAATCCACTATCTTCGCATCAGAATTGACACTATATAAGACTGCCTTCATAACACCAACGTATTCACTCTGCCCAAAATCCGTTAAAAGAACTACCATATCCGTTTCCTAAACTGATATTTCCAGTTTGAAATTATAGTGAAGCTGTCAGCTATACCAATGTAAAATCAAAATGTCATTGATTCTGCGAAGATGGTTTCGAAATCTTTTTCGCGGCCAATTTCAATGTATTGGATTTTTCGGGCTAAATCCCGTGCCTTTTTTCTGTTCTCGGAGCTTAAAAGAATCATTTGTGCTCCAGACGCCGCAGCATTACCGACAAAATGAATAGTCTGCGTGGAGACATCCGGAAGCAGTCCTATCCGTAGAGCGCTTTCAGCACGTATGTAATTACCAAACGCCCCTGCAAGGAAAATCTGTTTTATATCGGAATCTTCGATGCCGACTTTTAACTGTAAAAGTTTAATGCCTGCCCGGATTGCCCCTTTTGCAAGCTGTATCTGACGAATATCATTTTGTGTAAGCAGCAACTTACCATCAGCAGTATCGGCGAGCACAAAGGCCGGCTGGCCGTCTATTTTCGTTATACGAGCTAGAATCGCCGAAGGTGCATCTTTTAATTTGTCCGGGTCGACGAATCGGCCGGTCGAATCAATAACTCCCAAATCCAGCAATACCGTAGCGGCATCGAGGAGTCCGCTGCCGCAAATTGAGCGGGGCGGGACATCACCGATGACATCAATATCTACATCGCCTTCATTTATGAATACAGCTTCAATAGCTCCAACAGCCGCCATGCTGCCACAGCTTATACCTGCTCCTTCGAGCGCCGGGCCGGCGGCGCAGCTTGCCGCATAGAATGAACCGTTACAGGCAAGAACAAGCTCGCCGTTCGTCCCTATATCAACTACGAGCGTCGTCTCCTGAGATGATTCAATATCCACCGCCAGAGCAACTGCATTGATGTCCGAGCCGACGAAGCCGGCAATATTCGGCGGTGTGTGGACGTTTGCAGCTTCGTTGGCAGCAATTAAAATATCAGACGCTTTTTTGTCGCCGGCATCGAGCAAGGCCGGCTTATATGGTGCGTGTCCGAGTTGTTTTACCGGAAGGTTCAGGAAAATGTGGTTCATCGTCGTATTTCCGACTGCACAGATTTCGTAAATTTTTTCGGGTTCTATGGAAGCCTGGCGACAAAGTTTTCCGGTTAATTCATTAATGCAGTCAATAATCAATTTATGCAGTTCAGCCAGTTTTTCATTTGTTTGTGCATAGCTGATTCTGCTGATAACGTTATCGCCTAACCGGGCTTGCGGATTGAGTTCGGAAGCTGATGCAAGTGATTGACCATTGGTCATATTGATTAATTTTGCAACAACTGTCGTTGTTCCAATATCGACAGCCAAGCCGTAAATTTCCCCAGCCGAACCGGCTTTAAGATATTTAGTGTAAATATCCGGCTGGATAACAACCTTGGTCTCAATCCCTTCGGTGAGAATTCTATGCTCGAAGAACCTGGAGCTGGCAGGTATTGTAACCGTAAGATTGCCTTCAATACGGTGCTGGCAGGCTTTGACCTGCTGAGCGTCCGGCTTAAGAATTACGAGGCACTTTCCACAGATACCTTCGCCCCCGCAGGGTGTATTCAGGATTATACCTGCCCTGGAGGCTGCTTCCAGAAGTGCAGCACCTTCGTGGATTAATATTTCTTTGCCATCAGGCTCGAATTTTATGCTGAAATGCTTCATTTATAGTATTGTACAGGATATTGTAGTTCTGTGCTGAAACCTAAAGAGATACTTTCAAAACCTTTTCATTTTTAGTATTATAAAAGAAGTGTAAGAAAGTAAAAGGCATTTTTAGCTGTTTTTGCCTATTTATATGGGGTGTGAAAATGATTCAATGCAAAGACTGTGAATTGTGTAAGACTGGTGCGGACGGTCAAAGGATTTTTAAGTGCGACCCCTTTACTAATATCAAGGAGCCGGAGTGTCTCGCCAAATGGCAGCTTATTCGGCTCGATATGCTGGCGTCAAGCTATCAGGGTATGCTGGCCTGGCAGAAGAAATTCGCACCGATTTCCGATAAGATTTTCAAATTCATGCAGAAAGAAATTGATGATATGGATGAAGCGGACGGCTGGAAGGTCGACGACGAGGAAGACGAAACAGGACCTTATTAAAACCAGTATAGGGTACTATGAATTAAAAGCGGTGCCAGGGAGACTCAGAGTAGGCGGTGTTTTTTATTTTTCTGAATCGAAGGTAAATCCGCAGGTATCGGCAGTGAGCTGTTCGGCTTTTGTTCTTGGATATTTTCGGCAGTTGAGCGGTCTGAAGCGATGTGTTTTACAGTAATATTGCCCTTTGCCATCAACACCCAGAAACCAACAGACGTTTGGCAGCTTGCAGCAGGCGCCACAACGGATGCATTTGCCCCTGCGTTTGTTGTCGAGAGGTAACACGCTGGTCAGAGTCCGCTTCAGTTTGGCAGACCAGGTGTTTTTTTGTAAGGGTTTTTTGGCGGTTTCAGTCATAATCAGAATAACTAAATTTAACAGTTTTTTGGGTTTATGCAATAAAACAGTTCCATTTTGCATCCTTGACAGCAGTCTACGAAATATAAAGACCAAAAGGTAGAGGAACGAATGCAGGAATTGTTGAATCGTAATACAAAATTCAGCTGGGACTAAGTGTTTAAAATTTGTTTCGCATCTGCTGGGTTTTTGTAGCTTGTTGGAGAGTCTTTTTTTCCTTTGATGTTAAGCTGTGGATTCCGGAATTATGAACTTTTTGGAGTATTCGGTTGACTTCTTCCTGCAGATTTTGATGAGTTTCCTTTTTTCTTTGCCATCGGCCCGATTTGATTTTCGTTTTCAGGTTCGCCCGCCAGGACTCTGAAAAGACATAAACTGCCCCTGCCATCATGCCTGACAAATGTGCTGCTTGCCCACCTGCGTTTTCTCCGGTAGTGATTCCATATACAGCAATCAAAATTAATATAATCGCAACGACCCTTATGGGTAATGGGAAAAAGTAGAAAATCACTTGAATATGTGGAAACAGTATTGCACATACCGCTAGTACACCGAGTATGGCTCCGGACGCCCCAATAAGAGGAAGAACTCCCTGTGAAGGATGTGGAGAGATTATTTTCAATGCGAGCAAGAGAGGATAAACTAATCCGCCGAGCGCACCGCAAGCAAGATAAAAAATCAAGAACTTTTTGCTTCCCCAGTGGCGTTCAAGAATTGAGCCAAGCATGTACAGAACTATCATGTTAAAAAGTATGTGGAATAAGTAACCATGTAAAAATTGGTAAGTTATAAGCCTCCAAACCTGCAGAACAGCATAAATAGAAATGGGATGTACAGAGAACCACAATATCAGCCTTTCGCCTATAACAGCCTGCATAAAAAAAACCACAACGTTGATAATTAACAGGCGCAAGACGACCGGTGTAGGCTTCGGAAGGCCTACTTGCATTCCTGGAGGAATTTGAGAGCGATAGCCCTCTCTTGTGTAATCTCTGTCATAAAGGCCCATAATACTGCTCTTATATAAACTCAGCTTAGTTTTCCATTATTACTATTATACTATCGTCAATTTGGCTGGGGGTTCAATTGAAAAACACAGGGTAAAAACAAAAGATTTACGGCTGAGCTGCGGTGGATTTGGGCTTCATTTTCTCAAATACTATAATTAAAACCGCTCCGAATAAAACCAAAGCGAAACTAATGTTTTGTGAGACAGTCAGGCCGTCGAATTCAAAGGGGTTATCATCGCGCAGAAACTCTATAAGGAAACGGGTGATGCCGTAAAATATAAACATCAGGGCGAAGGTGCAGCCGTCTTTGGCGAGAAACTTTCCGTAATTTCCGGATTTGACGTATTTTCGTTTCCTTCGCCAGAAAAGGTAAAGTAAAAGGGATAGAACAGCGCCGTTAGCTAACGAATACAACTGGGTTGGATGGACGGGCAGACAGCGGAATTGGCCTTTATCTACAAGGTATTTCTGTTCATCCGTCAGCTCTTCATACGGTTTTAATTGTGAGTATAATTGGCCGTTTTCTTCAAAATAGGTGAAAAAATCAGAAGGTAAGTCCAGGTGTGGCTGGGGGCGATTCCTTTTGAGGTCCGGATACACCTGACTGCGGTAGGCATCCGAGTTATAAGGGAAACAAACGGCCCAGGGCAAATCTGTGGGTTTTCCGAAACAGCATCCCCTTAAAAAACAACCTATTCTGCCGAAAGCGAGAGCAGCCATCAAGCCGATAGCCAGAATGTCAAGATATTTGCGGATAGGCAGTTTGTGATACCACATATACAAAATGATGACCGAGATGGCCAAGATGACACCACCCAAAAGCTCCAGCCCGCCCTGCCAAACAGCGAAGACGGAGAGCAGATTTCCCCTGAAATTATCGAAATAGTGGACAACATAAAAAAGGCGAGCGCCGAAGACGCCGGCTATCAGTGAGTAAAGGGCGGCGTTTGTAATGTGGTTCGGGTCCGGTGTGATGTCCCGGCTGAGTCTTCTGATAATTAAAATGGCTGCCAGAAACCCAACGACCATCATCACACCGTAGCTGTGCAAGGTCAAATGGATAAAGGGCATATCGAAAAGTTCAGGATACATAAAAAGGCGAAATTAAAAGGAAAAACTTTTTTACGAATTCTGCTTAATCTTGTTGTCTTCGTCGAGAATAATGACTTTGGGTTTAAGCTTTTTCGATTCTTCCGGATTGCAATAAGCAAAGCTGAAAATAATAACAATATCTTTTGGTTTGACCAGGTTGGCGGCGGCGCCGAGGACAACGACCCTGCCGGAACCTGCTTCTGCGGGAACGGCATAAGTTTCGAAGCGATTGCCGTTGTTTAAATCGGCGACTAAGACAGACTCATAAGGTGCAATCTCTGCGGCCTCCATCAAGTCGGAGTCTATCGCTATGCTTCCGGGATAGTGCAGCTTTGTCTCGGTAATTGTTGCTCTATGTAATTTGCTTTTTAATATCTTGATAAACATTGTTAGTTGTTAGTAATTAGTCGTTAGTTGTTAGAATTTAGCGGTCATTATACATCATTGTTTGTGGGTGTCTATCATAATGTTGTCGATGAGTCTTGTTGAGCCTATTTTGACCGCGACAGCGACGAGGATTTTCCCGGCAACTTTGTCAATTTTTTCGAGCTTCTCTACATCCAGGATGCTGACATATTGTACTTGGATTGATGGTGCCTGTGTTAGTATTTTTTGCATTTCGGTAATAACCGTTTCGATATCCGTAACGCCTGTTTCAATCATCTGCCTGCTTTTTTGAAGCGATTTGAAGATAAGCGCAGCGTCCTTTCTCTGCTGGTCGGTCAGATATTTGTTTCTGCTGCTTACAGCTAATCCACCTGGCTGACGGACGGTTGGGCATACGACGATTTGCAAAGGCATATTCAGGTCCGCAACCATTCGCTTTATAACAATTGCCTGTTGAGCATCTTTCTGACCAAAGAAGGCAAGGTCGGGGTGGACGATGTTGAAAAGTTTGATACAAACTGTGGTTACACCACGGAAATGTCCGTAGCGAAATTGCCCGCATAGCGGCTCAGTCAGTTTTTCAACATTTACCCACGTGAGATTTTCAGCCGGATATATCTCGTTTTGGGTCGGCAGGAAAACAACGTCGACGCTTAACTCTTTACAGGTATCCAGGTCCTCGTCAATCGGTCTGGGATATTTCTTGTAGTCTTCGCCAGGGCCGAACTGTGTAGGATTAACGAAGATGCTTACAACGACGAAATCGCTTTTTTTCTTCGCCTCTTTGATTAACGAAATATGGCCGATATGCAAGGCGCCCATCGTGGGGACAA
>JBHPEQ010000040.1:0-22007 GCA_042576845.1 Planctomycetota bacterium
ATGCAGCGAATTTATTTGCGCTCAAAGAGTTTGGCAATATTTACACGCGATTGATGAATCCGACAACGGATGTGCTTGAAAAACGGTTGGCTGCTATGGAAGGCGGTGTGGGCGGTTTGGGATTTAGCTCAGGACAATCGGCAATTTATGTCAGCATTTTTAATATCTGCGGAGCGGGAGGACATATCGTATCTTCGAATTCTTTAGCAAATTCAGAAACGATAGCTTTGGTAACCTGCTTTTCAGATATCTTTGAAAAAATCATCATATTGTCTCCTTCTATAAATTTTTATTCCTTACTTGTTACGTAAATTACCTGCTCTGCAAACAGATTCGGAGCGAATCTTACGGGGCTGCTCCTTGTTTTAATCAGTGGAATCTTCTTTTCCACTTTCACATTAAGTTTGTTACAGAACTCATCAAAATCTTTCAGTGACAGGCAATGTATATTAGGCGTATTGTGCCACTCAAATGGCAGCTGCCTGGTTACAGGAGCTTTGCCACCGAAAAATAACTGCACCCTGCATTTCCAGTGAGCAAAGTTGGGAAAGCTCACAATCACTTTTTTGCCGATACGAAGTAAATCCTTAAAGACTTTATCAGGATTTTTTATCGTCTGCACCGTCTGTGAGAGTATTACATAATCAAAGCTTTTATCAGCATATTTTTCGAGACCCTTTTCAACATTGTGCTGTATAATCGACAACCCGCGATTGACGCAGGCCAGCACAAACTCCTGCTGTAACTCAATGCCTTCTGCCTTTATGCCTTTGTCTGCTGTGAGGTTTGCGAGAAGCTGCCCGTCACCACAGCCGATGTCCAGGACGGTACTGTTCGGCTCGATTAATGATTCTATTAGTTCATAGTCAACGCGTGTCCGTTTGGCTTTTTCAAAATCGTCCCGGTGTGCGGTGGTGATATGCTGCTCAAGGGTTTTTATTCCCGGTCTGTGTGTCGCCTCTAAAAAGCCGGATATAAAAGCTCCGAGCAATTCCGGCTCAAGTAAAAAGGCATCGTGACCGTACGGCGAGTCTATATTGCAAAAACTTACATCTTTTCCGTTGACAACCAGTGCGTCGACTATCTCCCAGGACTGTGCGGGCGTAAAAAGCCAGTCGCTTGCAAAACTAATTACGAGAAACCGGGATGTAATATTTTTAAAGGCATCGTTGAGAGAGACGTACTGCTTTTGTAAGTCAAAATAATCTGCCGCCCTGGTTATATAAAGATAACTGTTGGCGTCGAATCTTTCCACAAAGCTCTGGCCCTGGTAATCGAGGTATGTTTCGACTGCGAACTCGGAATTAAAATCATAGCCGTAATCATCGGCATTTCTTAATCTCCGACCGAATTTTTCCCGCATTCCCTGTTCTGAAAGGTATGTTATATGACCAATCATTCGCGCTATGCCGAGTCCTCTATCAGGACCATCTTTGTCCTTGTATTGGCCGTCGGCAAAATTCGGGTCGGCGAGAATCGCATTTCGGCCAACCGCATCAAAGGCAACCGACTGTGCCCCAAGATGAGTGGTTGTGGCAACGGGTATCGCCGCCTTGACAAAGTCAGGATACTCAATCGCCCAATGCAAAACCTGCATGCCGCCGATGGAGCCGCCGATAACTGCGAGAAGCTTTTTTATGCCGAGCCTCTCGAGCAGCAGCTTCTGCACTTTGACCATATCGGCTATAGTTATAATCGGAAACTTCAGGCCGTATGGCTTGCCTGTTGCTGGATTTATCGAAGAAGGCCCTGTGGACCCGCTGCAGCCACCTAAAAAGTTCGAGCAAATAACAAAATATTTATTTGTATCGATACCCTTGCCGGGCCCGACCATAACATCCCACCAGCCGGATTTTTTGTCATCGGGGCTGTGTCGTCCGGCAATGTGGGCATCGCCGCTGAGGGCGTGACAAATCAAAACGGCGTTATCCTCCGCCTCGTTAAGCTCTCCATAAGTTTCGTAGGCAACATCAACAGGAGCTAACGTTTTACCGCAATCCAATTCCAGCGGCTTGTCCTGCTCAACTACCCGTGCCGTCTTAGTCTGCACGATACCAACTGAATTTTCTTCACTGTTCGTCATTGCTACCTCGTTGGCAAAATCTCCATCATTCTATCGAGTGCCTTTTTCGCTTTTATTCTCATCGGCTCATCAACCTTGATCACATACTGCATGTCCTCCAGCGAAGCGACTATTCTTTCTAAAGTAATTTTTTTCATATTAGGGCAAACCGCTCTTTTGCTGGCTGGAATAAACTCAGCTTCAGGATTTTCTTTTTTCAAGGCGTAAATCATACCCGTCTCAGTGCCGACAATATACCTTCTGTTGTTGCTTTTTCTGACAAAACGAAGCATTTGTCCGGTGCTGAGCAGCTCGTCCGAAAGCTCTTTTACCGGCTCGGAACATTCCGGATGAGTTATCAGGACCGCATCCGGCTCTTTATCCTTTGCCATTTTTATGTCGTCGGCTGTTATGACAATATGCGAGGGACAATATCCCGGCCAGAAGATAAGCTTTCTGCCTGTTTTTCCAGCAACGAACTGACCAAGATGCTGGTCGGGCACAAAAATAATCTCTTTATCGACGGGTAGAGATTTCACCACCTCTACCGCATTGGCACTCGTGCAGCAATAGTCGCTTTGGGCCTTGACTTCTGCTGTGCTGTTGACATAACAAACCACCAATGCATCGGGGTGCTTCTGTTTTAGCTCTATTAGCTGCTCAACCGTTATCATATCAGCCATTGGACAGCCGGCATGCTTGTCCGGCAGGAGAACTGTTTTTTCCGGCGAAAGAATAGCAGCAGTCTCAGCCATAAACTGAACCCCACAAAAGACAATAACTTCAGCATCGGTTTCGGCGGCCTTTATACTTAATCCAAGTGAATCGCCTGTAAAATCCGCCAAATCCTGTATCTCGCCGGGCTGATAATTATGAGCGAGTATCACGGCGTTGCGCTTGTCTTTTAATTGTTCTATTTTTTCAATTATTTTCTCACTCATCTTATATCTCATATGACCCGCCTTTTGTTTCAGGAGTTTTGCACACCAAATCAGCATTAGCTGCATTAACTGTCATTCCGGCGGGCACCGATTGATTTATCCAGACATTACCGCCAATCACTACGCCTTTGCCAATGGTAACATTGCCTAATATCGTTGCTTCAGCATAAATGGTTACGTTGTCCTCGATAGTCGGGTGTCTCTTTCGGCCCTTTATTATTCTGCCTCTTTCGTCTTTCGGGAAACTCATAGCACCAAGAGTAGTACCCTGATAAATCTTCACATTATCACCTATGATTGTAGTTTCGCCTATCACAACACCCGTGCCGTGGTCGATAAAAAAGTTTTTGCCAATTCTGGCGCCGGGGTGAATATCGATACCTGTTTTTGAGTGTGCACATTCTCCCATTATCCGGGAAATTAATGGAACCTGCTTGAGATACAGCTCGTGGGCAATACGATATGTCGCAATTGCTATAATGCACGGATAGCTTATCACAATTTCCTCGTAGGATTTGGCGGCAGGGTCGCCGTCAAAAGCTGCACCTACGTCACCTTTGAGCAGTTCCTTGATTTTCGGCAGTTTAGCTAATAAATGCTGCGTAGTATTCTCAGCCATCGTCCGGCAGTCACAATCCTCGCATTTCCTTATCCTGCACTGGTACCTTAATGCTCGCTCGATTTGCTCGGAAAGTTCCGCCGCAACCTGGCTGATAATATCGCCGACAATGAAGCTGACATTAGCTTTCGTTACTGTCCTTTTGCCGGTATAACCGGGGAAAAGCAGCTCGGTGAGCTTATCAAGAACCTCCAGGATTTTATCGCGAACCGGAAGATTAGAAACATCAATAAAATTGATGCCGGAATCAGCCCTGTAAGTCTCAAGAAGTTTATCAGCCAGATTTTGAATTTTTTTGGCAGTTAACTTTTTCTTTCGCATTCTAAAACATCCCAAATAATCTCTCAAAGCTCTCAGACATTCTTAAGTTGATTATACATCTCGGTGGATATATATCTTTCACCTGTATCGCATATAAAAGTAACAATAGTTTTGCCTTCGCTGTCCTTCCTTTTGGCAACCTGCATTGCCGCCCACACATTAGCTCCGCCGCTGATGCCCGAAAGAATACCCTCTTTTAGGGCCAATTGACGTGCTGTTTCCATCGCATCTTCATTTGAAACCTGAATAATCTCGTCGAGAAGTTCGACATTTAAAACATCAGGGACAAATCCCGCCCCGATACCCTGTATCTTGTGCGGGCCCGGTTTGCCGCCGGATAACACGGGTGAGTCCTTCGGTTCTACAGCAATTATCTTCAAATCCTTATTTCTGCTTTTCAGGACTTCCCCGCAACCTGTGATAGTGCCACCTGTTCCTACTCCCGAGACAAGAATATCAACATTGCCGTCGCTATCCGACCAGATTTCTTCTGCGGTGGTTTCCTTGTGTGCCTGAGGATTTGCCGGATTATTAAACTGCTGCGGCATAAAAGCATTCGAGTTTTCCTCAACAAGCTTCTCAGCTTTTTTGATTGCGCCGCTCATTCCCTCTTCAGCCGGTGTTAATACAATTTCGGCTCCTAAAATCTGCAGTAATTTCCTTCGCTCGATACTCATTGACTCCGGCATCGTAAGTATAAGACGATAATCTTTGGCTGCACAGATAAAAGCCAGACCTATACCCGTATTGCCGCTTGTCGGCTCAATAACTACGGTATCTGCCTTTAGCATGCCTTTCTTCTCTGCGGAATCTATCATATATAAAGCTATCCGGTCTTTAACACTTCCGCAGGGATTTTTCGATTCCAGTTTTGCAAGGACAGTTGCCTTGCCGGTCTCTAACTTGTTGATTTGCACTAATGGTGTATATCCAATTACAGCCGTCATATCTTCGAATATCGCTCCCATAATCTTTCATTCCTTTTATATTTGATAATCCATCTTCTCTTTTACTTGGTTTTCGTCAACCAAATCCTGTAAAGTTATCGAATCCAACACATTTGTAACTGCCTGCTGCACTTTGGCCCAAACCTGCCTGGTTACACAATCAGGGGCTCTATTGCAGGAATCTTCGTCCTCAAGGCATTCGGATGCAATAAAAGGCCCTTCCAGACAATTAAAAACATCGGTCAGCTTAATCTGCTCCGCTGGTTTAGCAAGGACGTATCCGCCCTTTGCCCCTCGGGTACTCCTTACAAAACCGCCTGATTTAAGTAGAGCCAGTATTTGCTCTAAGTATTTGACGGAGATATCCTGATGCCGGCCAATATTTTTAATTTGCAGCGGGCCTTTACCCTTGTGGTTAGCAAGTTCCAACATTGCTCTTAAACCGTATCTGGCGCGTGTTGAAAGCTTCATATCAATATCCTAATACCCTACTGCTTTAGTAGTATTTACTGTAATCTAACATCTTTTGTTTTACACACAAGTAAAAAAATATAATTTTTTTAAAATTTTTATCAAAAAACCCTTGATATTGTTAAAAAATTATTATATCATTAAGTCAATTGACATAATGAAGATATTTTTGGAGTAATGGGAAAATGTCAGGACCAGATAATATCTCAAAAAAATGCTGTTATGCCTTGAAAGCCCTTTTTGAGCTTGCTTTACGAGATAACCCTGCTCCAGTAAAAATACGTCGAATTGCTTCAGCGCAGAAAATACCTAAGCGATTCCTTGAGATTATTTTATCTGAATTAAAACATGGGAATTTTGTATTATCAAAAAGAGGAAACGAAGGCGGCTATATGCTGGCGAAACCTGCAAATAATATCACTGTAGGCGATGTTATTAGTTTTGTAGAGGGCAGGTCAAAACAAAAGATTATAACAGATTTAACTACACAGCAAGCAAGGGGAGAATATGTCTTTTCTCGGTTGTGGGAAAAGGCAAGCCAGGCAATAGCAAATATATACAACAATGTTACCTTAGCTGACTTGGTTGAGCAGGAAAGGATGATGAGAAAGGATTTTGTTCTAAATTACGCAATTTAATTTTTTTTGAACCTAATATCTACTATATCAATAGGAATAATGAGATGGAAAGGCAATAACTGTGGAAACACATTTTAGAAGCATCATAAAGGCGGTAACCTGGCGGGCTGGCGGGACTGTTGTAACCTGGCTGGTGGCTTGGAGCATAACGGGGAACCTTAACATCGCAGCACAAATAGGTGTTTTGGATTCCCTCATCAAAATAGGCGCCTTTTATGCACATGAAAGGTTTTGGAATCGTGTAAGTTACGGTAAGCAAAAACCACCGGAATATCAGATTTGAATATATTACAGTTTATAATTGAAAGGAGATGAAAGTGTTAGCAAATTTACTAAAAACAGATGTAGCCAAACTGGTGCGAACGTTAAATTTTGCACAGAAAGTCGAGCGTTCTTTAGAGCTTATCAAGCAGGTTTATGAAGAATATGGAGATGCCCTTGTCGTTGCAAACAGTCTCGGGAAGGATTCGTCTGTAGTATGGCATCTTGCCAAAAGAGTGAGCACGGACATCCGGGGCTTTATTGTCACAACAAGGTTTAAACCTCCACAGACCAAGAAGTTTATGTCTGAAGAAGTATCCAGATATCCTGAACTAAGGGTCTTCAGCAATGAAGAAGATGTCCCTGATAAACTTTATGCGACCGACCCGGACAAATGCTGCGAAATCCTGAAAATCCGGCCGACCCGGCAGGCAATTGAACAAATGAAAGTCAAATGTTGGGTGACGGGACTTCGCTGCACTGAAGGCAGAACGCGAACGGATTTCAAGGAAATTGAAGAGCGGGATGTCGGGCTGATTAAACTCAACCCGATATTGACTTGGTATGAGCGTGAGGTCTGGCAATATCTGGCTCTGAATAAAATATCTGTGAATCCTCTTTACGGTAAGGGGTACAGGTCTTTGGGCTGCTGGCCCTGCACGAAAATAGCTCAAGGAGGAAACGAAAGAGCCGGCAGATGGATTGGCACAAGCAAATGCGGCGGTGAATGTGGTATTCACACGAAACCTTTAATAGATTACCAGATATAAACGAAGGTCGAAAATGGAAAAGAAGATTAATAAAAGATTCAAAAAGCAGTCTGAACAACAGACGATTGCGAATAAACTATTGGGAGTCTATCCTCAAAAGCAGAACGGCTTGTTTATGCAGCGTATTAAAATCTTTGCGGGGCGAATCAACTGGCTTCAATGGCGTAAGATTGCCCAGCTTTCCCATTTGTATTCATCGGGTTTCCCCATTCACCTGACGACCCGACAGGATATTGAATTGCATAACATTACTGCAGAGAACATTACTGCTGTTCAGCAGGGGCTGGCGAGCGTGGCTTTGTATACTTTTGGTGCCTGTGGAGATTCTATTAGAAATATAACAGTCTGTCCGTGCTGTGATTTTCAGGAAGACGGTTTTGACTTGTTTTCTCTTGCTCAGTTTGTTCGTTCCAATCTGGAAATGGAAGAGACGATATTTAATCTTCCGCGTAAGTTTAAGATAAGTTTTTCCGGATGCCGGAAAGCATGTGCAAGACCATTCATAAACGATCTTGGCTTCGTTATGCAGGAAAATGGTAAATTTACTGTAATTGGTGCGGGGTCTTTAGGTTCCAGGCCATCTCTTGGCATTCAACTTTACGAGAATTTAGCTGTTAAAGATATACTTGTGCTTTGTATAGCAGCCTTACAGCTTTTTGAGAAGCTTGGTGACCGAGACAACAGGCGCCTGGCACGTTTTCGTCATATAAGAGAAAGATTGGGTGAAAAGGAATTTAAAAGAAAGCTGCAGAAGCAATTTGAAGAGGTAAATGATTCAAGTGCATGGCCTGTTATTATTGTCCCCAAAGGCAGTAATGACAAAGAGCTGTTGCATCGATTCCAGCTTCCTGGAGGCAACATAGAGCCTAAAAATGCACTTGAGCTTGCTGATGTTGCTCAGAAAGCAGGGGCAACTTTGCGTCTTAATCTAGAACATGGGTTGGAAATTTACGGCACAGAATCTTTGAAATTGCCGGATAAGCTTTTGGAGTTTACGAAAAACCCGACCATTATAGCCTGTCCTGGTTCTGAAACATGTCCGCGGGGTTTGGTTAACTGCTGGAAACACGGCGAAAAAATAAGACAGTCACTTACCGGCAAGTTACCTTCAGATATAAGGATTAATATAACTGGTTGCCCGAATAATTGTGCTCATAGCGCTATATCAGATATTGGTCTTGTGGGCCAGATTCGAAACCAAGATGGCAAACGTGTCGAGTTTTTCCGCTTATTTATTGAAGGAGGCAACGGCAGAAACGACAAACTGGCTAGTGCTTGCGATGTTATTGCTGCGGAGGATATTTGTGAGAAAATCAAAGGTTTGTTAAAGCAGAAGCTGTAAATCTATCGAAATTTGGATTTGACCTGTGGAACGAAAGTTGCAATATGTAAAAGATTAAGAGAGGTATTTTTTCTCCGATTGATAAATATTTTTGCTAACTTGTTTGATATTATCAGCTTAGGGCAAAAATCCTGCTGATTTCGCAATTATCAAAAGGATAATCGGTTTGTTTATTCCAATTTACTTGACAATTACCTGTGAGAATCCTACAATCAAGACGTCAATTCATAGCTATTTGAAAAAGGATGTTACGGATGACAAGAAGCTTCACAAAAAAAGTGGCTTTTATATCTTCTTTCCCTCCAAGAAAATGTGGAATTGCAACTTTTACTACGGACTTGATAAAAAGTGTCACCGCAGCCGCCAAGAGCAAATTCGAGCCGTTGGTAGTTGCGATGCGCTCGGATAGCGAGCTTACATATAACGACCCAGTAAAGTTTGAAATACGCCAGGATGTCAAAAAAGACTACATCTCGGCCGCTGATTATATCAATTTTAGTCATGTTGATTTGGTCTCAGTCCAGCACGAATTCGGTTTGTTCGGCGGCGAGGCGGGCTCATATCTGAACCTCTTACTAAACAGACTTAATGCACCGGTCATTACAACCCTTCATACCGTCCTCGAGGAGCCGGAAACTTCTTACTACCGTTCACTGATAAATGTCTGTAACGCATCTTACAAAATAGTAACGATGAACGAGCGCGGTGTTGATATGCTGCGAGATATTTACGGCATCGATGAAAAGAAAATAGAACTTATCCCGCATGGAATACCGGATTTGGCCTTCGTGGACAACTACTATTACAAACACAAATTCGGTATGGAAGGCAAAAGGACGATTTTGACATTCGGCCTGCTCAATAAAAATAAAAATATAGAAGTTGTGTTGGAAGCTATGCCCCAGATAATCCGGGCCGAACCTTCTGTGCTGTATATAGTCCTGGGTATGACACATCCATCCGTATTGAAACGTGAGGGAGAATCGTACAGATTCAAGCTGCAGCATATGGTCAAAGACCTTGGCCTGCAGGATAATGTTATATTCCACAACAGATTTGTAAATGACTCAGAACTGCATAACTTCCTATGCGCAGCAGACATATATGTAACACCATATCTCAACAAAGAGCAGCTCACAAGCGGCACGTTGGCATTTGCGGTCGGCACCGGCAAAGCCGTGGTCTCGACTCCATACTGGGCCGCCGAGGAGCTGCTTGCAGATGGACGCGGAAAGCTGGTGCCCTTTGGCGACTCGGCGAAATTGGCGGAGGCCATCGTTGAAATTCTCAAAGACGACACCTTGTTTTATTCGCTCCGAAGAAAAGCATATGATTACAGCAGGTCGAGTACCTGGCCTAAAATAGGACAAAGCTACTGGAAGTTATTTAAGGCAAAGGACCTGCCGGTGAGAATTACGGCAGAAGAAACCGCTCCTGTAATCGAAAAAACATCGAGCATTGAGCTGCCGGAACCGTCTTTGGCTCACCTGGAGCGACTCACAGATGATACAGGCCTCTTCCAGCACGCAAAATTTACAGTGCCGGTCCGCAAGTACGGTTACTGTACAGACGACAATGCCAGAGCCGTAATCGCAATGATAAAGTATTATACACAGTACCCGGGGCCTGAAGCCCTTCGTTTCTTCGACACATATCTGTCTTTTATCCTGAGTGCCCAGAATAGTGACGGCAGCGTAAAGAACTTTCTACATTTCGACAGAACCTGGAAAAGGAACGAACCCACCGGTGATGCTTTCGGCAGAGTATTGTGGGCCTTCGGGACGGTTATGGCAAATCCGCCTTCGCTCTCATACCTTTCTATAGTCAAAGACGCCTTTGACCAATCAGTAAAACACATTCCAAAGCAGTTCCCAAGGGGCATGGCGTATTCAATCTTAGGCATGACGGATTATCTCCTCCAGTTTCCGGGGGCCAGCGACATTAAACGTCAGTTCATAATAGCAGCAGATAAATTAGCGGATTTGTACGAACACAACAGTTCATCTGACTGGAGCTGGTTCGAGGAGATATTAACATACGATAACGCCGTCCTTCCCCACGCCCTTTTTCTGGCAGGTTTGATTTTTAATGACAACAGATACCTTGAAATAGCTACGAAGAGCTGCGACTTTCTGCTCGAAAACACCTTCGACGGACAACATTTCAGCTTTATCGGCTGCAATGGATGGTATAAACGAGGAAAAAAGAGGGCTGAATTCGACCAGCAGCCGATAGAGGCGGCAAGCACTATTATGATGCTAAGAGCCGCCTATGACGCCACAAAAAATAGCAGATTCCTAACAATCCAAAGAAAGGCGTTTGACTGGTTCCTCGGAGAAAACGATTTGCATATCCCGCTTTATGACTTCGGAACAAAAGGATGCTGCGATGCACTTATGACTGGCAGCGTAAATGCAAACCAGGGAGCGGAAAGTATTCTCTGCTTCCTGTTGGGCCTGATGGCAATTTATGAAAGTTATACTATTGCAGAAAAAAACGCTGAAACTGTAGATGCGCTCTCAAAAAAAGTATTGCGTCAGGAAAACATCGAAAAACAAAAAGGCAGGAAACCTATACCGGTTAGATTCTTATCCGCAAAAAGCGACCCCTTGAAAAAACATATTGATAACATTAGCTGAGACCGCCTTATACGCTTACTTGGAGAAAGCAAAGATGTGGTTCGGCATAATGGAGCAGGCGTTTTTTCTACTGCTCAAGTAGATCGGCGGCTTTCTCTCCGGTCCACGTAACATCCTTCCCGAATCCCTGTACAGTTTGGCAACCGAACAAAGAAATGCTGATAATAATCAAAGTAACTATTAAAAACATATTTCTAACCATCTGATAAACTCCTTTTTATTGACGATAAATCTGATTCATCACAGTTATTTCAGGCAATTTTTATCAAATCACAAGTGTCTCGATTATTATACAGACTCTTGGCAACTGCTACAAATGTGATACTATTATATTCGGCAAAACGCTATTAAGCCGTAGAGTAATATTATAAAGAATCTTTGAAAAGGATAGCTTAAAATGGAAGTCGCCGGTTTTAATGTCAATGGCTTACGCGCCCGCCTGCCGATTGTATCCAGGTGGCTCAGCCGACATAGGCCTGATATTCTCTGTGTTCAGGAAACAAAGGTCCAGGATGCCGATTTTCCAACAGGGGCATTCGACGAAACCGGCTACAAATACATATTCAAAGGTCAGAAAAGTTATAACGGCGTGGCAATTTTCAGCAAAAAGGACATCGCAAAAACATCATTTGGCTTCGATGATGAGCCGAAAGACGAGTCCCGGCTGATAAAAGCGGAAATTAACGGCATTGTGATTGTCAATACTTATATCCCCCAGGGATATTTGCCGGAGTCCGAGAAGTTCGATTACAAGCTAAAGTGGTTCAATCGGTTGCGAAAATATTTCGATAAAAACTTCAAACCAACAGACCCAATTCTCTGGGTAGGCGACTTTAATATCGCTCCGGCGGCCAAAGATGTCTACGACCCGGAAACTTTATCAGGGCACGTCTGTTTCCATCCGGACGTTCATAAAGCGTTGAATGAAATTATGCAGTGGGGATTTGTCGATGTCTTCAGGATACATTGTGATGAGCCCGGTCAATACACCTTTTGGGATTATAGATTGAACTCTTTCAAACGCAATCTCGGCTGGCGATTAGACCACATTATGGCCACCAGGGCATTGGCAGAGAAATGCACAAAATGCCATATAGATAAAGAGCCAAGAGCCGCAGAAAAACCCAGCGACCACACCCCCATTGTCGCCGAGTTCGAATGGTAAAACCATCTGGGGAACCAGGATTCGGACCTGGACTAACTGATTCAGAGTCAGTCGTGCTACCGTTACACTATTCCCCAAATATCGGAGCAAAAAGAACTCTTTTAGCTCAAACATACAATATATGCCGTATGATAGTTAAAATTGTCGTCCAATCAAGAATAAAATGCTGTTAAGAAGCTATAGTTTCTTTTGTAGGCATTTTCGAATTATCTGATTCTTGGGCCGTCTGTTTTTGTCGACAGAGGAGAAAATTTTAACCTTCCTGAGCAATAATATGCATCAAAATGACACAACTTATTCAAAAGTCATTGCTTATGGCCAAAACCCTTGCAAAAATGGGCCATCACGAGGTTTTTTGGATTGACATAACTACCGGAGATTGTTATAATTGAAAGTAAGTTAGTCGAACTAAAAAAGTACCGAGTTACAAGAAATTTCCTCTTAGTGTGAAGGGATTTATGGAAATCCTGCTAAAATTAGGATTTTTTAAGAAGGGTCGATGATGAAAAGAAGCTGTTTTCAAATCATTTTAGGCGTTACTTTGTTTTGTTTGGTTCTCCTGCTCAATGGGTGTCGATATCCTGTGAAGGCGGCGGATTTCGTGGGCGACGCGGTTTATAAGGTGGTGATGCTGGGCTCTGGCGAAGAGTTCTCGCAATCTGGTCAGACCGAAGCGGAGCTCCGCAGGAAGTATCTGCGGTACCGGGACATCAGCCGGCAGCAGTTTTTGGAAGATATAGACAGGACCCTTTTGACAGATAGGCCGAGCAGTCTAACAGACAAGAGAATATACTAACTGGGTTTATACAATTACGGTTGCTTTGAAGCCGCGCAGACGGGTTTGGCTGCCTGATTTGGGAGGCCAGTTGGACAATAGCCGTAAAATGGTGTTTTTTCTGACAAAAGGATTTGATTCGTGGAAACACTCATCGACTATTTCAGCAGGGTGACCGACTATGATTGGTGGCGTGTCGCTATAGAGCTGGTGCTAATCGGACTGGTTGTTTATTGGGTTGTTGATTTTCTTGAAGGTACTCGCGGGGAGAGGTTGTTTCGTGGTGTAATTTTAATTCTGGTGGCGGGGGTTCTCGTCTTAAATCTGGTTGTGGAGAGGTTCGGTTTTGAGCGCCTCCAGTATCTTTATAAAGGTTTCCTGGTTGCTGTCTTGATTATTGCAGTAGCTGCGTTTCAGCCCGAGATACGAAGAGTTCTTATGCGCCTGGGACAGCCGAGGTTCTGGATTGCTTCCAAACAGCAGCTTTCCCGAACGGTCGAGGAGCTTGCAACTGCGGTCTATGATTTATCCGCAACAAGGACGGGGGCTATTATTGTGATTGAGAAAGAGGTTCAGCTTGGCGAGTTTATAGAAACAGGCGTTCGGATTGACGGCAAGGTTACTGCGGAGCTTTTAAGAACGATTTTTCATCCGGGCACGGCTCTTCACGATATGGCGGTAATAATACGAGCAGACAGGGTGATTGCGGCAAAAGTGCAGTTGCCTTTGGCTGAAGCGGGAACTATAGATGGATACGAACTGGGTTCGCGTCATCGGGCGGCAATGGGATTGACCAGAAGCGCGGACGCAATAGTTATTGTTGTAAGCGAAGAGACAGGGACGGTATCTATTGCACAGAGTGGACAGCTAAAGCGAGGAGTAAGCGAATCTGAGCTAAGGAAGGAGCTGTTGGGAAGCATTGGTGATAGCGGCGGTCCTGTTGCACATTTGTTCAGAAAGCAGCCGGACAGAGCTGACGAGATGGATGATAAACAGAAATAGTTTTTGTGGATTGCTATGGCAGGAAAAATCAAATATGGCAAAATAGCGCTTGTGGTATTTATAACTGCGCTTATCTGGATTTGGGTAGACCTGAAGCTTGATGAAGAATATGCCGTCAAGGGAGCCGTTGTAAGAATTTCCGAGTCGCCAGACCCAGAGTTGTGGGTCAGTTTTCAGGGCAAATCGTCAGTTCCCATTGAGAGTATTGTAGTCAGAGGGCCTGCATCAAAGATTACAAATCTCAAGCAAAACCTAAGCGAGGGTCCATCATCGCTCGAATTCGTTTTATTCCCGGAGCAAAGGCAGATAACCAGTCCCGGCAGATACCCGGTCAACGCTGCCTCTGTTCTCAGGGAAAGCGACCAGATGGAGCAATGGGGCCTTACTGTTGAGTCATGTGAACCTCAGACGGTGATGGTTGAAGCAAGTAAGCTTGTCGAAAAATCATTATCTGTAAAATGTGTGAATGATAATGGAACTCCGCTCACAGCCCAGAAGATTGAGCCGGCCCAGGTTCAGATGTCAGTGCCTGAGGATTGGGTGGGCCAGGCAACGGTGGAGCTGTCAGCATCCGAGATAACGCAGGCCAGAGCTATGCCTGTTGAGAAAACACCCTATGTCAGGCTGCCTGGCGGGCAGATTAAAAACGCTGCCGAATCAGTGGCGATTACTATGCCGGCAGATTCTCTGCAGCGCGGAACTGTGACAAACGTCAAACTTGGTATTATTTACAGCCTGAACCTGCAGGGTGAATACAAGGCTAAGATAGATAATATGACTGAAGTTCTTGGTAATATCCTCGTAAGGGCTACGCCGGAGGCCAAACGTGCCTTTGAGGATATGCGCTATCAGGTTGTGCTGGAGATTGACGACAGCTACAAGGATGCTGATCCAGACATAGTACAAAAAGAGGAGCTTATATATAATTTGCCCTCCGATTTTGTTATGAAAGGAGAGATTGTTTTAGATCCGCAACAGCAGCCGATATCTGCTCAATTCAAATTGGTACCTGTTGGTTCTTCTGGAATCGCGGATTGAGGTCGCTTTTTAACACGGGGTTTTTACTGCCTGGATGTTCGGAAAACAAACAGGGCTTCGATGAATATCCACAAGGCAAGGACAAATATGGCGCCCCCGATTACCATCAGCAGCCATTGCCCGTTTTTGATGAAGCTCATTTCGTTTTGGACCATAGCCCAGTTTGTGATAACCAGCATAATGGCGCAGGGTATAGCAGTGAGGAGGAATTTCCGGCCGCCTTTGTGTTTGAGATAAGATGTAATTACGAGCAGCGCAAGACAAGCAAGCAGTTGATTTGAGGTTCCGAACAGAGGCCAAAGCGTCATTGCCCCTTTTCCGTCTGCGCCTGTGGCAAATGCCAGGGCCGCTGCCGTCAGAACGGCGAAGGTTGTAGCTGTCCATCTGTTCGTAAGGAATGGGATATGCAGGTCATTTGCCAGTTCGCTTATGACATATCGCTGGATTCGTGTTGAGGTATCAAGTGTGGTGCCGGCAAACGAAGCAATGAATACGCCCATTAGCGTAATCCCAACGGCTTCGGGCAGGCCGAAAGAGCCCATTATATTTGCTGCGCCTTTGACCACCGGTGCGATTTTGTCCGGTAGTCCTTTTGCGCCTATCCAGGTGTCGTAATAATGCTCCCATGCCTCGGTGCCGCTCAGGATTGTTCCATCATCGAGCTTCAGGGCCATCCCGATACCCGCGGCAACACAGATAATAATGAGGACGGCCAGAAAGCCTTCAAGCAGCATTGAGCCGTAGCCAACGAACTGGGCGTCCGTCTCTCTTGCAACCTGTTTTGAGCTGGTGCCGGAGGCAACAAGTGAGTGGAAGCCGCTGATGGCGCCGCAGGCGATAATAACGAAAAGAAAAGGCCAGATTGATGGGGTATTTGCCGGCAGCGATGTGTTTACAGCAGGCGCTGCAAGGGAAAGATTGCCTGAAAACGAAGCGACAAATGTGCCGATAACCAGCAGTCCCATTGCAATAAATAATTGCCAGGCGTTAATATAATCCCTTGGCTGAAGCAGGGTAGTAACCGGAAGTGTCGAAGCTGCCCAGGCATAAATCAGCAGGATTATAACCCATACTCCTGTAGATGATATTCCAAGCACCGAGCCGAGCTGGAGCGGTAATTTGCTGCCGAAAATAATACACAGGTACATTCCCAATACGGCGATGGCGGTCGTAATCGTAATGTTTAGGCCTTTTTTATTGAGCGCATAGCCGAGGCCGATAGCTATTGGAATTTGAAGCCAGACAGGTAAAACAGCCCGGGGAAAGACGGTGAAAACCGTTGCGATTACAACACCGAATATTGCGATGACGATAAGCAGGCACAGAAATACGATTGCGAAGAAAATGAACCGAACGCGCTTGTTTATGTATTTGGCGGCAGCTTCGGAGATGCTTTTACCCTCGTTTCGCATCGAGATTATCAGCGTTCCCAAATCGTGCACGGCCCCCATAAAGATAGAGCCCAGCAGCACCCACAGAATAGCCGGCAGCCAGCCCCATATAACGCCTATTGCCGGCCCCACAATCGGCCCCGTGCCGGCAATCGATGTGTAATGGTGGCCGAATATCACGCCTTTCTTTGTAGGGACATAATCGATTCCATCCCGAAGCTCCTCACTTGGAACTGCAGCTTTTTTGTCGAGTCTGAATATCTTTTTTGCAAGAAAACGGCCGTAAGTATGGTATGCAAGCAGATACCCTCCTCCACATAGCAGCATCAGTAAAAGCGTGTTCATTTTATGGCCTCTATCTAAGAAATTACTTTCTGTGCGACCGCGCCAAGAGACGAATGGGCACTTCATCTACATTAAGCAGCTCTCGCAGTTGGTTTATTATAAATCTTTGGTAATTTTCTTCAAATAATTCCGGGTTGTTTACAAACATAAGTATTGTAAGTGGATTTGCGGCAATTTGTGTTGCATAGTAGATTTTCGGTCCGCCGGCTTTTGACTTTTTTGACAGGCTTATTTTCTGCTCGTTAATTATCTCGAACGCTTTGTTTAACCTGGCCGTTGGTATCCGGGCCGTAGCTTGTTTGTAGAGCTCTGCCGTCAAATCGAGCACGCTCTGAATATTCTTTGCCTCGGTTGCTGTGGTGAACGCAATCGGTGCATAACTTAAACCGGGAAGGGTTCGTGTGAGGTATTGTTCGTAGTCGCCGGTAACGTTTGTTTGTTTTGCCAGATCCCATTTATTGATGACAACTATACAGGTTTTGTATTCAGTGGTAATGATTTTGCCGAGTTTTTTATCGACCTGGGAGACTGGTGCGGCGGCATCGATTACGAAGAGCACAACGTCGGCCCGATGAATAGAACGGGTTGCCCGGACGTAGCTGTAGAATTCAATACTGTCTTTGATTTTTCCTTTTTTCCGGACGCCCGCCGTATCAATAACAACGATGGTTTTACCGTCTTTTTTGAAGCGGACGTCGACAGCGTCTCTGGTGGTGCCTGGCCTTTCACTGACAATTACCCTTTCCGAGCCGACGATAGAGTTCAGTATGGTGCTTTTACCGACATTCCTTTTGCCGATTATAGCGATTTTCATTGCCGGCTTTGCGGGCTTGCTCGCTGCCAGGTGCCCGAGCTTTTCGCAGATTTTATCCAGCAGTACAGTTTTGTTCAGATTGTTGGTTACGGAAATGCACAGGAAATCGCCAAACCCGAGTTTGGCAAATTCGGCTGCTGCGTGAAACATCCTGGCGGAGTCCGCTTTGTTGGCGACCCCTATAATCCGGAGTTCGCTTTTGCGAAGAAGCCGGGCTATTTGTTCATCCAGCGGCGTTATACCGTCCCGGATATCGACCATAAATACAGCCAGTTCTGCAGATTCTATTGCGTACCTGATTTGCTGCTCAATGTCTGGGCTTAGCTGTTGCGTATCGACGATACCGTAACCGCCTGTATCTATAAGCTCGAAGTATCTTTCGTTTCGCTCGATAATCGTGCTGACGCGGTCCCTGGTAACGCCTGCAGTCGGCTCGACGATACTTATCATCTGACCGGCCAGTGCATTCAGCAGAGAACTTTTACCCACATTGGGCCGACCGATAATAACCACCGTTGGTATTGACATAACTTACACCCTGGGCAAAGGAGAGCTTACATAGCTTGTTGTATTATTATTCTTACAAAAGCCGGAGTATATCAAAATTATCAATCCATATAAAGCATTGCCTTTTCCGAAACAGATCTGGTTTTTTCTTGCCCGATCGTTTCCTTCAGTCGGCAATAACCGTTATTGTCCTGTTTTTTATCCTCAGTAATAGCGGGGAAATGACACCTGAGAAAACCCCACAAAAAAAGTTTGAAAAAACCGAAAAAAGACTTGACTTTTCTTATCCAATCTGCTTAAATGTATATATTACTTAGGGGCTGAAAAAAACTCAGCAAGGGAAAGTTCATATTTGTTTCCCGCAAAAGTTTGTTTTATCTGTTTTTGCTCTTTGATAAGATTTGTAATTCAGTTCAGAATGGGGTGGAACGAAAACTCAAAAATGCAGATTGTATGTGTATTGATTTAAAGTAAACAGCGTTTTTGCGACTGATTTTCGGCAGAAAAGCCGTGCCGTCGGAGTTGTATGACGGGGAAGTCCGACAGGACGCGAAAAGTCCACGAACAGTTATGCGGGGATTCTGCGCGCAAAAAAGCAAGACGGAAGTTTTTGGTTTTGGAGGAAAGCAAAAGATGATGCTGGAAAAAAGAATCGGTTTTTTAAGCATTTTACTTATTGCTGTGGCCGGCTTGTTGCAAAATGCAGATGCCGTAGTAATTGATTTTGAGGACGGCGGATTAGGGAATACATATAACGTTGGCGACCGTTTTATTACATCGGGGGTGGAGGTTATTGGAGAAGAATTCCAGTGCCCCAACGAAACCTGGTACGACAGAGGAAGGGCAGCAATTCAAGATTACAGTCTTGCAGATGGGGCAAGTAAAGGGGTGGCAATAAACAATATCATCCTCAATTTCAATTTTAATACTAATCTGGAGGGGCTTTCACTTCAGTATGGCGAATACGGCGGCAATCTTAACATCCAGGTCAATGATACATTTGTAGAATTCGACAATTTTGCAGATATAGATAATTCCTCTGTCGGTGGTGCTTTGATATTCACACTTGATGTGGGTGATGCCGGCCAGAGCACCGGGGCAATGTTTATTGTTGGCAGGATTGAAATGTTCAAAATCGGTGGCCAGGAGCTTTGGATAGATAACATCATCGCCTCGCCAACTCCGGAGCCGGCTATGTTAACGCTGTTAGGGAGGGGTGTGCGTAACCAACCCTGGCTTGATGATGCAGATTTGTAAAAACTCTGAAAGGGGTGGAAAAATGAGAATAGTTAGAAGAATTGGTTTATTAACTTTGTTGTTTGCCGTAACGTTTTTTGTTCAGACGGCTTCTGCAACGCTTGCCCCGATACTGCCGGACAGTTCCTACGCGGACGGGCAGTGGCAGGGCTTCGAATGGTATAACGAGGAAATAGGGGATGGAGTTTTTCTGAATGGACGCGTGGATTATGCCGTTTATGATACTTTTGACCTTCAGTATCAGGATGAAAGTGAATGGGTTGATGGACTGGATTTATCTGGAGAAGGCCAATTCCTTTATGTCTATCAGATATTTAATGACTACGAGGATTGGAGTGATAGAGAAGTTGCATACTTTTCCGTCTTCGCCGAGAGTGGCGACCCCCTCGATGTGGAAGAAGACAGCATCGGCTCCAGTCAGGACCCGGAAAATGGCGTGGGGCCCGTTGAGGGATATCTGGCAGATTCGGGTTTGGAAATAGTCTGGAAGTGGGAGATGGGACCGGAGGGAAATGGTTATATAATCCAAGGTAAGTACTCCTGGTTTCTGTTGTTTCTTAGCGATTCTCAGCCGGTTCCCGGTGATTTCGAGGTAAGGGCATCCGAAGGCGAAGGCGAATTCCCTATTTCCAGTGTGCCGGAGCCCGCTACAGTGGCGTTGCTTGGCCTCGGTAACATAGTGCTGGTCCTGAACCGGAGAAAATTTCATCGACGCAAAAGGACTAAATAAATCAATCAAGGTCGAAGATGAAGCGCAATAGTTCAAATTGTATTGATGGCCGGCTCGTTATATGGGTCATTACACTTGTTGTATCTGTTTGCTCTGTGCAGGCATACTGCCAAACAGACGGCACCGCACTTCTGCTGCAGCAAACACCAGTCGGCTCAGGGACGATAACTCCCGCAATAGGCGTTCACAGGTTTGGTGTCAACAGCGAAGTTACTTTGACAGCAGTCCCGAAGCCGGGCTATCAATTCCTTTATTGGATTGGCGATGTCGGAGATACTACGGCAAATAGCACTGTTGTGTACCTTGATGCCCCAAAAATTGTCATAGCAGTCTTTGAGCGCAGCACATATCAGTTTTCAGCCCTACTTTTGCCCGGTACACTTAACGCCCCGGCACGCGGTGTATTCGGCAGTGCAGCCGATTATGCGCGGGGAGGTATCAGACCTATCGGAAGAAGGCCGCGTGAATGGCATTGGCCAGAATTGCCTAAAAAAGAGGAACCTGATTTTCCCGTTCCAGATCAATCGGATGACAACGATTTTCCGGTTCCCGAACCGGTGCCTGAACCAGCTACTTGTGTAATGCTTGTGCTCGGTGGGCTCATTGTCTTTGCAAGACGGCGAACCAGAAGGAAGACATAACACAATGTTTTTGGAGGAAAGAAAAATGAAAAAGTTGATAATTATTTTCACCTTAGCTGTATCACTAGCTGCACTTGTTTCCATTGTAAAAGCAGATATTCAGGTAAATGTGAGTTTTGATTTGGAAACACACGGAGGAAATGATTCCTGGACGTCAACCCCAAATGTAGATACCGGTTATCCGCAATATGACTATGAGTGGCAGATAAACTATGTTGATCTGGAGCTGGATAACAGCTTCTGGACGAGCATACTGGGCTATATCCCTGTGACAAGTGGTTCCGGCACTGCATATGAGCTTCCCTTTGTCATATCCGACGACCACTGGGAAGAAACGGGAGTTTTTAATTGCGATGTTTACTCTTATGTTGATAATGGAGGTTGGGGACATGTTTCTGTCACTAATGTAAATTTTGGTCAGGTTGAGAGCTATGAGGTAACAGGTTTAAGATTCGGTGGAGATGCGACGGTCACCGCTGTTCCTGAGCCGGCAACAGTTTCTATGTTTGCCCTGGGTGGTTTGGTGTTTTTTGCTAAACGCCGCCGCACCAGAAAAAGGCCTTTATAAATTCACAAGGTTTTCAAGAAGTATCATAGTGCGAACCCGATTATCTGGTATATTCAATTTGTGCTTAGATAAATGAGCGGCCGGTTTGCCCTGTTACTGAGACGAAATCTGTAAAAGGAGTAATTGGCGCCGCTTCTCGGACGGTTATTGTTACTGTATCGCTGATATGGTTTGTTGGCGAGATAATTATAAAAACTGCTTTTGCCCTGATTGTTTTTTGCAGCGATGACTGAATTTATGCGTCCCCCCTCGTGCCCCCCATAAGGTATTTATGTTATAAGACCAGCGGTATTTCGTATCGGGCCGCAGTTCCGTAAGCTATCCAGTGAAGTTTCTTTTATTCCTTTCTGAAGACGGCGACGATGTTTTCCACCTCCACGACGAACAAGCGGTTGTCGCCTTCAAAATCTACGGGTATAGCGCCCTTCGGGTTGAACAACACCTTGTCGTATTGTCGCAGAGGAATCTCGGGGGTGTTTTCCACCTCGGTGGAAATCGCCACGATTCTGCCGGTGATGGTGGGAATTTCAATATTATCGGGCAGCTTAATTCCACCTTTGGTCTCTTTCTTGTCCTCGTCTTTGCGGATAAGGATACGTTTGCCTATCGGCTCGACCGTCTCAATCGCCTCACTTTTGATTGTTTCGTTGTCATTCTTCATTTTGTACCGCTTCGGCAAAAACGGCAGATTCCTGAGCTGTTCGGCCTACCCAGAGTGCAAATACGCCTGCCCGTGCGACAGAGAGGGCAAAATGATTAAGGA
>JBHPEQ010000041.1:0-21818 GCA_042576845.1 Planctomycetota bacterium
AAGAAAGGATTATGAAAATGAACGACTTCGCAAACTCGGGAAAAGCAAACCCAATCAAACCCAATCAAACCCAATTCCCGAAAAACAAAACCCTTTATCGGTGTCAGCCGATTTTGCTCTACTTTTGATTTTGAGCAAACCTCAAAATCGGGGAGACAAGATTTGAACTTGCGACCTCTGCGTCCCGAACGCAGCGCTCTAGCCAAGCTGAGCTACTCCCCGAAGGAGTTCGTACGAAAGTATAACAAAGCAGCAGATGCAATGCAAATTATAACAAATTGACAGGGTCTACATCTATTGCGACCTTCACAGCAGGCCGAAGGCGTTTGCCCGCACGAATGTGAATAAACAATTCGCGTAAAAATCCCGATTGCGGCGACTGGATAATTATCTGCATTCTGTGAAAACGCTGCAGTCGGCTGATAGGTGCCGGCATCGGGCCTCTGACGGCTGCTTTGATACCGAATTGCTGAATAACATTGTCGATTTTTTCGCGCATCGACTGTGCAGCGATTTCGAGTTTCTCATAATTCATATCCCGCAAAAGGACAACGGCCAACCGCCAAAACGGAGGCAGATTACAATTTCTGCGATGTTTCAATTCCTCGTTGACAAAACCGCTGTAGTCATTTTTAAGTGCAAACTGTATGGCCGGCTGGTCGGGTAAAAATGTCTGAATAAATACCGTTCCCTTTTTAGAGGAACGCCCTGCCCGCCCTGCCACCTGACAGATGAGCTGGAATGTCCTCTCGTTCGCACGGAAATCAGGCAGATAAAGTGATGTATCGGCGCTTATAATTCCCACGAGCGTAACATTCGGAAAATGCAGACCCTTGGCGAGCATCTGTGTACCAGCTAAAATATTAATCCTTTGCTTACCGAAATCAGCCAAAAGTCGATAGTAATCTTTTCCGGCCATCGAGTCGCTATCAACCCTGGCGATGCGTGCATTGGGAAATCTGTTTTTCAACTCCTCTTCGAGGCGCTGCGAGCCAAGCCCTATCATTGCCAGGCTGGAGCCGCATAAGGGACATTTCTTCGGGACAAGCGTCTGCGCCAGACAATAATGACAAAGGGCATAACCATAATTCATATACCTATCAGTAACCTTTTGCATCACAGCAGTGCTTTGAGTTCTGGACTTATGAAAAGTAAGCGTCGCATCACAATTACGACAGTGCAGGGTGTGTTTGCAGGAAGGACAGAATACAAAATTGCTGTAGCCGCGTCTGTTGAGAAGTAAAATCGCCTGCTCCTTCTTCGCCAGGATTTTTTCCAGATGCTTTGCCAGCGGCTCGCTTATAAGTTGAACGCCCTTCTGCGGCTGCTGCTGTTGTTTTAAGTCAACCAGTTTCATCTCCGGAGCAGGCAGGTCCATCACCCTTCTGGGCAGCTCAATCAGGTTAAAATACTCCTTGTTCCTGCAGTTAAGCAGCATCTCCAGCGACGGTGTTGCACTTCCTAAAATGCAGTGTGCTTCAGACAACTGGGCCCTTTTTATGGCTACATCTCTGCCGTGATAGCGAGGTGCGGTATCCTGTTTATAGCTTGGCTCGTGCTCCTCATCAATAACGATAAGGCCGAGATTCGGTAATGGCGCAAAAACTGCTGAGCGAGCTCCTATTACCACATTGGCTTTGCTTGCCTTTATTTTCTGCCACTGAGCATTGCGCTGAGAAGCCGTCAACCCCGAGTGCATCACAGCAAAATTGGCAAAACGGGAACCGAATCGCTGAACAGTTTGGGCGGTAAGAGCGATTTCAGGAAGCAGGATGATGGCGCTCTTGCCCTGACGTATAATGGCTTTGATAACCCGAATATATATTTCTGTCTTGCCGCTGTCGTTAACGCCGTGAAGCAGCGTTACGCCGAATCGCCCTGCTTGTATCCGGGTTTCAATACTGTCCAACGCTTTTTGCTGGTCATCGTTTAGAGTTATCGGCTCGGCGCTCTCCAACATTTCCTCAGGGATAACGGGCAAAGCTTTTAAGCTCGCCTTTTCAGATATTTTGATAATCTGCTTTTGGGCCAGGGCTTTAACCGGCGCTTTGGTACAGCAGGCTTCAGACAAAAGCTTTTGCACTTCTACTGCAGAGGCGGCTTCATAAGCCCCCCTGCCCCGGAGGAAAGCCACGACCTCTTTTTGTTTTTTGCCTCTTAATTTTTCGAGAGTTTCTTCAGCGGTTCCTGCGAGGTAAATATACTTTTCGGTTTTGACACCGATACCTTTTTTTACTGCCGACGGTAGCATTGCCGCCAGCACCTGACCGAGTGGACAAACATAATATTGGCTAATCCATCCGGCTAATTTCATCAACCCGGAATCCAGCAAGGGCCCTTTATCAACAACCTTAGTAACTTTTTTCAGACTTCGAGAACTGCCGCGAGAAACAAAGGACTTTTCAGGTGGGACATCCGGCAAGATACAAAAGCCGATTTGTGGTTTGTTCTTTCTGCCGAAAGGAACTTCAACCCGCTGACCTGTTTGTAAAGGCCAGAGTTCGTCCGGCACAAGATAATCAAAACCCGTGTCCGCCCCCGTCTCAAAAACTATTCTGGCGATATGACTGTAGCCGGACGGCTCATTCTCTTTCGTCTCGAATAAACTTTCAGTTCGATCATTACTCATTTAGTTATTCGTTCATCTACTGGTCAAAACCGTATAATTGCCTTTGATGCTGTCTCTGTGCCGTTTTTATATCTTCTACAGACAGATACGCCGATTTGGCAATATTCTGGGCTTTCTTTGCACTGAGAACGGCAATTAGGGCAACAACACAGCTCGTAAAGACAATACACAAACCTGCCAAAGCAGCTATTGCTCCGAAAATGGAAGCTTTCTGTGGGAGTTTAATTTGAACGGGTAAGCCCTCATCATTAGGTATATTTAGCTGGACAGGAATGGCTTGACCATCCTGAACTTCCAGCTTCACCGGTAAAGCTTGTTCGCTATTGATCTTTACTTCCATAGGTGTATCGAGTTTTACAGGCATTGATTTACCTTCTTCGATATTCAGCTTTACAGACAGAACTTTATCCGTCTGGATAGCCACATCTAAAGGTTGTCCCTTTTCGCTCTGGACGCCGACTTTTATGGCCGGTCCCTCCTGGGGGTCGCAGCCGGCAAACATCCCAAAAATCATCATAGTAAAAAATAATTTCTTCATATCAATTTTACTCCCTTAAAGGCGAATCTCAACCCACGAAAAGAAAACGGGTCGATTTGTGCATTAGCAGAAAATTTGAAGACGACCTGAAAAGAGCAGGTTTTCAGGTTCGCTATTTTAATCCTTTATAATTAATATGACACCATTTTCCAGACAAGTGGTACCACCCAAAACCGTCCGTTTTGGCTCCTCTTCTATTTTTTTTGCTTGGCTATATACATCTTTTTACCTTCGACCATATAGTCCCAGATGCCTTTTTTCCAGAGATCGACCCTTTTCATTTCGAGATCACTAACTGCGAACCTTTGCGCCATATCGATATACTTGCCCAACTCAGCCATCCGCTCATCTGTCCCCAGGTAGCCCCATGCCATCTCTTCAGTCTGGTTGTAATCGCCCTCTTTGTTGCGAATGTGCTCGGGGTAGTTTTCGGTATTGGTGAATATCTCTTCGATACTGAGATAGAACTTTTTCATTGGTTCGGAAGCTGCGCCGAAATATCGCGAGAAAAATTCACCAAGCAACTCATCAATATCAATTGACGGGTCATCGAGCAGTTTCAATGTCAGGTAATAATCAAGCTGCTCGCCGATGCCGCAAAGGAATACGCCGCGAACACCGTCCTCGTGGTACATCTTGTATTGCTCATCGAGCGTATGAGCGCTGAAGCCCGGGAAGACATTCCAATCACCCATCATGCCCATCTGATTGGGGAAACAGTGATAGTTCCAGATATAGACCCTTCTGTCTTTGTCGGCAACCCATCTTTTGTAAAGTTTTATATCATTGTATTTATTCAGGATTGGCCAATAGTTCCTATTCAGCAGACAGGGTGCGACAGCGACATTGGACTCAAGCTTAATCTGCTCTGGGTAATACGAATAAACATGATAGGCGAGGGTTGAGATGAATTTGTCGGGGTGAGTTTTTTTTACTTCTTTGGCGACTTTGTTTACGAAGTTGAAGAAGTAATGGCTGGCGGTTCCGGAGGCAAAACCTCCACCTGTGTTGTCCTTATCGATGGCCAAAAGCTCCTGGCAGTTATCACATTGACACCATCTGCCATGGTCCATCGGCACAACAGAAAAATATTCTCCCATGCAGGGCTGGATACCCTTGAAACCCTTGCCGTCAAAATAGTCTCGGGCATCCTGTGCTGCCTGCTGAATAACAGCCGGGTTCGTATAGCACAACTGGCGATCATCGCCTTCCTGTCCTTTAGCGAATAATTCCGGACGCTTTCTCTCAAACAGTTCTGGTTGTTCTGCCGATTTTTTGAAGAAGCGAGCATTGTAACTGTAGAAGGAATGGTTTCCGGCCCATCTCTCACCGCCAATGCGCATTCGTTGTGAGTAGAGTTGTACCGCATCTTCGCTGGCATCGCCCCAAAGGCCGAAGAAACTTGTGCCGACACCGTCGGTGCGATATAAAAACGCAGGCTTGCGCCGAACATCCTGGCCTTTAACGGTCAACGTACTCTTTTTCGGGAAAACAATGTTAAGCACACTGGCCCCGTACCAGCGCACATCGCAAAAGCGTTCGAGAAAATCGTATGTTGCATAGCAGCTTCCCTGATCGTCGAACAGGCCGGGCAGTTCCATTATTTCCTTCTCGGCATCGGTCTTCGGCGTCCTGTTGGTGGCTTTGAAGTAGTTGATTCTATGGCGTGAATTTTTCAGTGTGAAATCATAGGTAGCATAGCCGTCGGGCTTGCGGTTTTTGGGCGTGTCCAGCCAGTCATAACCGATAAGGACGACAGTTTCCGGTAGAAAGCGGATTAGGTATTCCTGCGGAGGAAAATTATCAGCTTTAAGGCCGAGTTTTCTTGTAGCCGGGCTTTCACCGACAAGGATCCGATTGCCTTTGACTTTCTGAGCATCTGTTTTGATTGGCAGACGGGCACCGGTTATCTTTTCGATATGGTACTGCAACTCAAGTGCTGCAAGCCTTGCTGAGATAGTCGGCTCCTTGGCGGTGACAATGCTCGCGTTAGCCTTGCCGTTATCGACCAGTGTTATTTCCGCCGCAGACAAAATCGGTGTACAAACAAATACAACCACTGCATAAAACACAAAAAGCTTTCTCGACAATCTTTGGGTACTCATTTTTCAATTCTCCATTTGTAATGTTTAATTAACTGGACGGATTTATTTTTGGCCCATAATGACCAGATCCTTTTTCCTAGATTCCGGTTTTACGATCAGAACAGTTACTTTGCTGTCTTTATAAATGCCTTCGACTGTTGTGTTATAAGGCGCATGAAGTTTGAACTCGACATCCCATTCCTTAGGCCATGTCGGAAACAGGATTATCTTTTTATCTTCGCACTGCATCAGCATCGCCTGCAAGGCGATCATGCCGGCTCCGCCGTGACAGTAATCCGGCGGCCAGTCATATCCGCCGTGCCACATAGTTGGAAACCGCGATGCCAGATATTTACTGCCGAAACGACGCGGCAGAAACTCGCGTACCTTTTCGGTAAGACCCAGGTAGGCCGCATGTATGCCGTCCTGATCGTGACCGAAGTTGCCCTCGACATGAAGCCTGTTGTCAAAAGTTTTGCGTGCCATCTCCAGGTCGGGTTTGTCCAGCCCGTAAAGCCGATAAGGGAACACCGCATACAATTCCGGATTTTCAATGTTATGCGTTTGTGTATCCTCAAAACTCTCGGCGGCAGCCAGGATCGTTTCTCCATTGGCCTTTCGCCTCGGCAATTCCGGCAGTTCACCCAGAAAGCGTTTCCAGTGTTTACGCTGCTTTTTGCTGGTAAGCGAATTATCCATTCCCAAAAGTTCGTTAAGCATAAAACGCAGGCCCGCCAGTTCCGGGGCAGGGTTTGCACAATTCCACCACGTCTCCAGCGACTGCGAAGGGTAGATATAGAGTTTGCCGTTCTCGTCGTGTTTGTAGTGCTGATCGTAAAAGGTTATCACCTCGTCAGCCATCGGCAGGAATTTCTCATGCAAAAAATCCTCGTCCTGCGTGTACCGGTAATAATCAAGCATGATAGCCAGCAACTCCAGACCGCTTTGCCAGTGCCACTTAACGTACGGATGGGCCATGTAAGAAACATCCTTGCCTTCCCTGTCCCATCCGCGATGGAAATTGTAATCGGTGCCCCAGAAATGCAGCCCTTCGGTAAAGTAGGTGCCCTCGTGTCCGTAATATATTTTTGTCCGCTGCCTGCAAAGCGGCAGGATGTCCATGTACATTTTGAAGAACGGCTGGAGAAGATCGAAATCGCCCGAAGCGGTCAAAGGCCAATAGATCAACCGCTGATTCTGCGCAGGGTAATGATGCCCCCAGGAGCGATAGTCCGGGTCACCCTGATAGGTTCCGGTAAACAGGGCTCCGTTGAACTTAATTGGCAAAGCCCCCCTGCCCGCACAGCCAACCATATAACGGAAAAGCGTATAACCGTTGCTGACAGTTTGTCCATCATCCGAACCGGATATGCGAATCCAGCTTCGGTTCCAGAAATCATTCCACCAGTTATAATGCTCACGGCGTGATTTTTCGATGTCCAGTTTTTCACCGCCGGCAATTAGTTCGTCCAGATTGGCCATCCACTCTGTAACTGTCGCCGGATGCTTTGTAAGCGGATAAACCGAAAAGGATTGCTTCTTTCCTGCTTGTTCGCTTTTGAGCACCCTGTCACCAACGAGAACAAACCCGTTACCCTTAATAGCTCCGCCGAACGTTCGCGACAAAAGCGGGTCGGTCATGTCCGGCATAAGGGTTTCCAGTCCGAGCAGTTTCATGTTCAAGGGCCATCCGGACTTTACGTTGTGATGGTACCAGACGATACGGTTTTTCTCGCCGGGAACGATCACATCGGGAAATACCACCGTCGGATAAATATTGTCTTCATTGGCTGCCGCGTTGGAGGGCTTGACATTATATAGATCACCGAACGTGATATTTTTGGCCATGTAGCCGGTCTCTCGCCAGGTCTCGAAATTCACTTCCATCTCGAAGGCTTCTTTGCTTTCGGCCTCGACTCGGATAACCGGGTAGTTTGCATCGACCCAGAGGCGAAGGCTTACCGGGGCATCTTCCGGGCCTGCGGTTATAACGATCTGGCCCTGGCGAAGTTTCAGTTCCTGGCGAAACGGCAATCCTTTGGCGAATGGATTCGGAGACAGTTTGACCCGCACCCTGCCCAGCTTGAGCAAACGGTCATTTTCACTGGCTGAATCGTTCTTGGTAACATAGAACATCAGGTCACCGTCAGGCTCAGCCCAAACGGTCATACCAATGTCACCGTTGCCGATAGGCATAAAATCCGATTCGTCTTCGCTGGCAGTGGTCCAAACAACGTTGTATAAATCCAGCTTATCATCAGCCATGGCATAAGTGCCTCCAAGTAAATAAACCGTAATACAAAAAACCAAGGCTTTACTCAATCGAGTTCTTTTCAGCATCCGAATTTCCCTATTATAGCTTGTATTGCTTTTTAACTGACATTTCCCATTTAAACGCTTAAAAAAGATAATTTTCTCCGTACGACATCAATATTTTTACAAAAACTACCTTAAACAATCAAGGATTTTCTTTTCCGAGACAGTTTTATTAATAGAGTTGGTATTATAAATATTAAACCTTGAGTTCAAAGTATTCTGTCGCTGTTTGGTTAATATATTCGGCGATAGCAAGTGAAGCTGTAGCCGCCGGCGACGGCGCATTCAAGATATGTATACAATTGCCGTTTTTTTGTATTTCAAAATCATCAATCAACCGGCCGGCGGAATCGACCGCCTGTGCGCGAATGCCTGTTTTGCCGGGCTTTATATCTGAGCCTCTTAACGAAGGTATAATCCGCTGCAGCCGCCACAGGAAAAGTTCTTTGCTCAAAGTACTTGCGCACTCGCACACTCCACATCCGAAGTTTCTTAAAAAAAGCTTCCAGGTACCGGAGAAAGTCAGCGACTGACGGGTATCGTTAAAGCTAAATCGTCTGTTGCAGTAACCTTCTCTGCTGAAGGAGAACATTGCGTTTGGTCCGCATTCAACCCGCCCGTCAATTCCACGAGTTAAATGAACCCCAAGAAAAGGAATATTAGCGTCAGGGACAGGATAAATCAAATTATTTACTTTTTCTGCCGCCTCATCAGTCAGTTCATAATAGTCGCCGCGAAACGGAACTATCTTAATCTTCGATTCGACCTCATCCAGCTTTGCTATCCTGTCAGACTGAAGTCCTGCACAGTTAATAATGAACCTGGATTTTAAGCTCATTTTATCTGTAACAACTGTTGTAAGGAAATCGTGCTTTTCTAAACGCAACACCTTATTGGATAACAGAATTTTATTGCTGCCTGAGAGTTCCTGAATTAATTCGGCTAATTTTTCGGCAACAGAGGCAAAATCAATAACACCCGTACAGGGCACTTTTATGCCAGCAATGCCCCGGCAAAATGGTTCTATTTCTTCAATTTGCTCCGGGCTGATTTTCTCAATACCTTCGATAGCATTTTCCAGGCCGTTGCGGAAAATCAGTTCGAGGTTCTTTAGTTCCTTTTTCCTGGCTGCTACGATTATCTTGCCGCAAATTTTGTAAGGGAGCTTATATTTTTTCGCAAAAGCCACAAGCTCTTTTCGCCCCTCCACGCACGTTTTCACCTTATTTGAGCCGGGTTGATAATACAGCCCTGAATGAATAACACCGGAATTATGTCCGGTTTGATGAGCCGCTAATTTGTCCTCCTTTTCCACCACTGCAATGTCAATATCAGGATGATTTTTTGCAATCTTATAGGCGCAAGCCAAGCCCACAATCCCCCCGCCAATCACAACAACGTCAAAATCAACCTGCCGGCCCATTCCAAATTCTCCAAAAAGCATATCCGCAAGTTCACTTATCTCAAAAGAACAAACTAATTGTCGTAGTTCGAAGCGGATATGTCAAGTCTGCTCAAGTTGGCTTTGCTATCTGCTGCACAATCCTCTAATCAAATGCCGATAGCCCTGATATGCCAAGTAAAGACGATTGTTCTCAGCCAGCCCGCTTTTTGCTTTTAATCAAAGAAAAAAGATTTTATAATCTCAGCGTGTTAATATTACGTCGTAAAAAAGGAATTACAGAAGGATACACGGATGTATAGGCAGCGATTTATTATCTGCTCATTTTTTGCCCTCAGCACCGCTTTTCTATTGGCCGGCTGTTCAAAACCAACAAGACTTCCCACAATATTCGGCGAAGTGAAAAACTCAGAAAGTTTTCAGACGCGCTTTATTGGTGCCTCTGTTGAGAATCGGCCGATTGAAATAATAACACTCGGACGTGGAGAAGAAACAACTTTTATTCTGGCAACAATCCATGGTGACGAGCCGGCAGGAACCAAACTCGTTATGGAACTGATGCAATATCTTCAGCAAAAGCAGGAACTGCTGGCCCAACGCAAGGTTGTGCTTATGCCTGTGACTAATCCTGACGGCTTGGTCCGCAACCAGCGCCACAATGCCAGAGGAGTAGACTTGAATCGAAATTTCTCCGTTGCCAACCGTCTTTACAATGCTGTATATGGATACTCAGCCCTTTCTGAACCTGAAGCACGCATTATTGAACGTGTTATCAGAGAGTATAAGCCGGCACGTATTGTCAGCATCCACCAGCCATTTGGCTGTATTGACTATGACGGCCCTGCAAAAAAACTGGCTGAAAAAATGTCACAGCTTACGCGACTGCCGATGAAAAAACTCGGTGTAATGCCCGGCTCGCTGGGTTCATACGCCGGACTTGAATCAGGTATTCCCATAGTAACGCTTGAGCTTTTGCCGGACGACCATAAGCTTGACGCACAAACATTATGGCGCCGATACGGAGCAGGATTGATTGCCGCTGTTGTATATCCCGGAATTGCTGCTTTTCCGGTCAAGTAAGCGGACTTATGTGTTTACTTTGATATTGGATGCTCCTGGTGAAACTTACAACGGAACGATAGTCAGGGATTTCTTCAGTGCTTATGTTAAGAGCGCCTCAGACCAACTAACGGCCTGAACCATTATAAGTTTACAGAGCATTCATCGGATTTTAAGCTTTTTTGATTTGACTGAATAATGATAACCGCTATCATATTCACATAAAGTTTCTGTTTAACCGGACAATGAGTTTTTATTACAAAATGGGAAACATTATAAAATGGTAAAGAAACCTATCCACACCAATCGGCATTGCCAAACCGGCAAATACCTGTTCACAAGTGAATCCGTAACAATGGGGCATCCGGACAAAGTAGCCGATCACATCTCTGACGCCGTCCTTGATGCAATGCTCGCCCAGGACCCGAAAAGCAGAGTGGCTTGTGAAACTCTTGTTACGACAGGGCTGGTATTAGTCGCCGGCGAAATCACATCCAAAGCCGTCGTGGATGTCCCTGCACTCGTTCGCAGCACCGTTAAAAAAATCGGCTATACCGACCCCGATATGGGTTTCGATTTCGAAAACTGTGCTGTGATGGTAGCGCTCGACAAGCAGAGCCCGGACATCTCACAGGGAGTAACCGAAGGCGCCGGGCTTCATAAAGAGCAAGGTGCGGGCGACCAGGGACTAATGTTCGGATACGCCTGCAGGGAAACTCCTCAACTTATGCCGATGCCGATTCAGTTCGCACACAATATAACAAACCGACTCGCAAAACTCAGGCAAAACAAAAAACTGCCCTGGCTCAGACCCGACGGAAAAAGCCAGGTAACCGTCGAATATGAAAACAGCAAACCGAAACGAATCCATACCGTTGTCGTTTCCACTCAACACAACCCTTCCGTAAAATACAAACAATTGCGAAAGCAAATCGTCGAAAACGTTATTCTCCCTTCTCTGCCAAAGCGCTTAGTCGACAAGGATACCATTTACCATATTAATCCAACAGGCCGATTCGTCACCGGAGGCCCAAAAGGCGATTGCGGACTGACAGGAAGAAAAATTATCGTCGACACTTATGGCGGAAGAGGAAGCCACGGCGGCGGCTGCTTCAGCGGAAAGGACCCATCAAAAGTCGACCGAACTGCAAGTTATATGGCACGGTATATCGCAAAAAACGTTGTCGCTGCAGAATTCGCCGATGCCTGCGAAGTCCAGCTCTCATACGCCATAGGCGTCGCTAAACCCATCTCCATTCTTATCAACACCGAAGGCGCCGCAAAAATAAGCGAGGAAAAAATCAGCGAAATTATAGGAGAGCTTTTCCCATTGACACCCGCCGAAATGATAAAACATCTAAAGCTCGACCGGCCAATCTACGCTCAAACTTCTTATGGCGGACACTTCGGAAGAAACCTCCCAACTTTCACCTGGGAAAAAACCGATATGGTAAACAAACTTCGAAAAGCCGCTGGACTAAAAACCAAAAAATAACTTGTATAAGAAATTAAACGGTAAGGGCTTATCGACCACGCCTGGGAGGATTCGAACCCCCAACTTCCGGTTCCGTAGACCGACGCTCTATCCAATTGAGCTACAGGCGCAACTAATCAGCCGGCAGAAAAAACCGCAGCCGACTGTTCTATATGTACTACTTTCAAAAACGTATTTCAAGAAAATTAGGATAAAAATGAATCCTGAAGAGCTTTACCCGGCTATAATCGGCAATGCGTTATTCTTCTTGACCTGTTTTGCCGTTTAGTTTTTAATACCGCTGTTTAAGCGACAACATTTAAATATGAAAGGATAAAAAAGTGAAAATCAGCAAACGAGCACAAGCAGTACCGCCCTCTGCCACTTTAGCCGTTACCTCAAGGGCAAAAGAGCTTATAAGTCAGGGCGTCGACATTGTAAGCTTCGGCGCCGGCGAACCCGATTTCGACACTCCTGATTATATCAAGAACGCTGCAGTCGAGGCGCTCAAAGCAGGTCGGACAAAATATACCGCTGCCCGCGGCATTGCAGAGCTAAGAGCTGTAATCGCCGAGAAGCTTCAAAAGGAAAACGGCCTCAAATATTCTCCCGACCAAATCATCGTAACCGTCGGCGGCAAACATTCAGTTTATGAAGCTATGCAGGTAATGCTCGATACAGGCGACGAAGTCATCCTTCCCGCACCCTACTGGGTAACATATTCAGAAACTATAAAGCTTGCCGGCGGCATCGCCAGAATTATTCAAACCGATAAAAATAATTCTTACAAAATGACACCTGCCCAGCTAAAAGATGCCATTACTGAAAAAACCGCTTTGCTCATAATCAATTCGCCAAACAATCCCGGCGGATTTACTTATACGCCCTGGGAGCTTGCCGAAATCGCAAAGGTTCTCGAAGGCACAGATGTTATGGTTCTTTCTGATGAAATCTACGAAAAACTAATCTACGGCGACACAAAGTTTGTAAGTTTCGCATCACTTAGTGACGATGCTTTTCAGAGGACCGTAACTCTAAACGGCCTAAGCAAGGCCTTCTCTATGACTGGCTGGCGGCTGGGCTACTCCGCAGGACCACTGGAAATCATAAAAGCGATGGGCCAGCTTCAATCACATATGACCTCAAACCCTGTAACTTTTGCCCAGTATGCCGCTATAGAAGCCCTCGGTGAAAAAGCCCCGGCTGCAATAGAGAAAATGAGACTCGAATTTGAAAAACGCGGCAAATTTATGGTCCGGCGGCTAAACAGCATTGTCGGCATCACCTGCACCGAACCTACCGGAGCTTTTTATTGTTTCCCTGATGTCTCCAGCCATTATGGCAGAAATATAAATGGTGCGAAAATCAACGGCAGTATGGATTTTGCAAAGACGCTCCTGGAGCAGGCAAAAGTTGCTCTCGTGCCGGGCCTGCCTTTCGGCTGTGACGAAAATGTCCGACTCAGCTTCGCCACATCACTCGAACAAATAGAAAAAGGATTGGACAGAATCGAAAGCTGGCTTAAACAATAGAACTGCGGCAATGCGACAGGGGCAAAATCGCCGCAGCCATAGCCAAAGCTACGTTGAGGACGATTTTGACCCGACAACGCAGGAGTTGGACTTTGCAGCCGGCTGCAATAGAGAGGGTTATTCGGATAAGCTCTAATCCTCAAAGTAGGGGCGGGGCAATCATTTTTTCGAGAAAACTGTGCAGATTTGACGATATGGATTCCATCAGAGCTTTACGTTTCAACATAATGCATCTCCTTGTGTAATAAGGGGTTATGGAAATATTTAACTACCCCTTATATCGTCATACACAAGGAGTGCGCTTTGAGTGAATCATCCCACAAAACGCTTTTTCAAAAAACCCCTAAGTTTGAGGAAAATTGTTTTGACTTCGTTACCATAAGTGTGGTAAAATACGTAAGTTGCGATAATTAGGCAAGCTACCATCTTGAGATATTATGAATTCAGAAGGAGTTGTGGTGAAAAAGCTGGGGGCTTTAGTTTCAACTTTTCCCGCTTACCCACGGGAGAAAGATATAGCTCCGGCATTGATTATAGAAGGCCTCGGAGCTGAGCAGTCCCACTTCAGCCATTATTCTAATCAAATAAGGTAAGTCGAAACCAAAGCCGACAACAGCTCTGGGTTTTTGTTTTTACATTCACGGATGAAAAGGTCGGATAGAGGTTGTAGAAACAACGCAATCCGGCCTGGATTCCCAGGCAAGGACGCAAGGTGTTTGGTTTGCGCATTGGGTGCAACCAAGGAAAAAAAGATTTATCTGTCCAAAAAATATTGGAGGAAAAAGTGATGAAGCGTTTCTCGACCACGGCAATGGTAATCATTGCTGCACTTGTAATCAACATTTTCCTGTGTACGAACTCAGCGCAAGCTTGGTTCTCAGACCCAAACGAACCGGATTGGCCTGAACCCGGTTGGCCGGAAATCTTCGAGCCGAATCAGCTTCGAACTCTGAATCTGGAAATGGACCCTGACGACTGGCAGGCCGTTATAAACAACCACCCAGCCGAGGATGGTTGTTTATATGAGGAGGTTGAACTACCCGCAATGTTCTGGATGGAAGGTGAAGAGGGCCTGAAGATCAAGGTTGCGGTCCGCAGAAAAAAAGCTATTGCATTCCCCGATGAGAACAACTCGGAAAAAGTTGCCTTAAAAATCGACATTAATGAATACTTTGACGAAGACCCGTGTGCAGTTTCCTATTGGCATGGACTCAAAAAGCTCAGCCTGGAAGCCAACAGTGATGCCATTGATGTGATAGCCGAGGGCGTGGCCTGTAACTTACATCGGATAGCTTCTCTCACGGAGGGATACGGCTGGCCCGTCTGGTACGCTAACTGGGTAAAAGTTTATGTCAACGGTACCTACATAGGCTTGTATGTAAACAACGAACAATATGATAAGCAGTATCTGCGAAACCGTGACCTTTATGTCAGCCATGACAGCTGGCTGTATAAGTTCATGGACTGCTTTACCAGATTTGAGTTAAAAATTGGAGACGACACCTTTCCCAAGAGCCCCGCATTGGATGCGCTATGTTACGCCCCCTTCGCTCATCCTGACGACCCTGATTTGATGCCGGCAGGCGGAATATGCCCTGTTCCGGACGATGCCAACGTGTTTGCCGATATGAATCAGTGGATTAATATGGCGCGAATGCTGAGTTCGGCAGCTATCGATGCCATCATAGCAAATTCGGACCCGCTTTTTTGGCAATCCAACAATACTTACTTTATGGACTGGAACCTTGGTGACCCCTGTGAAACAAGAAAAAGGATGTATTTCCCCTGGGACGTCGATTCCAGCTTCAAGTCTTACGACACGACAATTTATTATGAGGGAAGCTCCTCGGCGTATGATGACCTTATCCTGACCAACCCAGTCTTCCGTGGCCAGTACAACCAGATAATGAGAGACCTTCTTGACGGCCCGCTGACGTTTGCCGACATTAATGACTTTCTTGATATGGTTGAGCCGGTCATCACAGCTGCGGCGGAAGCCGACCCCATGTTGATGGGCCACATCAATGACAGGATAGGTGCAACGACCGCAGCAGAGGTCTTCGACTGGCTTCGTGACTGGTTTGCCGAGAGAATCCCCAATGTTCTGGCGCAGGTAGAATTCGATGACCCAACCCCGCCGCCGGGAATTATCCTGCTGCAGGATGGCTTTGAGGGCGCTGTATGGGATGCCAATTGGACCGGTACCTGGGTGGAAGATACGAGCACTTATTGTCGCGGCGCGTCTTCGGCCCATGCTGATAAAACCAACTCTGGTGACTTTGCCTGTACTGTTTTAGATACTAGTGATGCTACCACCGTTCATGTAGATTTCTGGCTTCAGAAGAACAACATATCTTCGTACACAGCAAAATTCTATTACTATAATGGAACTACCTATGACGAGGTTAACGATATTGATGCGTTGGGGGCCGACGATGAATGGCTGCACTATACCGATACCATAACCGACAGCAACTATTTCATCCCCGATTTCCGGATACAGTTCAGCGCCACTCTTGGTGGCGGGGGGGCAGGCAGGGACGTATGGGTTGACGACGTTGTAATCACGAAGGAGTTACCATCACCTTGCGTGGCAGCAAATCTGGATGAGATAGGCCTTGTTGACTTTAAGGATTATGCAATGCTTGGCAACGACTGGATGCTAACCGGTCCCGACCTGCCTGGCGATATTGACGCAAATGATATCGTAAATATAGACGATTTGGATTGGATGCTCGGTTACTGGTTGAACGACTGCAACTAAATATAAATTTGAATATAGGATATCGACCAGCTTAATTCAAAGTCGCACCTGCTGCTGGCGCTTTAATAGAGTTCTAAGGCAATTCGGAGGAGGGTGATTTCGGATTGCCTTAGCTTTTTGCCCTAAACGCCCTAAAAGGGGCGTTTATTTGTCTATGTTACATATATCATCAAAGCTTAAAATCCCATATGCCTAATATTAACTGGTCAGAAAAGTTTTGCATTTGTTCTGCAAGTTGATATATGCCTGCCCCGCAAAAGTAGGCCGCTGCCGTTATTTACTGCGGGGAAATATGATATACCACATACGATATACGAATCGAATTCGTGCCAATTCGCGGCTATTGGAAATTTTGGTCGTTTACCAATTTTTTTTAATTTTTCCCAAATTTTCACCAACCTCTTACGCCCTTCTACTGTCTAATTTTGTAGGTAGCAGACGAAGTAAGCTTTTTACCATCCTCGGAGATATAAGTGCGGCATAGAGTTAAGGTAAATAATATAAAGGCCTTACGCAAAGGGGATCCGGAGGCCTGCAAGGCGGTAATCTGTAGGCACTACAAGTCAATTTACCGTTTTTTAGCATATTTGACCCAAGACGCTTCTCTCGCTGAGGACCTGACTCAGGATACCTTCGTCTCCGCATGGGCAAAAATCGACAGTTTTAAAGGCAGAGCTTTGATGCGAACGTGGCTGCATAAGATTGCGTATCATAAATTCATTGACTCAGGACATCGTCTCAAACGGTTTAATACATTGATAGATGGTTTGAAACAAAACAGCAGGGATGTACATAACAATTTGAATCCCTTATACCAACTTACACTTCAGGAACATACCAAGCTGCTTTATGAAGCAGTACAGAAGCTTGACGCAGCCGAGTATATAGTCATCGTACTGCATTACATTCAGGAAATCAGCTTTCGTAACATAGCTAAAATTTTAGACAAACCGTCGGGAACTATTAAATGGCGGATGAACAAGGCATTGAAAAAATTAAGAAAATTATTAAAGGATTGGGAATAACTATGAAAGACAATAAGGAAAAAAATGACAAAGACATTACATTGAAATCAATAGCGGCAGGACTGCGTTCTTTACCTGAGCTTGAGGTTCCTGGTAAACTTAAACAAAAACTGTTCGCAACAATTCCCAACAGGTTGACGGTAATAACTAAAAACCGTCGCTTAAGGGGGCTTTCCGTCATCTGGCGCATCGGGACTGCAGCAGCGGCAATAATTATTCTGGCCTCGATATTACTGTCAAATCTTGGCCGTTCAACAAGCTCGAATAAGTTCACTGTAGAGATGAACGAGGTTTCGAAACATTATGTCCTTGCCGACCAAAACAACAGATTCATCATTGACAGCAACTATGTAGATTGCAATGGTCAGTGATAAATCAAACCGAATATACATTTAGAAATCCTAAAGAGTCCGATATTGATTGGAATTCAAAACCTTTTCTTTTTTTTCTAAAAACTTTAGCATACTGGCCTTAACCTTGACGATATACCATTCAGACCTTATTATTGGCTGATATTATTGAGTTTAGGCAGAAATTGCCTGTTTGAGCGAGAAGTTATTTAAGGATTAGAAAAACCGGAAAAATGGCTGAAATAGTAAACGAAGAATTGACAATTGCTGAGCCGGAAAAAAAGGAAAAAAGTTCTTACCTTTCACGCTGGCTTATTGTCTTAGGCTGGCTTGCGATGCTCATTTTCACTTTTCACGCCTGCACACACATGGTTGCCGCAGGCGATACCTGGGTGGCAATGGCCTGCGGAAGGCATTTTATTAATCACGGCGTCGATACCGTAGAGCCGTTCAGTGCGAACTCACATAAGGCAGGCCCCACACCAAAAGAGGTAAAACAATGGCCTGGCTGGGCCCAATCGCTCACTGACAAGGTCGGGCTTGATACTGTTAAGCGCTGGCACCCTACCGGCTGGTTAAACCAGAACTGGCTTACTCACGTTATTTTTTACTGGCTTACTCACAAATCCCCTTTTGCCGATGCTGCCGAGCGTTCTTTTAATACCCTTATATACTGGAAATTTGCTATTTACGTATTCGGCCTCATTTGCATTTACTACACTGCCAGAATTTTAGGTGCTCATCCGGCACTGGCGGCAGTGTTTGCCTGCTTTGCGATGTTTGCCGGCAGGTCCTTTATCGACGTCCGCCCTGCCGGCTTCTCAAATGTTCTTACAGCGGCCTTCTTATTTATCCTCGTCCTGGCTACATATCGCAACATTTTGTATATCTGGCTCCTCGTCCCCCTTACGGTTTTCTGGAGTAACGTCCACGGTGGATATATATACGCTTTTATTATGCTTGCACCGTTTGTGGCCATTCATTTGCTGACGCTCTTCTCCAAAAAGTGGTTTGTCTCCCTCGGCAGGAAAGGCATTTATCATACTATTGCCGCCGGTTTTACGACTCTTATCGCTGTGATTATATTTAATCCGTTTCACCTGACAAACTTTACACACACCTTCATTATCAGTGTCAGTGAACACGCGAAAATGTGGCGAACCGTTAATGAATGGCATCCTGCTTTCGAATGGAGCAACCCTGTCGGAACAGGATTTCCATTTTTGGTGATGCTTATTTTAAGCATTGCCTTCTTCGTATTCTGGCTATTCAGCAAATTACTTCAGCCCAAATTGCTAAAAGCCCCGAAAGATGAACTCGATACACAGGAAAAACGATTTTTCATTTTATTTAGGTTCTTCGGCTGGGCAGCGACTATGATTATCTGCTGGGCAACGTTCATCAGTTTTTCATTTGTCAAGGCGGATTTAGTCGGCTTTCTGCTCTGTGCAAGCTTCAGCGGGATAATTCTGCTCAGTATTTACAAGAACGTTCATTATGTTCATATCATTGGGTTGTTAGTGCTTTTGGCTCTTTGGCTCACCGATGCCGGGAACGGCGCCGGCAGGTACATTTTTCCTTTCGTCCTTCTTCCGGCGTATGTAACAATTTATATAATCACCTCTTTGTTTTCAAAGAATATTAAATTTAAACAAAATGACATTATTTTCCCGGCAGCAACAGCTATCGTTACCATAATATTAATGACCGCATTTTTCAACCCTTTAAAAATGAAATTTCCTGAATGGGACGGGCAGGTATTTAACTGGGTATGGGGAATATTCGAATCCTGTTTTGAGCTGCGAAGAAGATGGCATCCTGTCTACGAAAACAATCTCAACATACAATACAGAAATTTATTCGGCATTCTTTACCTTATAAACCTTCTGTCGGTCTCTGTCTGGATAGCTATACCTTATCTGAAAAAAGCCCTTGGCCCTCTCAGAGAGCAAACAGAGGCCCAGCAGCAATCTCAAAATCATACCTACCGGTCACCAAAGTTCGACCTGGTGTTAACAGCTATTGCGGCTCTTACAATATATATGGCAATCCGTTCCCGCAGATTCATTCCGATTGCCGCTATTGCCGCCTGCCCCATTATGGCGGCATTTCTTACTCAGATGATTCATACAATATCGGCTTCGATTAATTTCCATAAACATAATCGCTGCAGTGTCTCAGCCATACCGCATAAGCTACAATTGTTTTTCACTATGGTTGCTGCCGGAGCTGTTATCTTCTTTGGTACATGGTGGACTGTTAAATTCAAAAGGGTTTATCTGGATTGCTGGCCTACGGACGCTGAATTCACCTCTGTATTTATGAGGATGACCGCCTCTGACAGAAAGCCGTTCCACGCAGGAGACTTTATCAGAGAAAATAATCTGAAAGGGAAAATGTTTAATTACTGGACTGAGGGTGGCTTCATCGCCTGGGCCCAGAACCCCGACCCGAATACCGGAAAAACCTCATTACAATTATTTATGGACGGCAGGGCTCAGGCCGCCTATAAACCTGCAACTTACAGGCTGTGGAATCAAATTATGGCCGGGGGCCCCGTCGGTTTTGAGGCAGCGATAAGAAAAAAGAAACTAACAAATTCCGACTACATAGAAATGAGCAGATACATTTCACAAGAACTAAGAAAGCACAATGTCTGGCTAACACTGATGCCCCTTAACGATAACAGCCGCAATCTTGTAAGAGCTATTGAGACCAACCCCGAGTGGACTGTGATTTTCTTAAATAACAAACAAAAAATGTTCGTGGATATCAAAAGTCCTCGTGGCAAAAAACTTTTTGAAGGTATCAAGACCGGTGAAACCAAATATCCGGACGATTTCTCAAAATATCTCTACCTCGCTCATATTTACAAATATCAGAATGGTATAGACGCCAAAAAAACGGCCTTTAATTATGCCCTCAGGGCATTCAACCTAAAACCGTCGCAGGTTCCCCTGTCCGAAATATTATCTCTTGCCGGAGTTACCCAGCTCAAAGACAAAGTTGAAGCTTTTTGCATAGATTTCGTCGATGATACCAATAAAAATAAGGACGAACACCAGCAGTCTGACGGTTATTTCAACAGAATTACAGCCGCTATAATGGCTTGCGACTACCTTCGAAAAATCGCAAATAATAAAGAAGACCAGAAACTTGTCGAGTCCTATTCATCTATGATAATGAAGTACAGAGCAGAGAGCAGAGATACGATGAAGGGAAAGAGGTGGTAAGCTGTGACAAGGCAAAAACCGCCGCAAAGCAATGACAAATCGAAAAAAAACGCCGTCTCTATCAGTGTTTTCTTTCCGTGTTATAATGAAGAGGATAATGTTACAAGCACTGTAACGGCGGCAACCGATACACTTGAGAAAATAAAGGCCGACTACGAAATCATCATTGTCAACGACGGCAGCGCTGATTCTACAGGCCGGATAGCTGATAAAATCACAGAACAAGACAGCAGAATAAAAGTCGTTCATCATAAAACGAATCTCGGCTATGGCGCCGCCCTTCAATCCGGCTTCAAAACCGCTACTAAAGAGCTTGTCTTTTATACCGATGGTGACGGTCAGTTCGACATTAGCGAAATGCCGCCGCTATTGCCTCTGTTGAAACAATACGATATAGTCAGTTGCTACCGTATTAATAGAAAAGATCATATTATCCGAAAAATCAACGGCTTTTGCTGGACAAAACTTATCTGCCTGTTGTTTCGAATAAAAATCCGGGATATTGACTGTGCTTTTAAGGTTTACAAAACCAAAATTTTTGATAACATCAAGCTAACCAGCAGCGGTGCCCTTATTGATGCTGAAATTCTCGCTCGTGCACTCAGAAAAGGATACAAGATAACCCAAAAGGGTGTCCATCACTACCCGAGAACCTCCGGCTCACAAACAGGTGCAAAGGCAGGCGTCATCCTTCGGGCCTTCAAAGAGTTATTTAAGCTCTACAGACAAATCAAAAAAGACACTGTCAAACCCATGATAAAACCGAAGACTGATTCACCGACAGAAAGATGAGTAAGCAGAATTTTAATTTGTTTATATACGGTTCACTACGAGAACCAAGCATTTTTAAATCCGTCTGCGGTTTAACCTTCAACATAAACCCTCACAAGACCAACGAAGAAACTCTCTTCGGAGAGCCAGCTTTCCTTTCCAGATACAAAAGAGTGAGCCCCGATAATGTTTATTTCTACGCCATTAAGGACCTTGCTTCAAAAATAGAAGGTTTTATAATCTACGATGTCCCTCTCTACGCAATTAGAGAGATTGATAAATACGAAGGGAAACGTTATGACAGAGAATCCGTCAAAGTCAGTACGGCAAAGGGATTCGTCAAAGCCCAAGCATACCTAGTTTCCCACGAGGCGATGAAAAAACATTTCGGCGACAGATTTCACGTCAATCTCATCCACGAACTCTGGCTCAGAAAACGAATCGAAGAATTTATGCAAAGACACACCCGTCCGGGAGAACGCACCCCGGATGCAGAACTGGAAAGACGTGCCGAAAGGGAGCTTCTGGCAACAACCGAACGCGACCTAGTCATGAGCCATTATCAAGCAGATTCAATCAGTGATTATTATCTTGAACACGAGCTCGACCGTCCCCGTCCCAGTATAAGGCATCTTTATAAC